>JAGPDT010000086.1 GCA_018057455.1 Flavobacteriales bacterium | reverse complement strand
TCAGGGGGCCTTCCAGCAGGGCCTTCGCCGCGAAGGTGCTGGCGCTCACCTTGCCGCCGAAACGGGTCTTGTTGCCGTCGCGCGTGGTGATGTCCATCACGCTGCTGATGCGCCCGCCGTATTCGGCGTTGAAGGCGCCGGTGAGGATGTCCGCGTTGCGGATGATGTCGTTGTCGAACACACTGAACAGGCCGATGCTGTGGAAGGGGTTGTACAGCACCATGCCGTCCATGAGCACTTTGTTCTGCACGGGCGAACCTCCGCGGATGTACAGCTGGCCGCCCTGGTCGCCGGTGAACACCACGCCGGGCACCACTTGCATGTACTGGGCCAGGTCGGCCTGGCCGCCCACGGCCGGCAACCGGTCGATCTGCTTGGGCGTGAGCTTGGTGATGCCCACGCGCACGTTCTCCTTGGCCTTCTGTTGCTCGGCGGTCACCTCCACCACGTCCATCTGTATGCTGCTCTTCTTCAGGTAGAGCTGCTCGGTGTAGATCTGGTCGGCTTTGATGTCCAGTTCCTTCTTCAAGGTGTCGAAGCCCAGGTACACGATGCGCAGGGTGTAGTGGCCAGGGGGCACCTTGCTGATGGAGAAGTAGCCGTTGACGTCCGTTTGCACTCCGTGGTTGGTGGCGCCCCACAGGGATACCGGGGTGAAGATGGACGGCTCCCCGGTGGATTCGTCGTACACAAAGCCGCGAACGGTGCCGGTTTGCGCGAGGATGGACAAGGGCAGGGCCATGGCGCAGAACAGCGCCAGGCGGTGTAGTACGGAATGGATCATGGAGGAAGGGCTTCCTTGCAGGGGCGGCTAATGTAGTGGACGAGGCGCTGCCACTGAACTGGATCTGGGGAATGGTGGGATGGCCGCGGGAACGGAAGGGTGGTTCGGAGGGCGAAGGACACCGGCCTCGGCCTACAGGGTGCCCTTGAGCACCTCGAACCTGCTCCGGGGCCAGATCAACGAGCGGATCTCCTTCCCCACGTTGGGCGCGTTCACCAACAGCAGCAACCTTACATCGCGCAGCGCACAGCGCACAGCGTTTGAGTTTCTGACCGGACAAGGTCCATCGGCCGTTCCCTGCTTCCCCAAGCGGTACGGCTTTTTGGTGGATTGAGTTTCAACATCGGAACCATGGAGACGGCACCCCCATTTTCCGCCAAGGCGTGATCCACAGCGGACCACGGGCAACCCCCGGCCCCTCCCGGCCACCGTAAGGGAAGACATGCAAGGCCTATTTGCGCGTTGCATCGTACATTTCACACAAGAAGACCGGAACCGTTGCGCACCGCAACGATGAACTTCAACAACACCATGATTCTCCGCAAGGATTACAACAGGTTGCCATGCCGAGGGTTCAAACCTATCCTTGGCTGCCTGTTGCTCCTTGCCGCTCTCCGCTGCGAAGCGCAGAACCTCGTGCCCAACCCGAGCTTCGAACTGAATGACACCTGCCCATACACCATTGGCTTTCAGGAAGGGGACAAACCCCTCCATTGGGACCGATGGGATCAAGATCCTGAGTATTTCCATGCCTGTGCCGGAAATTTTGGTAGCGCGGACAGCTTAGTGGATGTTCCTTGGAACGGCTTCACTTGGCAGTATGCGCAGGATGGTGAAGGCTATGTGGGCATGGCCTGCTTCCAGGCCAATAATTTCCGCGAATTGGTGGGCGCCCAATTAGTGCAGCCTTTGGTGGTGGGCCAGACCTACTATGTGAGCTACTGGGTGAACCTGGCCACGGAAGGGTCGTACTGGTGGACCCGCTGGGCCTGCAACAACCAGGGCATCCTCTTTGCCATGCAGGAGCACATCTGGAGCGGCAGTACCGGTTCAGGACCCGAGTTCATGCCCCGCAACTTCGCCCATGTGAATAACCCGACGATCGTGACGGATACGGCCGGGTGGACCCACCTGAGCGGCAGCTTTGTGGCGGATAGCGCCTACCAGTACATCGTGCTGGGCAACTTCTTCGACAATGCCCATACCGATACGGTTCATTTGAGCACAGAGCCATCTTGGGGAGCATACTACTTGTATGACGCGATCTGTGTTTCAACCGATCCGGAGGAATGCCCGCTGAACACCTTGGTCGAAGAAGTCGGCCAAGGGCCAATCGGCATCCGCGTGGTTGATGGGGGGCAAGGTCTACTGGTGACCGGTGCGGGCATTGATTCCCATGGATGGGTATGTGATACCGGAGGCAGGGTGGTGGCCCGGTTCGGATCGATCAGCGGTTCGGCGGGTGATATCCGTCACCTGACCGAAGGGCTGTATGTGCTGCGGGTGGTGAGCGCGAAGGGAGAAGCGTGGAGCGGGAAGTTCGTGGTGGTGCGATGACGGTTCCGGTCTTCGCAACAACGAAGACCATGAAAACAAGAATTTGGGCATGCACGATCGGGATCGTGGCATGTGGCACGGTGACCGCGCAGGACTGGAATACGCTGGGAAACTATATTACCAGCGGGGCGCAATACCTTGGTTGCGATCCGTTAAGCACACAACCATTGCGGTTGTCCACGATCAATAACCAGCCGATCCATTTCACTACCTCGAACCTGCTGCGGGCGCAGATCAACGAGCGGGTCACCTACCCCACGTTGGGCGCGTTCACCAACGTGATCGCGGACGGGTACACCCTGCTCACCGGGGAGCCCGATGCGATCACCAACGTGAACAGCAGGGCGCCCTTTTCACGGCTGCACCTGGTGGATGATGCGGGCACGATGGCCCCGAACGTCTACGCCCAGGAATACGGTTTCCGCAACTGGATGCGCAATGGCATCACCTTCAGCGGCAACAGCGACCAGGCCTACATCGGCCAACGATATGCGGGTGATGACAATACGGATTTCGTGATCCAGTGGAGCGACAACATCAACGGCAGCCCATGGGGCACGGACCGGATGAAGTTCGTCTTTTGCGGGGGCTACAACAGCAGCTCCCACACGGGCCAGAGTTCCATCCAGGGCCTGGAGGCCATGCGCCTATGGCCCCAGGACGGCGACAACGTGAACGTGGGCATCGGGGATTTTTCCGTGCCCAATACGGACCCCACCGAACGTTTGCATGTGCTTACAGGCCGCGCCCGCATCCAACAATTGCCCGATAACCCGGAAGCTTCCACACTCACCAAAGTCCTTGTGGTGGACGACAGCCCTACACCCAGCGGTGAGCGCGGCGTGCTGAAATGGCGGAACATCAACAACCTGGCCGGTTGCGACTGGCAGGTGCAAGCCAACAACGATGTGGCCAGCGTGTACAACGGGAGCGGTTGCCCGTGGAACTACGACAACTTCGTGGGTATCGGGATGCAAAACCCCAAGGCCAAGTTACAAGTGGAGTACAGTGCCGAAGGAGCGAATTTCACCGGTGATGTCACGGTTTCCACGCTTTGGTCCAATACGATCGGCGGCCGGGCGCTCATGGGTTATGCACGCACCGCATCGGCGGCACATTTCATAAATGCCAATTTCACGGGGGTGTCCGGCGTGGCAACGAACGCCAAATTCTCCTACGGTGTGCAAGGCCTTGCAATCAACGTGTCCAACAGTCCCGCCGCGGACATCATCGGCGTTTTCGGCAACGCCGTATGTACCGCCAACGCGGGCCGGGCGGTAGGTTTGCTCGGGAAAGCGTCGGGTGCAGGCAATGGCACTTGGGCCGTATGGTCCGAAGGCGCCCAGTTCAGCACCACGGGGTCGGCATGGACCACCTCGGATGCTACGCTGAAGACCCAGATCGAAGCATATGACGGAGGACTGGATTTGATCATGCAATTACAGCCCAAACGCTACCAGTATGCCACCGGGGAATTTCCATGGCTGAACCTGCCCACCGGACCGCAGGTGGGACTGATAGCGCAGGACATGGAGGCTGTGCTGCCTGAGCTGGTCCGTGATGTCCATCGCCCCGCGGAGGTGGACAGCTTGGGCAATGAGGTCGTTGCCGCCATGGATTTCAAGGCGGTGAAGTATGACGCCCTGATTCCCTTGCTGGTCTCGGCCGTTCAAGAGCAGCAGGCCACCATCGCCCACATGCAACAGCAGCTCGCCGCCTGCTGCGCCGCCCAAGACCAAGGCATGGCCCCGCAAGATGGAACAACCCCCAAGCAAAGCAGCCAGGCTGGTGAGCTGAAGGAGCAACGCCTGCGGATCATCCCAAACCCGTTGGCCGAGCTCACCACCTTGGAATACGTTGTGCCCACGGCGGGCCGGGTGAGCCTGGTGGTAAGCAGCATCGACGGAAAGCCCTTGGGCACGTTGCGTGAGGAACAGGCCGAGGCCGGTGCGTACAGCTACACATGGAACACGGGCCTATTGGCGGCGGGCACGTACCTGTGCACGTACCTGTTCAACGGCGCGGTGGTGGTGCAGCGCGCGGTGAAGGTGCGGTGAAGCGGCAGACACGCCGTTCGGGAATGGGGCGCTGAGGAGCGTTTTGTTTTGGAAAGCGGCGGGGCCGCCTGTTGCGGGGCGGCTTCGCTTGTAGCGGGTCGTTCATGGCGCAGGCTTGATGATCACCCAATGATCGGCAGGTCCATGCCAGGAACGGGCCACTGGCCTGTGGCAACGGACACCACATTTCAATGGACCGCGCTTTCCACCCTCAATACAACAGCTCCTCGTTCTTCCCGAACGGTTTGCGCAGTTCGTACTTCAGGTCTTGCAGAATGCTGGCCTTCACGTTGATGCGGAAGGTGAAGCTCTTGCGCACGCCCAGCGGGATCACGTTGGCGTTGAACTCCCAGCAGTGCAGGTCCCAGTAGAGGTTCAACGAGGTGGGCGTCCACTCGCCGGCTTCCATGTCATAACCGCTGCTGAAGCCCAGTTTCCAGTGTTTGAGGATGTTGAGGTCGCCGCTGAAGAGCACGCTTTGCGTTTGCTGTTCGGTGAATTCGGCCCTGCGGTAGTTGCGCGCCATGCTCCAGCTGTAGTTCACCCGCAGGTGCCAGGGCAAGCTGAAGTTGATGCGGGCGCCCTTGTCCGGGTCGGCCTCGGCCACCACCTGGTCGTTCGTGCCGGTAGTGCCGGCGGCGGTGCCATAGCGTTTGCTCTGCAGCTCGAAGCCCAAGGCCGCGGTGGCGCTTTGCAGGTGTGCCAGCGAGCCGTCCACGGTGCGTGTGGGCCTGTCCACGTTGAAGCCCAGGCTGTCGGTGGCATAGGGGTTCCAGTTGCTGGCCAAGTTCAGGTCCAGGAAGTCCAGCAGGCGCGTGCGGGCGGCGATGCCCACGGGCGACCAGCGCACGGAATCCTTCAGCAGGTCGTAGTTGGCGTTGATGCCGAGGTAGTCCATGAACTTGATCTTGGTGAAGCGCTCCTCCCCGGCGGCATCGGGCTTGCGCGCCGCCATCTTGCCTTCCAGGCTTTGTACCAGTCCCAGCGATACCAGTCCGCTGGCGTTGGGCGAAGGCTGGCCGTAGAGGCCGATGTCGTACGGCGAATAGCTGCTGTAGCTGCCCCCGGTGCCGAAGGGCCCGAAGATGCGGGTGTCGTTGCCCGGCAGGTAGGTGAGGGCGGCGCTGGGGGTGATCACATGGCGGATGGCCTTGAGGCGCCCGCTGCGGAAGGCGTACATGCCATAGAGCTTGCTGGTGGCGGTGGCGCCGATGTTCCAGTCGAACACGTTGCGCAGGCCGGGCACCGTGTCGGCCACCACGGAGGAGGAGCCGGGGTGGTACGTTTTGCGCAACGCATCGAAGTAAGTGCGGTCGGTGATGTTGAGCTGCGGATTGAGGGTGAAGGCGCGCGTTTTCATGGAGGTGCTCACCGAGCCGGTGTGCTGCACGCCGTTGCGCATGCGCTGCATCAGGGCGGGCATGTTGGCCATGGAGAGCTGGTCCTCGGTGGTGCTCAGGCGGTTGTCGAAGACCGAGCCCCACGTTACGCCGATGCGTTCGTACCACTGCTGCTTGCCCGGGGTTTCCTGCTTGAACCAGGTGCCCGGGAAGAAGCGTTGTACAATGAAGTTCACCGCCGGCAGGGTGATGTCGAAGCTCTGGTTGAGGGTGTTCTGGCTGTGGCGTGCCGCCAAGCTCAAACTGTACGGCTTGCCCGGCCACAGGTGGTTCCAGGCGATGTTGCTCTGGAAGGTGTTGCTCAGGTAATCCTGCGTGCTGCTGTTGAAGTTGTTGGTGAAGTTTTGGCTGGAGCCCAGGTTCACGCTGGCGTTGAAGCGGTCGGTGAGGCTGGCCCGCGTGTCCATCAGGTGGCTCCAGCGCACGAAGAAGGTGCGTTGCTCGCTGAAGTCGGGGTATTCCCGCAAGCTGTTGAGCTTGTTGGTGAATTGCAGGTCTAGGTTGCCGTTGTAGCGGTAGCGTTGCTTGTAGCGGGTGATGGAGCGCAGGCCCCAGCTGCCGCGGCTGTATAGGTCGCCGGTGATCTGCTGGTCCACATGGTCGCCCAAGGGCAGGTACCAGCCGCCGTTGAGCAGGAAGATGCCGTACTGGTCGGAGTTGCCCCAGGTGGGGATCAGCAGGCCGGCCGCGCCGTTCTTGCGGTTGGGGAAGAAGCCGAAGGGGGCCACCAGCGGCGTGGGCACGTTGCCCACCTTCATGATGGCGGGGCCCATCACGATCTTGTCGTCGGGGATCACCATCATCTTGGCCACTTGGAACCGGTAGTGGGGGTGGGGCCTGTCGCAGGTGGTGAGGCTGCCCCCGAGGCTGTGCACCTCGCCGTTGGCGTGGCGCCTGCTCAGGCGCGCAAAGGCGTACAGCTGCGCTTCAGCGGTGTGCACCTGCTGGATGAGGGCTTCCTTGGTCTTGAAGTTGTAGACCACACTGTCGGCATCCACCCGCTGGCCGCCCTGGGTGAATTGGGGCATGCCCTGTTTGTTGCCGCTGCTGTCGCGCGTGCCATAGGCCTGCACCTGCTCACCCCCCAGGTCCAGGATGATGCGGTCCGCGGTGAGGTCCATGTCCTGGTAGTGCACCGTGCCGCCGCCAAAGAGGTACACCATTTGCTTGGGCAGGTCGTACCTGATGCTGTCGCGCGCCGCGTACTTCACTTCATCCTGCAGCGATTGCGCCCTTGCCCGAAGGCCCATGGTTACTGACAACAACGTGAGGAAAAGCGCCCATGGCACCGCCCGGCCCCGGCAGGGCAGGAGGGTACCTTCGCCACGCCGGGCCACGCGGCCACGGAGGGGAACCGATATGGAAGGAAGACAGGACATCAGCGCGCCGACCTCGGCGGAAGCCGCGCCGAAAGTAGCGGCAGGCGCGGGCCCGGCTCGGGGTTTCATCAGGAACGTGGGCGGGGCATGGTGGCTGGCGGCGGGCTTCGTGCTGGCGATCTGCACACAAGCCATGCCGCAAAATTCGGCAACCAACGCCAATCGCGTCACCACCGTGGTGCTCGATGCGGGCCACGGCGGCAAGGACCCCGGCAACCTGGGCACCAAGCGCTACAAGACCACCGAGAAGGACATCGCCTTGGCCGTTACGCTCCTGGTGGGCAAGTACATCCAGGAGCACCTGCCCGACGTGAAGGTGGTGTACACCCGCCAGGACGACCGCTTCATCGAGCTCATGGAGCGCAGCAACATCGCCAACCGCAACAAGGCCGATGCCTTCATCAGCATCCACTGCAACGCCAACAACAGCACCGATCCCCACGGCTGCGAAACGTACGTGATGGGCCTGCACAAGACCGAGGCCAACATGCGCGTGGCCATGCGCGAGAACGAATCCATCTTGCTGGAGGCCGACCACGCCCTGAAATACGACGGCTACGACCCCAAGGACCCCGAGAGCATGATCGCGCTGAGCCTGCGGCAAAATGCCTACCTGGACCACAGCCTGCTGCTCAGCTCCCTCATCCAGGACCAGTTCAAGGACCGTGTGGGCCGCGTGAACCGCGGGGTGAAGCAGGCCGGTTTCCTGGTGATCAGCTACACCACCATGCCGGCCGTGCTGGTGGAACTGGGGTTCCTCACCAATGCCGACGAGGAGGATTTCCTCCAGGGCAACAAGGGCCAGGAATACATGGCCTCGGCCATCTACAGGGCCTTCAAGGAGTACAAGGACCGGATCGAGCACAAGGATGTGAGCTTCGAGGAACTCGACAGGAAACCCGGGACGGGCACCGCCGCCAAGCCGGACACCCCCCAGGTGACGGAAAGCGGCAACATCCGCTTCAAGGTGCAGATCGCCACCAGCAGCAAACGCATCCCCGTGGATTCGCCCAAGTTCAAGGGGCTGAACGTGGAGGAGTTGAAGGCCGGCGACCTGTGGAAGTACAGCGTGGGCAACGAACCCGACCTGGCCGCTGCCCGCAAGGTGCAGCAAGCCTGCAAGAACAAGGGTTTCGAGGGGGCGTTCATCACCGCGTGGAACGGGGCGGAACGCATCGATCTGCAGCAAGCCGTTAATTTGCTCCGCGACCACTAACCCTCCTGCCCGTGCCAAAGCTCAAACGCCAGTACTCCATCGCCCTGATGGTGATCGCCGGGATCGCCCTGCTGATCTTCGGCCTGAACTACCTCAAGGGCAAGGACCTCTTCCAGCGCGGCGACGTGTACCATGCCGTGTACGGCGACGTGTCCGGCATCAACGACGCCACCCCGGTGCTCTACCATGGCTACAAGGTGGGGCAGGTGCTGGGCAGCGACATGCTCTCCGACGGTTCCGGCCGCATCGCCGTGAGCTTCCTGATCCATGAAAAGCGGCTCCAGCTCACCAAGGACACCAAGGCGGAGCTCTTCAGTGTGGACCTCTTCTCGCGCGGGGTGCGCATCACCTTGGGCACCGGGGCACCCGCCCAGAGCGGCGATACGCTCCTGAGCGACGCCGAACTGAGCCTCACCGAATCGGTGGGCGCCCAGATCGACCCCCTCAAGCGCCGCGCCGAGGCCCTGCTCGCCAGCGTGGATTCCGTGCTTACCGCCGTGCAGCTCATGCTCAACCCAAGTGCCCGCCGCGACATCGATGCCAGCTTCACCAACCTGCGGGCCACCTTGGAGAACATCAACTCCACCACCCGCCAACTCGATCTGCTCATCGCCAAGGAAAGCCACCACATCAGCGGCATCCTCTCCAACGCCGACAAGGTGGGCGCCAACTTGGCCGCCAACAACCAGCACATCTCCAACGTGCTGGCCAACATGGACAGCGCCAGCGCCACCCTGGCCAACGGCCGCCTGGAACGCATGATGGCCGACCTGGAGGCCACCTCCAAGGGCCTGAAGGAAACCATGGCCCGCATCAACGCCGGGGAAGGCACCTTGGGCAAGCTGATGACCGACGACAGCCTCTACACCAACCTGAACGCAGCCACGCACCAGATGGACCTGTTGATGGAGGACCTCCGCCTCAATCCACACCGCTACCTCAGTATCTTCGGTCGAAAGGACAAGCTGCCCAAGCTCAGTGGTTCCGATGTGGAACGCATCCAACAGGCCTACCCGCCCAACAGCAAGCCATGAACATCGGCGCCCTCCTCTTTCTGGCCGTCTTTGCCGCGGCGGTCGGGTTGTTCACCCGCAATGTGCGCCGCATCCGGCGAAACATCCTGCTGGGCCGTGATGTGGACCGCACAGACCGCCCCGCCGAGCGTTGGGCCCTGATGGGCAAGGTGGCCCTGGGCCAAAGCAAGATGGTGGTGCGGCCCGTGGCCGGCATCCTCCATATCCTGGTCTACGCGGGCTTCGTCATCGTCAACATCGAAGTGCTGGAGATCATCATTGACGGGCTCTTCGGTACCCACCGCGTGCTCAGCTTCCTGGGCGGTTTCTACGGCTTTCTCATCGCCAGCTTCGAAGTGCTGGCCTTGCTCACCTGGCTGGCCTGCGCCATCTTCCTCATCCGCCGCTTCGTGCTGCGCATCAAACGTTTCTGGTCGCGCGAAATGACCCGCTGGCCCCGCACCGATGCCGGGCTGATCCTCACCTTCGAGATCCTGCTCATGAGCGCCTTCCTGCTGATGAACGCCGCCGACCACACCTTGCAAGGCCTGGGCGCCGGCCACTACACGCAGGCCGGTGCTTTCCCCATCAGCTCGTTGTTGGCCGGTTGGGCCGGCTTCAACGAAATGGCCCCTTCCACGCTCATGGGCATCGAACGGTTCTGCTGGTGGTTCCACATCGTGGGCATCCTCGTCTTCCTCAACTACCTGCCCTACAGCAAGCACTTCCACATCCTGCTGGCCTTCCCCAACGTGTGGTTCAGCAAGCTGCAGCCCAAGACGGAGATGAGCGCGATGCCGCGCGTGGCGGCCGAGGTGAAGAGCATGGTGGACCCCAGTATCCCGCCACCGCCGCCGCCTGCCGAGCCCGCACCCGGCATGCCGCCCGAGCACTTTGGCGCCAAGGATGTCTTCGACCTTACGTGGAAGAGCTTGATGGACGCCTATACCTGCACCGAGTGCGGGCGATGCAGCAGCGTGTGCCCGGCGAACATCACCGGCAAGCTCCTCAGCCCGCGCAAGATCGTGATGGACACGCGCGACCGCCTGGAAGAAGTGGGGCACGTGATCGACAAGAAGGGCAAGTGGGAAGATGACGGCAAGGACCTCTTCAGCCGCATCAGCGAGGAGGAACTTTGGGCCTGCACCACTTGCAATGCCTGCACCCAAGCCTGCCCGGTGAACATCGATCCCGTGGAGATCATCCTGGACATGCGCCGCTACTTGGTGATGGAGCAAAGCAAGCCCAGCCCGTCCCTCAACGCCATGTTCACCACCATCGAGAACAACGGGGCCGCGTGGGCTTTCGGGCCGGATCAACGCATGAAGTGGACGGAGGAATAGTTGTCGGTGGTCAGTTTTCCGGCTGCCGACCGTTCTCCGACCGACAACCGACAACTGACAACCGACAACCGACAACCGACAACTGACAACTGACAACTGTCCCTTATGAGCGAACCACTCCAAGTGAAGACCATGGCGGATTACGCTGCCAAAGGTGAAGTGCCCGAAGTCCTCTTCTGGATCGGCTGCATGGGCTCCTTCGACGACCGTGCGCGCAAGATCACCAAGGCCTTTGTGCGCATCCTCAACAAGGCCAACGTGAAGTTCGCCGTGCTGGGGCAAGAGGAGGGCTGCACGGGCGATCCCGCAAGGCGTGCGGGCAATGAGTTCCTCTTCCAGATGCAGGCCCTGCAGAATATCGCCGTGCTCAATGGTTACGGCATTACGCGCATCGTCTCGGCGTGCCCGCACTGCTTCAACACCTTCAAGAACGAGTACCCGGCATTGGGCGGCCAATACGAGGTGATGCACCACACGCAGTTCATCAACACGCTGATCAAGGAAGGGCGCATCAAGGTGGAAGGCGGGTCGTTCAAAGGCAAGCGCATCACCTTCCACGACCCCTGCTACCTGGGCCGCGGCAACGGCGAGTACGAAGCCCCGCGCGAAGTGCTGCTGAAGCTGGATGCCGCGCTGGTGGAGATGAAGCGCAGCAAGGAGAAGGGCCTGTGCTGCGGGGCCGGTGGCGCGCAGATGTGGAAGGAGGCCGAGAAAGGCGACAAGGAAGTGAACGTGGAGCGCACCGAAGAGGCCGTGGGCACCGGCGCGAAGATCATCGCGGCCGGGTGCCCGTTCTGCAACACCATGCTCACGGACGGCGTGAAAGCCGTGGGTGAAGAAGGCAAGGTGGTGGTGAAGGA
Organism: Flavobacteriales bacterium; assembly: GCA_018057455.1. GTDB lineage: Bacteria > Bacteroidota > Bacteroidia > Flavobacteriales_F > PHOS-HE28 > PHOS-HE28. Next base: position 447 of record JAGPDT010000086.1, on the reverse strand, counting down.
CGTGGCCGAGCTGATCGCCGAGGCAGGGGAGTTGTAGGCAATTTGCCAAGGGTTGAATTCGCCAATTCGCCAATTCCACAATTTGCCAATTGATCCCTTGGCACATTGGCGCATTGGCGAATTGAACCCCTTTGGAAACAAGGAGTACCGCATGAAGTCTGTCTTCGTTTCAGCCCGGGTCGGGGTGGTGGCCTCAACTCGGCTCATGGATTGAGTTGGGCGATCAGTGAGTGCCCTGTATTTTTTCCGTCGTTGCGATCTGCAAAAAGCGGCGGTCCCCTTATGTTCTCCCACCGCACCAGCCCGCTCCGGTACCGATCGTTGTCTTCGGATCCTTTTCCGGAAAAGTTGGATACATTCGTTCCTTCCATCCCGTATTCCACCACCCAATGGCTGCCCCCCCCCCCCCCCCCCCCCATTCTTTCCTCTTTCCCCCTCCCCGCCCCC
>JAGPDT010000085.1 GCA_018057455.1 Flavobacteriales bacterium | reverse complement strand
ACCCACTACCCACTTCCCACTGCCACTGCCACTGCCACTGCCCACTGCTACTGCCCACTCCTACTGCCCACTGCCCACTGCCCACTGCCACTGCCTACTGCCACTGCCCACTGCCCACTGCCCACTGCCACTGCCTACTTCCAACTTCCCACTTCCCACTGCCGCACGCCTCACCGGCTCTCCAGCAAACGCTTGATCCGCTCCAGGTCGTCGTCGTTGCGGAAGGCGATCTCAATGCGGCCTTTCCCCGTATCGTTCTGCTTCACCAGGACACGGCTGGCGAACATGGCGGAGAGTTCCTTGCCCAATTCCATGTGGCGTGCTGCGCTGGGCTTGGTGGCGCCGGGATCACGTGTGGCGGGGCGTTTGTCCTCGCGGGCAAGTTCCTCCACCTGGCGCACGGAAAGTTGGCTTTCCACGATCCGGCGGTAGAGCTCGGCTTGCTTTTCCGGGACGGTGATGGTGATCAGGGCGCGGGCATGGCCCATGCCGATCTGCCGTTGGCGCAGGCCCAGTTGGATCTCCGGGGGCAGTTTCAGCAGGCGCAGGTAGTTGGACACGGTTGCGCGGTCCTTGCCCACGCGTTCGCTGAGCGCTTCCTGCGTCAGGTTCACTTCCTCCAGCAGGCGTTGGAAACTGATGGCCACTTCGATGGCATCGAGCTCCTCGCGTTGGATGTTCTCCACCAGGGCCATTTCCAGCATGGCCTCGTCGTTGGCGATGCGGATGTAGGCGGGGATCTCCGTCAACCCCGCAACTTGGCTTGCACGGAACCGGCGCTCGCCGCTGATGAGCTGGTAGCGGTCGTAGCCCAGCTTGCGCACGGTCACCGGTTGGATGATGCCGAGTTCCTTGATGCTTTGGGCAAGCTCCAACAGGGCTTCCGGGGCGAAGGTGGTGCGCGGTTGGAACGGGTTGGGTTCGATCTGGGAGACGGGGATGGTGGCCACGTTGCCCGCCGTGCGCGGCCCCGCGTTCTCCACCGGCGCATGGTGGGCGGTGATGTCCGTTCCGGGGTCTTCCAACAAGGCGCTCAATCCGCGCCCCAGTCCTTTCTTTTTCGTCATGGCGCTTCCGTGATCGCAATGGTCCGCTCGTTTTCCTTGATGCGGGTGAGGTCGTTCTTCTGGAGGACTTCGCGCGCCAGGTTCAGGTAGTTCGTGGCGCCCTTGCTGCTGGCGTCGTGCATGATGATGGTCTGGCCATGGCTCGGTGCCTCACCCAAGGCCACGTTGCGGTGGATCACCGTGTCGAACACCAATTGCTGGAAGTGGGTCTTCACTTCCTCCACCACCTGGTTGGCCAGGCGCAGGCGGCTGTCGTACATGGTAAGCAGCATGCCTTCGATCACCAGTTCCGGGTTGAGCCGCTGCTGGATGATCTTGATGGTGTTGAGCAGCTTGCCCAAGCCTTCCAAGGCGAAGTACTCGCACTGTACGGGGATCACCACGCTGTCCGCGGCCACCAAGGCGTTCACGGTGACCAGGCCCAATGATGGGGAGCAGTCGATGATGATGAAATCGTACTGGTCGCGCAGCGGGTCCAGCACCTTTTTCATCTGCCGCTCGCGGTCGGGCATGTCGATCATCTCGATCTCCGCCCCCACCAGGTCGATGGTGCCCGGCAGCAGGTCCAGGTTGGGGTTTCCCGTGGGCTGGATCACCTCCTGGGCCACCGTGCCATTGACGATGCAGTCGTAGATGCTGGCCTTGGCCTCCCGCGGGTCCAGGCCGGTGCCGCTGGTGGCATTGGCCTGCGGGTCGGCGTCCACCACCAGGGTGCGGCGTTCAAGGATGCCCAGGCAGGCCGCCAGGTTGATGGCGGTGGTGGTCTTGCCCACGCCGCCTTTTTGGTTTACGATGGCGATGATCTTGGCCATGTGTACTTGGGTTGTTGCGTCAGATGTCGATGGTGGTGCCGATGGCGGGCAGCAGCAGGTTGATGCCCGCCTTGGCGAAGAGGGCCGTGGCCTTGGGCTTGTCGATGGCGATGGGGGGGAAGGTGTCGTAGTGCATGCCCACCACCGTGTCCACGCCCATGTACCGGGCTGCTTCCACGGCGTCTTCAGGCCCCATGGTGTAGTTGTCGCCGATGGGCAGGCAGGCGAAGCGCAGCGCATGCCGCTTGAGCAACTGCATGTCCAGCATCAGCGCGGTGTCGCCGGCGTGGTGGAAGTTGCCTTCGGGCGTGAAGACCACGAAGCCGCCGGGCGAACCGCCCGGAGCCCCGTCCGGCAGGGTGCTGCTGTGTTGCGCGGCGGTGCTCTTCACGCCGAAACCGCCGAAGTCACGCTGGCCACCGGTGTTCATCGCATGCACATGCTTGATGCCCTTGGACTCGAACCAATTGCAGATCTCGAAGTTGCTGATCAGCAGGGCTCCCGTGCGCTTGAGCACGGCGGCCGCATCGCCCACATGATCGCCGTGCCCGTGGGTGATCAACACATGGGTGGCCGGGATGTCGGACACCCGCACGTGCGGGGCCAAGGGATTGCCGGTGATGTACGGGTCGATGAGCAAACCGATGTCGCCGAATGCCACACCGAAGCAGCTTTGACCGTAGTACGTCAGCTTCATGGTCCTCTCTTGTTCCCGTGTGTTCCGTTGGTTCAGTCCCGTGGTTTGAATAGACGTTGGGTCAACGGCTCAACGGCAGCGAAGGTAGAGAGGTGGGCAGGGCGGGTCCGAGGCGGTGGAACCGATACTTGTTAACGATCCCTTGTCCGGTAAGCTGTGCAAAACCCGCCCCTGTCAAGCAAACTCCCTGGATCCCGCGGACCTTAGGCACTGGGACTGTACCTTGGCGATCGTTGATGGATTGCGGCGGTGCATATGGCGTGGCATTCCATTTGCTGAACAACAGGCCTTCAAACCCAACCCCAAACACAGATCCCATGTTCGACCAGATTCTCTCCGCGCTCCAGCATGAAGCAGGCCCGGCCCTTCGATCGAAATTCGGCTTGGACGACCAACAGGTTGCCGGCTCGTTGAACGCCACCAAGGACAGCATGGCCCAAGTGCTGGGCGGTGGCGATGGCTTCGGCTTGGACGATGTGCTGAGTCTCTTCAGCAGCAAGGCCAATTCCAGCGGTGCGGACGGCATACTGGCCAAACTGGGGCCGGTGCTCCAAGGCAAGCTCACCGGTGATGTGGGCTTGGACCCCGCCAAGGCCGGTGGCATCGCTGACATGCTGGTGCCTTTGGCCACCGGCTTGATCGGCAAGTATGTGGAAGGCGACAACAACAAGCTGAGCGGCTTGCTGCAAGGCTTGGGCGGAGGTGGCAACCTGGGCAACATGGCCAAGGGCATGCTGGGCAAGCTCTTCGGGTAGTCCACATCCGTACTTGGGCATTCTGAGGGAATGGGGCTCCGGCCCCATTTCACATTTTCGTTCCTTCGCTCCGCACACCCAACCTGATCATGGGAAACATCAACGAATTCACCCAGGCGATGCAAGCCGGGTACACATTCAAAGGCGACAGCTTCCCCTTGGGCGGCGCACTGTTCAACGGCGAATGCCCGCAAGGCGCAACCGTACGGGTGCCCCTGCAAATGATGAACCGCCATGGCCTCATTGCCGGGGCCACCGGTACGGGCAAGACCAAAACGCTGCAAGTGATCGCCGAGCAGCTCTCCGTGGCCGGGGTGCCCACGCTGCTCATGGACATCAAGGGCGACCTCAGCGGCATGGCCGCAACGGCGCAGCCCAACCCGAAGATCGATGCGCGGCAGCAGAAGATGGGCGTGCCGTGGGAGCCGCTGCATGTGCCGGTGGAACTGCTCAGCCTGAGCGATGAACCCGGTGCACGGTTACGGGCCACGGTGAGCGAATTCGGCCCGGTGCTCCTGGGCCGCATCCTGGAATTGAACGACACCCAAGGCAGCATCCTCTCGCTGATCTTCAAATTCTGCGACGACAAGGGCTGGCCCTTGCTGGACCTCGAAGACCTGCGCGCGGTACTGCGCTACGCCGGTGATGAAGGCAAGCAGGAAGTGGAAAAGCAGTACGGCCGTGTGAGCGGTGCTTCGGTGAGCACCATCATGCGCAAACTGGTGGAACTCGAACAGCAAGGGGCGGGCTCCTTCTTCGGCGAGCGCAGCTTCGATCCCGCCGATATGCTGCGCTTGCGCGACGGCAAGGGCGTGGTGCACATCGTGCGGCTCACCGACATCCAGGACAGGCCGCGTTTGTTCAGCACCTTCATGCTGTGCCTGCTGGCCGAAGTGTATGCCTCCTTTCCCGAGGTGGGCGATGCCGACAAGCCCAAGCTGGTGATCTTCATCGATGAGGCGCACCTGATCTTCGACAACGCCACCAAGCCGCTGCTGGACCAGATCGAAAGCATCATCAAGTTGATCCGTTCCAAGGGAGTGGGCATTTATTTCTGCACCCAGGACCCCGGCGATGTGCCCGAAGGCGTGCTGGGGCAGTTGGGCTTGAAAGTGCAGCATGCGCTCAGGGCTTTCACCGCGAAGGACCGCACCACGATCAAGAAGACCGCACAGAACTACCCGGTCACCGGCTTCTACGAAACCGAGGCGCTGCTCACCTCCATGGGCATCGGCGAGGCCCTGGTCACCGTGCTGGGTGACAAAGGCATGCCCACGCCGCTGGCGCATACGCTCGTAAGGGCACCTGGCACGCGTATGGACATCCTGACAACCGACGAACTGCGGGCGTTGGCCGCCAAGAGCGAACTGGCCCCCAAATACAATGAGGTGCTCAACCGCGAAAGCGCCAGTGAACTGCTTGCCAAACGGCTGAAGGACCACCAGGAAGCGGAAGTGCGACCCGTGGAACGCCAACCGGGGAAGCCCGCCAACGAAGAACCCGGGTGGATCGAACAGGCCTCAAAGAACACCATGGTGCGCCAACTGGGCCGGACGGCCCTGCGCGAGATCACCCGTGGCCTGCTCGGCGTGATCGGCATCCGCTCCAGAAGACGGTGAATAATGGCCTGCCACCGACGGCCTATTCCTCCTCCAGGTCCGCCTTGCGGATCTCCTCGTCCAGGATCTCATCGATCCGCTTGCGCGCCGCCTCGCTGATCCGCTCATCCGTCTTGGCCTGCTTCTTCATGTAGCGGAACATGGCGTTCTTCTTGATCTCGTACGCCACATACTGCGTGAATTCCTTGGTGCTCTCCAGGTACCGCGTCTCCTCTCCGATCTTGCGCAGGTCGGCCAGTTCGGTGTTCATCACCTCGCGCACCAGGCTTTGGAATTTGTCCGCCACCTCGGCGGCCTCCGCGTTGTCCGTTTGCCCCAAATATTGGTCGGCCACCGCTCGGATGTTCGTGCCCGCTTGGGCGGCCAATTGGTTCTTGGCGTCCAGGTCGGCTTTGCTGCGTGCGATGTTCTGCTTCACGCTCACGCCAGTGCCGGTGCCCCGGAAGAAACGGTTCGTGCTTTCATATTTGCTTCCGGTGAACGGCATGTCCACCTTCTCACCGGCGGGGTGGCTGCTCTTGCAGGCCCCAAGGCCCATGATCGCCACGGTGAGAAGAGCCAAGGCGGTGTTGATGCGTGGGGTGGACTGTTGCATGGTGGTCGTTTTGCGTCCAACAAAGAAAAACCATGCCGGACTTTTTCTTCGATCCCGTGAACAAACTGTCCCATGGAATGAACAACTTTCGGAAAAACAGGCATCCATGAGAGCACTCAAGACTCTGCTGATCATCCTGCTGACCGTGGCAGTGATCTTCGTTATTCTCGGGCTGGTGGGCCCCAAACGGTCGCAAGTGCAACGGACCACCATGATCGCCGCACCGCCTGCATTGGTGTGGGACCAGGTGAACACGCTGAAGAAACAGAATGACTGGAGCCCCTTCCTGGCCATGGACCCGGGCATGCAGGTGACCTATGAAGGGGCCGACGGTGAGATCGGGTCCCGGAGCAGTTGGAAAGGTGAACAAACGGGCACAGGCGAACAAACGGTCTCAGCGGTGGACCCCGGCCGGGCCATCGAGGTGGACCTCCACTTCATCGAGCCCTTCGAGGGCTTGGCCAAAGGACGGATCGCCGTTGATCCCCTGCAAGACAGTACGAAAGTGACCTGGACCTACGACGGTGAGAACGGTTTCATCAGCCGTGTCATCAGTGTGTTCAAAGACATGGATGCGATGATGGGCCCGGTATTCGCCGATGGCCTGGCCAAGCTCAAGGCACTCGCCGAGGCCAACGCGGCCGGCCTGGTCGCCGAACGCAAGGCCCGCACCTTCCTGGGCTACACCATTGAAACCGTGGACCGCCCCGCCGTGACCTACCTCGGCAAGCGCCAAACCGTGAAATGGACGCAGCTCGATGCATTATTCAACGCCACTTTCCCGGCAGTCGCGCAAGCGGCCACCAAATCCGGCATGGCCATCACGGGCCATCCGTCCGCCCTGGTGTTCAAGTGGGATACGGTGGCCCACCACGCGGACCTCTTCGCTGGGATCCCGGTACAGGCGGACACGGCCGCATCGATGGACGGCCTTTTGCTGCAAACGGTGGCGGCCGGCCGTGCGCTGATGGTGCCCTACCACGGCAACTACGACCAGAGCGAAAAGGCCCACAATGCCTTGGGTGAGATGATGAAGGCCCACGGGTTGGAGCTGCGCGACGCGGTGATCGAGGAGTACGTCACCGATCCCACCACTGAACCTGATACGGCCAAGTGGCTCACCAACATCTACTATCCGATCAAGTGATCCATCTCAGGGCGGGTGGCAAGGAAGGCCTCGTCCAACGAGGCCTTCCTCCTCTCTTGTAAGGGCCTTTCCCGTTCCTGCCCCCGCTATGCAGGGCCGATCGGCGGAGCGGGAGGGATTGCCGTGGGAACGGCTTTCCCGGAAGTGGGGAGGCTTCAACGCCAAACCCGCTTCGCGGCCTTTGATGCCGCGCCCGTCCCGGATGCTTGGAGCAAGCTCCGCATCCTGTCCGGTCGCGTCATCACCCGCTGCGCGGGTGGCGTTGGCGGAGAGGGAGGGATTGCCGTGGGAACGGCTATCCCGCAGGGGGAGGCTTCAACACCACTGCCCGCTTCGCGGCCTGTGCCCGCTTCAGCAGTCCCGCTGCTTCGAGCAAGCTCGGCAGCAGGCCTGCCGAAGTGGGCGCCCGCTGCGCGGGCGGCGTTGGCGGAGAGGGAGGGATTCGAACCCCCGTTGCCCTTGCGGGCAAAGCGGTTTTCAAGACCGCCGCATTCGACCGCTCTGCCACCTCTCCGAAATGATCCCGGCCAACGGGCCGCGAAGGTATCCGTCGGCGGACAAAGAAAAAGCCCCGCTTGATCGGGGCTTTCCCAGTGGAGCAAAAGAGATTCGAACTCTCGACCTCCGCATTGCGAACGCGGCGCTCTAGCCAGCTGAGCTACTGCCCCGGGGCTCCAAATATCGTATGCAACCACCTTTTGTTGTGTAATGGACAGGAACCGCCGCTGCCTCCGTCATTCCCCCGTACTAGCCCCAAAGCACCTGTTCCACTATCTTGTGCCTACTCCGGGCACTTGAACCAACGGACCATGAGAAGTATACCGTACCATGCACTTGGATCGCTCCTGCTTGTGACCTCGGCTTCAGCCCAACTACCCCTGGTGGTGGGCGTGGACATGGACACCCTGGACACCCAGGCTGAAACCTTTGATGGACAGTGGAAGCACACGGCCAACGCAAACTTGGCCACACAGGATGCGTTGACCACCTACGGAGGGGTCCAGTATGCATCCTGGTTCAGCACGGACAACCGCCTGCACTTGGCCCGCAAAGCCGATGGCCAGTCCGCATGGGAGACCATCGTGTTCACAGACTACCTGAAAACCTCCGCGGACAGCCACAATGGCATCGCCGTCGGTATCTGCCCCAACGACGGCACCGTGCACCTGTCCTTCGACAACCACAACGACCTGATGAACTACCGGCGATCCCTGCCCGGCCTGATCACCGGCGCGGTCCCATGGTCGGTGAGCTCCTTCCTCCCGGTGCAGCACACCCTTCATGCCGCAAGCAATTACACCGATCAGTTCACCTATCCGCGGTTCCTTACCGTTCCAAATGGCAACCTGATCATCCAGTTCCGATCATGGGTCACGGAGGTGAACAACCGTGTGGTGTACTATGATGGCAACATCAGCGAATGGACCGCTGACCGCAAAATGGTCAGCGGCTCGGGTCCCTACACCGATCCGGTCACTGGCACGTGCAACTCCAGGCGGATGTACGACAATAACCTGACCTACGACCGGTACGGCAAGTTGACCACCACATTCACTTGGCGGGAGAATGACGACCCGGCATACAACCACGATTTTGCCTTCCTGTATTCAGAGGATGACGGCTGGACCTGGAAGAACAACGCCCATCAGGTGGTGAGCAATGCCTCTACCGGCTTGGCCGCCAACTACGCCACACCCGGCATGAACGTGGTGAACGTGCCACCCGCCTTCGGCATGATCAATGACCAAGGCCATGCTGTGGACCAGCGCGGTGGTATCCACATCGTGGCCAACCAGGCCGATGTGCCCGTACAGGTCTACGGTTTCGTCTCCAACGGCTATTACCGCCATCATTGGGGCAAAGCCGATGGCAGCTGGCATACGCGCGTGCTGTCCATCCGTGGGGATCGGCCGCGGCTCACCTGCGATGCGTTCGGCAACTTGTTCCTCATGTACACCCATGCCGGGGCCTTCCGGATCGCCACGGCCTCCCCGGTGGATGATTACGCGCACTGGATGGAGGTTTATTCCGCGAACCTCAACATCGGCAACTTCTTCTCGGTGGACCATGTGCGCTTCCGTGAAACCGGTGAGCTGAACCTGATGGCCCAGGCCAATCCCGTGGTCCTGGGCGATCCCACGCCACTTTTCGTCATCCGTGTGCACCTGGAGTATGATCCGCTGCCTTGTGGTACTGCGGACGACGCATGCCCGGCCCGTGTGATGAGGCTCGATCCATCGGACGACACCTACACCGGCAGCGGGACCTTCGCCGATGAGGTGTTCGGGAACAGCGATGAAAAGGTTTTGCGGGCCAAGTATGGCTCGGACAACGGCAACCGGCACGCGGTCACCTATTTGCGGTTCATGCTGGCCGACGTGGTGAACACCGGAAAACTTGCCAAAGCCACCCTTCGCTTGCGTGTGAAGAAGGTCTCGGCCAATTCGGCGCCAACGGATGTATACCGTTTGTTCCGCTGCGACCACAATTTCTGGACCGAGGGCTCCCTTTCACACCATTGGCCGCTTCGCCCCGGCATCGCTGATACCCTTGCCGTAGCAGCTGTGGCCGACGGGATCTTGGAATACGACGTGACCGAGGTGATGCGGGATGAGCTCACCGGTGACGACTGGCTGAGCTTCGCCATCGACGGCAGTCAAGGCAATACCGGCAACGTGGTATTCTACAGCAAGGACGTGAACAACGCCGCACGGTGGCCTGAGCTCACACTGGAATACGCCCCCAACGTGATCTACCCCGTGGCGGATGCACAGGTGCGTGCCGGCGGGTATGCCAACGACAACTTCGGTTCGGACCAGGAGATGGTGATCAAGGAGAACGCCGGGGAGGACTACGATCGCATGGCCTACCTGAAGTTCGATGTGTCATCCTTCGCCGGTGTGGTACCGGCACGGGTATACCTGCGCATGGACAAGAAAGCCTGGAGCCCACAAGCACATTCCACTCCCTATGCCGCCTTCCCCGTGGCCGATGATGGCTGGCAGGAACAAACGATCAACTTCAACAACCGCCCGCTCCCCGGCGACACCCTGCTGGATGCCCACTATGGACGCGAGGAGATGCGATGGGATGTGACGCATGCCTTCAATGAGGCCAGCACTGGCGACGGCATCCTGAGCGTGGCGGTGAAGGGCCTGCTGGAGGGTGATGCACGCAACGTGAACGTCTTCACCAAGGAAAACGCCGACTCCACGGTGTGGCCCCGCCTGGTGGTGTTGTACGGGCAGGCATTGCCTCCCACGGCCGATTTCCGGCAAGTGCTTCCTGGTCCATCCGGCCCGGACAGGGCAGGGGCCACCGGCACGGCATGTCACGTGCTCTACCCCAATCCCGCGACGGTCCGCGTGGCGGTGGCAGTTTCAGACGGGCTGGTCCACGGTATGGATGTATACGCCCCGACCGGTGGCCTGGTGCGGAGTTTCCGGCCTGTCCCAAGTGCGTCGGTGGAGTTCCCCACTTCCGGTTTGCCCGCCGGGATGTACATCGTGAACATCCTGAGAGGAACCGGTTTACCACCGCTTCACGGCAATCTCCTGATCCAATTACCATAGCCCGTACCGATCATCCGGTCGGGGACAAATGAGACGTGGGGCCGGGCCATTGACGAGCTTTGTGCCATGCACGGCATCCCGGAAGGTAATACGGTGGGTGGGATCTTGGCCCATGCCCATGACCGGTTGCACCTGTGCCATGGCACTGAAGGAGCCAAGGCGATCACCCGGGCATGGCTCCAGGAGCGGTTGCAACTGGCCCTTCCGGAACTGGACCAGCAGCTCGTGATCGATCCCGGGCCGTTGCGCCGGTTGTTACAGGACCTTGACCGCTTGACGGCTGGCGAACCCCTGCAATACGTCCTGGGGCAGGTGCATTTCCATGGACTGGACCTCGCCGTGGACCCGCGTGTGCTGATACCCAGGCCCGAGACCGAGGAGTTGGTGGACCTCATCATCCGCAGCCTCACATTCGATCCGCGGGCCATTGTGGACGTGGGCACGGGCAGTGGATGCATCGCATTGGCGCTGAAGCGCGCCTTTCCCCGCGCATCAGTGATGGGCATCGATGCCAGCGCGGATGCACTGGACGTGGCCCGTGCCAATGGCATTTCCAACGGGCTTACGGTGGAATGGGCATTGGTGGATGCCCTTGGCACAGGCCTGGTGCCACGCTTCGCTAAGGCGTTTTCCGCACCGGGTAACGTGGTGGTCAGCAATCCGCCATATGTGCCCTTGCGCGACAAAGCGGGCATGGAACCGCACGTGGTGGACCATGAACCCCATCTCGCGCTGTTCGTGGCCGATGCCGATCCGCACATCTTCTACCGGGCCATTGCATCGGCGGCGGCAACCACCATGAACCAAGGCGATGAGCTCTGGTTCGAGGGGCACTACCTGCAACTGCCACAAACGGCGCAAGTGGTGAAGCAGGCGGGCTTTGCCAACCCGCTTATGATCGACGACCTCAGCGGCAACCATCGTTTCATTCGCGCCTGCAAGTGATCTTTGGGGCATGGACCGCGAACAGGCCGCACAACGCATCAAGCAGCTCAGTGTAGAGCTCGAGCACCACAACCACCTCTACTATGTGGAGGCCAAGCCTGTGATCACCGACCAGGATTTTGATTTCCTCATGAAGGAACTGGAGGCGTTGGAAAAGGAGTTTCCGGACTTCGCTTCCCCGAACAGCCCCGCCCGCCGCGTGGGGGGCGACCTCACCAAGGAGTTCCCCGCCGTGGCGCACCGTTGGCCCATGCTCTCCCTCAGCAACTGCTACAACCGGGAGGAAGTGCAGGAGTTCGTCCAGCGCATTGAACGCGCGCATGGACCCACCACCTTCACCATGGAGCTCAAGTATGATGGTGTGGCCATCAGCCTCAACTACCGCAACGGCGAACTGGTGCGGGGCGTTACCCGCGGCGATGGGGAAAAGGGAGAGGATATCACCGCCAACATACGCACCATACGCACCATACCGTTGCGCCTGCGTGGCAAGCCACCACTGGAACTTGAGGCACGCGGGGAGATCCTCATGGGTATCCGCGAGTTTGAAAAGCTGAACGAACAACGCGCGAACGACGGCGAGGAACGCTTCGCCAACCCGCGCAACACCACCGCCGGCACCCTCAAGTTGCAGGACCCGACCACCGTGGCCAAGCGCGGCCTGCAGATCTTCATCTACGACCTGTACACCGACGAACTGCCCTTCCGCAGCCACTTCGATAACATCCGGCAGTGCGGCGAGTGGGGATTCCGAACGCCCGACCCCAAGAAGCGGTTCATTGCACGAGCTGCCGGCATCGAGGCCATCTTGGAATTCCTTTCCCACTGGGAACAAGCCCGCCACGACCTGCCCTTTGCCATGGACGGCGTGGTGATCAAAGTGGATGATCTCGGCATACGGGAGGAGCTGGGGCTGCGCGCCAAAAGCCCCCGCTGGGCCATTGCGTACAA
>JAGPDT010000084.1 GCA_018057455.1 Flavobacteriales bacterium | reverse complement strand
TAACCCCGGTGAATGTCATGTCTCGCGACCCATTAGGCAGCAGCATGGCACCACCCCTAAAGTCTAAATCGCCCGGAAATTTAATCTGGCCCGACAGGAAGACCCTTCCATCTGGCAATGGTGCGATGGATGATACATACCAGGAGTCGATATTCGACCTGAACACGGGATCGAGATCAAAGGGCTGTTGTGCCCATGCCGCAGGGGCCGCCACAAGGGCGGCCCCAACGAACATGGTGTGAAGTACATGCCGGTGGATCATGGCAACACAATCAACTTTTCGGTCTTCAGCATCCGCCCTGCGTTACGCAATTCCACGGTGTAGCTGCCCGGTGCCAAGCGGCGGGGTGTCATAGTCTGTTGCTGTTCCGGGGCGTTTTGTGCCACCTGGAACAGCAGGCCACCCATGGCCGTGCCACCTGGTTGTATGATGGTGTAGTGATCACCGATCACCCAAACGCCGGACTGTGCCATCAGCAAACCCGTGCCCACCAAGGGGTTCAGCGGGTTGTGGCTGCGAAAGCCGCCACCAGCAAGGGTTTCAGAAGGTCTGTCGTTCTCATTCTGTATAGGTTTTAGTGGAATGGACCACTTCGAACTTAATGGTATTCTTCATGAAAGCAAAATCTTTGATGGGCGTGAACGGGTGCGGATAGACAGGTCCGACGGTGTGTTGGTTCCCTGAATGCCCGCTGAGGAGTACCCTTGCGGCGCCATGCCGCGTTCGGGGAGTAGCGAACGGCAGGGAGGAGCAGGGGAGGGGCCGGTTCTGCCGCACCGGAAGTGGTCATCCGGTCCATCTTTGCAGCCCAACCGCGCCCGGGTGGTGAAATGGTAGACACGAGGGACTTAAAATCCCTTGGCCCGCAAGGGCTGTGCGGGTTCGAGTCCCGCCCCGGGCACCACTGGCATGAAGACCCGCCTAGCGCCCACGCCCAGCGGTTTCCTGCATGCGGGCAACGGTGCGGCGTTTGTACTGGCCTGGAAGCTGGCGCGGCAGGCGGGCGGTAGGCTGCTGCTGCGCATCGATGACCTGGATGCCGGACGGGTCCGCCCGGAATATGTGAAGGACGTCTTCGATACGCTGGCCTGGCTGGGCATCGAACCCGATGAGGGCCCTCGGACGCCGGAGGAGCTGGAAGGGGCCTGGTCCCAACACCGGCGCATGGCGGGCTACATGGACCTGTTGGATGAACTGCGCCGGACGGGCCGGCTTTATGCCTGCGATTGTTCCCGGAAGCAGATCACCGGGCGCACCGGCACCGCGGAATACGATGGCCATTGCCGCAGCCGCGGCCTGGACTTGGAAGAACCGGAGGTGGCGTGGCGTTTGAAGGTGCCCGCGCACGCAAAGGTGCACCTGCGCACCTGGCCGGATGGGGCACGGCGGGAAGTGGCCTTGGCTGCCCCGGATCCGGTGGTGCGCCAACGCAACGGCTTCCCGGCCTACCAGGTGGCCTCCTTGTGCGACGACCTGCTCTTCGGCGTGGACACCATTGTGCGCGGATTGGACCTGCTGCCCTCCACCTTGCTGCAACTGCACATGGCCGGGCTGCTCGGCCGGAAGGCATTCGGCGAGGTGGTCTTCCTCCACCACGGGCTGATCACCGGCCCCGCTGGCGAAAAGCTCTCCAAGTCCGCCGGGGCCGAGTCCCTTGGGCAATGGCGCAAGGGCGGCCGTGACCCACTGGAGATCCACGCACTGGCCGAACGCCTCCAGCGGGATGCTGGTTCCTGAACGGCCGGGCCGGGAAGGGTGCAGGGGAAATTTCATGCCCTCAGCCAAGTACCAGGTCTGTCCCTGCATGTTGCTTGCATGGAACCATTCAGGCAGCCATGATCAAGCCGACCATGCACATGAAGAGCGCAGCCGCCCCCAGGATCATGCCCGCCAAGGCCAGCCCCTTGCCGCGGTTGCCCCGGTCGCGGCACTGGCGGCTGCCTACCAGCCCCAGCGCGAAGGCGATGGCCCCGCCGACCAGCAACACCCCGGTGCTTTGCAGCGCCACGGCAAGGGCGACGGTGGCCACGGCCACCGGCAGGGCCGCGATGGCCTTGGCGTTCCATGGCCGCGGCTCCACCCCGTAGTAGTCGGTGCTGTCCCCGAAGGCCCGTGCTATCGCCTGCTCCGGGAGTGGGGCCGGTTGAGCGATGGGTTTGGTGGGGAATGCGGAGGAGGCCACAGGAACCTGTGCGCCGTTGTTGGAAGCGGTCACTTGAGGGCCGGCCCCAACCGTTGCACGTGCGTGCTCCGCTCCACCTGGTCTTGCCGCCGGAAAGACAGGTTCCCCGGGTTGGATGGGCTGCTGGTGCGGCACTGGGCGTTCGGCTGGCGCACCCGGAGGCACGCCCTGTTTCCGCAGCCACCCGTACCGGGGGCCGGAGAAGGTCTGCCGATCCACCGGCAACCGCCGGGCCGGTAAGCACCCTCCAGCGGCAACCAGCATCAGCAAGAGCACGAAGCGCATCGGTTTGTGCATGGCGCAAGCTACCCAGCCAGGCAGGTCCCATGGCCGCCCGCTTTGCGATCCAATCAACCCGCGGCCATGAACAAGCCCGGATACCCCACTTCCTCCCTTGCTTGTGGAAAGGCGGTGCCCATGGCCGATCTTTGGGCCCCATGCACCGGCGGTCCTGGCTCCTTTTGTTCTTGGTCCTTGGCGGGGTGCCCGCAACATTCGCCCAAGTGGGGGTCACCACCTTCGGCCTGCAGGTAAAGCCGGTGATCCCCTTGGGCTTCTTCGATGCGGACAAGGTGTTCCAGCAGGAGCACCTGCAGGCCACCTTGGCCCTGGACGGCGGCCTCGCCTTCGGCATGGTGGTGCGCACGGGCATCAGCAAGTCCATCTCCTTGGAGGTGGGGTTGGACCAGATCACCCGGCGCTACAATTTCACCATGGCCAACGACACGGCGGGCTACAGCGATGCCACCAGCGTGCGCTACGTAGGGTATGAGTTGCCGGTGACCTGCCTGGTGTACATCCGGCTGGGGGAGCGCACGTGGATGAACAATGCCTTGGGCGCCAGCGTGGACCTCTACCCCGGTGATGCCAAACGGGAGCTGGCCAACGCCCAGGTCTATCTCTTCCGCCGCAATTGGGCCCAAGTGGGCATCGTGGGCAACATCGGGGTGGAGTACCGCACGGAGAAGTCGGGCTATTTCTACCTCGGGGCCACCTTCCACCGGCCCTTCGGCGACATGGCCCAGGCCGATGCCACCTGGCTGGACCGCTTTGCCAGCTTCAGGCCTTACCGCATGACCACCGGGCTCAGCGGCAGCTACCTCACGGTGGATTTCCGCTACTATTTCCATGAGGACCCGGACCGGGCCCGGCGGACCCAAGAATGAGGGGAGGGGCTCCGGTGCAGCTCCGGGCGTGGAAAACCTTGGTACATAGCCGGTTGCAGGACGTGCCGGGCATCACCACCTTTGCACCCATGTCTACCATGCGCAGTGAACGGACCTTGGCCTGGGCAGCGGCCATCATGATGCTGGCCGTGGCCCTGGGGGCCTTTGGCGCACACGGCATCCAGGGCCGGGTGGATGAGCGGTCCTTCCACAATTGGGGCACCGCCGCCCAGTACCAGTTCATCCATGGGCTGGCCTTGCTGGGCCTGGCCGCGCTGGAGATGCGGCTGCCCGCCCGCGTGGCCGGCCTGGCGCGCATCCTCTTCCTGCTGGGCATCCTCTGCTTTTGCGGCTCGCTCTACCTGCTGGCCGTGCGGGACCTGGTGGGCATCCAGTCCTGGGCGCGGGCCTTGGGGCCCATTACACCGCTCGGCGGCCTGATGTTCATCGCCGGTTGGGCGGTGCTGCTGGTGGGCGCATTCCGCAAAGGGTGACCCTGGTCAACTGGCGGGCGGCAGGACCCTGCCGTACATTTGCGCCGCCAAAAGCGAATCCTTACGACCATGAACGAATTCGGATTGAAGCCGAAGAACGCTGACCTGTCGAAGGTCGGCTTGAGCAATATGGGTGACATTTATTGGAACCTGGAGCCGGCTGAACTGGTGGAGCACACCCTTGTGAGCGGACAAGGCGTATTGGCGGACAGCGGCGCACTGGCCGTGGACACGGGCGAATTCACCGGGCGCAGCCCCAAGGACAAGTTCTGCGTCAAGGATGGCGTGACCGCCAATACCGTATGGTGGGGGGATGTCAACATCCCCATGGAATCCGCCACCTTCGAGCGGCTCCGCGAGCGCATGGCGGCGTACATGATGGGGCGCGACGCTTACGTGCATGATGCATTCGCCTGTGCCGACCCGGCCTTCAAGATGAACATCCGCCTGGTGGCCGAACTGCCCTGGGGCGCCCTCTTCGGCAGCAACATGTTCCTGCGGCCCGAGCGGAGCGAACTGGAAGACTTCAGCCCCGAATGGCACATCCTCTGCGCCCCCGGCTTCCTGGCCGACCCGAAGATCGATGGAACCCGCCAGCACAACTTCGCGGCGATCGACTTCAGCCGCAAGATGATCTTGATCGGCGGCACGGCCTACACCGGGGAGATCAAGAAGGGCATCTTCAGCGTGCTCAACTACATCCTGCCCCAGGACCGCGGCGTGTTGAGCATGCACTGCTCGGCCAACATCGGCAAGAACGGCGATACGGCCGTGTTCTTCGGCCTCAGCGGCACGGGCAAGACCACCCTGAGCGCCGATCCGGGGCGCCAGCTGATCGGCGACGATGAGCACGGCTGGGGCCATACCGGCGTGTTCAACTTCGAAGGCGGCTGCTATGCCAAGTGCATCGACCTCTCCCAGGAGAAAGAACCCGATATCTGGGCAGCGGTGCGTTTCGGCGCCCTGCTGGAGAACGTGGGCTTCGGCGAAGGCAGTCAAAGCAGGGTGGACTTCAGCGACAAGAGCAAGACGGAGAACACCCGCGTGAGCTACCCCATAGAGCACATCGCCAACCATGCGGTGCCCAGCATGGGCGGCCACCCCCGGAACATCTTCTTCCTCACCTGCGACGCCTATGGCGTGCTGCCCCCGATCAGCAGGCTCAACGCCGGCCAGGCCATGTACTGGTTCCTCAGCGGATACACCGCCAAGGTGGCCGGTACCGAGGCGGGCATCACCGAGCCCAAGACCGTGTTCAGCGCGTGCTTCGGGGCACCCTTCCTGCCGCTGCACCCCACCAAGTATGCCGACATGCTGGGCGAGCGCATGAAGAAGCACGACGTGCACGTGTGGCTGGTGAACACCGGCTGGAGCGGCGGGGCCTATGGCACCGGTGAGCGCATGAAGCTCAAGTACACCCGCGCCATGATCACTGCCGCCCTCAACGGCGACCTGGACAAGGTGCAATACGTCCGGCACCCGGTGTTCGGTGTAGACGTGCCCACCAGCTGCCCCAACGTGCCCGCCGAGATCCTCGACCCGCGCAACACGTGGAAGGACAAAGCCGCCTACGACAACCAGGCCGATAAGCTGGCCGCCGCGTTCCAGGCCAACTTTGTCAAGTACCGCGACAACGCCAGCGCCGAGATCATCCAGGCCGAACCCAAAGGACGGGTGAACGCCTGAGTTCTTCCGGCCCGGAGTTTGGTCGCATTTGCCCCAACCGGGCCCATCCGTTGGGGCAGGCCCAGAACCATGTGCATGCTGAACCGGTGCAAAGGAGGGTTGATCGCAGGCGCCATGTGCATCGCCACATGGGCCGGGGCCCAGCTGGACCCCTTGCGCGCGATGTACGGGCCGGAACAATTGCGGGAAGACCTGGAGGTGGTGCGCCGTTCGGTGCAACAGGTGCACCCCGATCCGTACCGCTACCTGGCGGAGGAGCAATTGGGCATGCGCTTCGATAGCGCGGCCGCGGTGCTGCGTGAACCCATGACGGCGGAGGCGTTCATGCGTGCCGTTCTGCCCGCGCTCAGGGCCATTGGGGATGCGGGCACGCGCTTGGACCCGTCCACGGCCTTGCAGCAGGCCTATGCGCACACCGTGCCCATGATCCCGTTCACGGTCAGCGTGATCAACGGGCGCCTCTATGTGGATGAAGAGCTCAAGGGGTTCCGGTCGCTGCCCACGGCGTGCGAACTGCTGGGCATCAATGGGCGCACCGCCGCCGAGTTGCTGGCCTTGTTGCGCGGGGGGCAGGTGCCCGAAGGGGGCGATACCACCTTGCTCGACCGCGGGATCGAGCGTGATTTCCCGCTGCTCTACCGCCGCCATGTGGAGGCGGCCGACCGGTTTGAGGTGCAATACCGCGGACTGGAGGGAGCCACCGGCATGCGGGAGGTCTTTGCGCTCACCAAGGACGAGATGGCGCGATCGCACCGGGGCAAAGGCATCCGGATGCAGCCATGGCGGCTGGAGGAACTGGCCGCTTCGCACACGGCATGGCTCACCCTCCGCACCTTCGAGCCTGCCGAACTGGAAGAGCAGCGCATCAACCCGGAGCGCTTCCTCAGCGATGTGCTCAATGCGTTGCGCAAGGCGGGAACGTCCACCCTGGTGATCGATGTGCGCGGTGCCCAAGGCAACGACCCCGGCATGGCCGAGCAGGTGTTCGGCCTGATCGCACAGCAGCCCTACCGCGTGCTCAAGTCCATGTATGTACGGAGCGGGAAGGTGCCGGATTCCTACCGCTATGCGGAACCTGCACCGGGGTTCTTCGCCTCGGCCGAAGGTGCCTACATGCCTGAACATGACGGCCGCAGGGTGTTGAAAGCCGATGACCCGCGACTGGACAAGTTGAAGCCTTCGGAGCACGCGTTCCAAGGCAAGGTGTATGTTGTGTGCAACGGCATGACCACCGGGGCGGCGGCCGCTTTTGCCATGATGGCCAAACGCACCGGCCGTGGGCGCACCGTGGGCGAAGAGACCGGCAGCAATGCCGCCGCTTTCTGCGGGGGGCGCATCCTGCAATTCACCTTGCCCAACACCGGGTGCGTGCTGCATGTGCCCATGGTCTGCTTCGTCCCGGAAGGCAATCCTGGCGGGCCCGCCGATCGCGGGGAACTGCCCACCTATCCCGTTCCGCAACGTGCGGAAGACCTGGCCCAGGGCAGGGACACGGTGCGGGAGGCCTTGTTGAACCTGCTGGCTGAGACGCAATGAGCGGTGGTCCACGCGTTGGCGTCCGCCCGGGCGCATGGGCTTGGCTGGTGCTGTTCGCAACGGCCTGTTCCGGCCCGGTGGAACGCCCGGCTTGGGCGGGCTGGGAACGGGAGCCCCTGCAGGCGGCGGAATTTTTCCAGTTATGGAAACGCGGCAGTGACCGCCTGTTGCTCACGTTCGGGCCGGGCGGTACAGCCGATACCACGGGCAAATTCCTCTTGGTGCCCGGCAAGGCGGCGGGGGCGGTTCCCCTGGGCGCCAGCGTGCTTCCCGCGCCGTTGCAACGGGTGGCCCTGTTCAGCACCACCCATGCTTCCTTCCTCTCGGCCTTGGGCCGGGCCGATGCCGTGGTGGGCTGCGCCTGGACCGACCGGCTGCGCGATCCCCAAGTGGCCGCGTTGGCCCGTTCGGGCCGGATCGCCGAGATCGGTACGGCCCAAGGGATCGATCGCGAGCGCATGCTCCTGCTGGCGCCGGAGGCGCTGTTCACCTACCCGTACGGCACGGAAGGAAAGGACGGCGCGCTGGGGGCGCTGCCGGTGGTGCCCGTGGCTGAATACCTCGAGCGGCATCCCTTGGGGCGCGCGGAATGGATCCGCGCGTTCGGCATGCTGCTCGGGCAGGAGGAACAGGCCCGGAGGATATTTTCCGGCATTGCCGGGCGCTATGCTGCGGCCGTGGCCTCGGTGCCGCAGGATACCACCGCTCCGGCGGTGTTCTTCGGCAGTTCCTGGAAAGGGGCCTGGTCCGTGCCGGCGGGCAACAGTTACATGGCGCAGCTGATCACCGATGCCGGTGGGCGCTACCTGTTGGCGGACCGGCAGGCCAACGGCAACATCGACCTTGATCTGGAGACCGTGCTCACCTTGGGGGGCCGGGCGCAGCGTTGGGGCCGCATCCTGGAGCTGCACCGCCCGGTGACCCGCGCCGATGTGGCAGGTGATGACAGCCGCATTATGGCACTGCCGGCCTTCACCGGCCTTGGGGCATTCTACGGCAACAGCGCGGAGAGCGACCTGTTCGGCCAAGCCGGCCTGGAGCCGGATGTGGTCTTGCGCGATCTCATCGGCATAGTCAGGCCTGCCCTGCAAGGGGACCGGCCGTTCGTCTATTTCAAACCTGTTCAGTAGGGAATGCCCACGCGGCGGTACAGCTTGGCCATCAACCAGGCCGGGCCGATGAGCAGGAATTGCAGGTCCTTGAGGAAGCTGGGTTTCTTGCCTTCCACGCCATGCCCGATGAACTGCGCGATCCAGGCCAGGGCGAAAACGCCGAGGCAAACGGCCCAAAGCGGCCATGGTGCATGCCTGTCCAGGGCATGGGCCCCCCAGACGCAGAGGATGCTGAAGGTGGCCATGCCGATGGAGAGGGACAAGCTGCGCTGCGCGTAGAAGAACCAGACGGCGGCCAAGGCCAGCAGGGCCCAGGGATACCGGTCCAGGTAAGGCAGCTCCGGTGCGGGCAGGGCCATCAACAAGCCCACGATGCTGAAGTAGATCAGCGGTACGGCGATCCAGTGGATGGCCACGTTCACCGCGTTGCGGTGGCTTTCGCCATACTCCTCGAACCACTGCCGGATGCCGCGCGCTGCCATGCCTGTTGGTTCAGGCAAGGTAGCGTTCGCGGATGATCCGCAGGTGGTGCTCGCTGTGCCCGGCGATGATCCATCCCAGGGCGGGCACCGTGATGTGCTTGCCGTTTGCGGTGCCGTTGCAGGCCAAGGCCTGGGCATCGAAGCCGTGGAACAGCTCAACGGTGGACCGGCGCACGGCGGCCAGCTCGCGCATGATGTCCTCGATGTCGCGGGCCGCGGTGCGTGCCTGGGCCTGGTATGCGTCTTCGTCCATGCCGGGCAGGTTGGCCTGTTCACCCCGGGCGATGCACAAGGCCCGGTAGCTGAATACGCGTTCGGTGTCGATGATGTGCTGGAGCACTTCCTTGGTGGTCCATTTGCCCGGTGCGTAGCGGTGCTCCCAGCGGTTGTCCGGCACCAGGTCGCGCGTGCGCGTTTCTTCTTCACCGGCATGGCGCAGGGCGCCCGCCAGGTCGTCCCCATGGGCGGCCAGCAGGTAGGCACCGTGGTAGGCCGGATAGTCGCCGGGTTTGGGTCTTGGGATCGGTTCCATGCCTGCTAAGGTACATCCGGGGGCCAGGACCCGCTTCAGCCCTGCGGCGGGGCCACCCAGCGCTTGATCTCCACGGCCTGGGTTTCCGGTGTGCCGATCACTTCCTTGAGCAGGGTGATCCAACCCGGATAGCTGCGCCACCAGTTGGCACGCGTACAGCCGGGGTCGGTGAGGGCCACCACCCCCACGCGCGATCCAGGCCCCACGGCCGTTCGGAACAGGTTGCGTGAACGGCGGGCATGCACGCCCACCGTGGCCACGTCGAAGGCCGTGATGCCGTCGTTGCGTGCCTGGATGCCGAAGGCATGGGCGTTGCCCCAGGTGCGGCTGCGTGGCCGGCCGTAGGCGGGCACGGCGGTGACCAAACCCGCGGGCACGCCGAAGCGGATCAACATTCCGCGTGCGCTTTGGGCATAGGTGGGCCAGGCCGGCTCGGCGGCATCGTCCGGTCGGGTGAACCAAGTGCGGTCTTGGAGCAGGTTGAGGTTGAGGCCGCCGATGGTGATCCCGCCGATGAAGATCGCAGGCGTTTCCACCGGCGGCTGCATGGGCCATGCCACCACGTGCAGGCGGCTCATGGCGCGGGGAAGGGTGGTGCGGAACACCTGTGGGCGGGGTTCCACGGCTTGGCGCAGCAGCGTGTCGCCATCGGCGATCAGCAGGAACCCCGTTCCCGGAAGCCCGCTTGCATCCACTTCCAGGTTTCCTTGCGCAGGTTCATGCAATTCCACCGAAAGACCCCGCCCCCCTGGCAGGTAGTACGCGAAGGGGCGCACGGTGCCGGTGGTGTACACGTGCACATAGCCGCTGTCCAGGATCAGCCGGGCGGCTTCCTCCAGGGCGTGCTCTTCCATCCACCCTTCCACCACAAGTACCTTGCTGCCGCTGGGCTGGCTGATCGCCAAATATGGCCATGCCTGCCAAAGCACCACCGCCAAGAGCACCAGAGGACCGGCCACCATCCACCAATAGGCATGTCGTGCGCGGTTCATGTGCCTGCTTCCTCATCCATGCCTTGCAACAAGGCGAGGAGTTCCGACCGCGCCTTGGCATCCCCGCTGACCAGGCATTGCAGCGCACCCGCCTTGCACGTTTCCACGGCATCGGCTGTCCGGCCCATTTCCGCCAGGACCAGGGCCAATTGGTAATAGCAGGCGATGTATTCCGGGTTTTCCATGAGCAATTCCCGGAGGTCGCTTGCAGCCTCTTCCAGGGCACGGGCCCGCTTTTTTTCCAGGGCCATGGCATAGCGCAGGAAGGGGTCGCCGGGTTCCTCGGCGAGCAGGGCTCTCAGTTGGGAGATGCGGTCAGTGGGCATCCATGCGCTGGTACAAGTTAGGGAGGCCTACAGGTGTGGGGCGCCGGCCACAAGTTGCGCCATGTCGCCGGTGCGGGCCGGTGCCAGCCATTGCCAGTCCGGCTCGCGCCGCAACCACGTCATCTGCCGCTTGGCATAGTTGCGGGTGTGCTGCTTGATGAGCGCGATCGTTTCCTCGCGGGAAAGCCTCCCGTCGAAGTGCTCGAAGAATTCGCGGTAGCCCACGGTGCGCAGGGCGTTCAACGCGTGGAAGGGCAGGAGGGAGCGGGCTTCCGCCTCCAATCCATCGGCGATCATGCGGTCCACACGGGCGTCGATGTGCGCGTAAAGTTCCTCGCGGGGTACCTCCAGGGCGATGCGCACCACGCGCAAGTCCTTGCGTTGGCGCGGGCCATGGTGCTGCATGCTGAACGGTTTCCCGCTCACTAAGCATACTTCCAAAGCACGGATCACCCGCTGCGGGTTCTGGCGGTCGATCACCTTGGAAATGCCGGGGTCCAGGCGGTCCAGTTCCACCAAGAGCGGGGGCAGGCCATGCTGCTGGAACCGCTGTTGCAAACGGGTGCGCACGGCGTGGTCCACCATCGGCATGGGGTCCAGTCCATTGCAGAGTGCATCCAGGTACAGTCCGCTTCCGCCCACGAGCACCGCCACGCCGTGCTTCGCCAATAGCCCCTGCAAGATCGGCTCGGCTTTTCGGGCGAATTCACCGGCGCTCCAGGTTTCTTCCAAACCCAGGTGCCCGAGGAAGTGGTGTTCCACGCCCAGCAGCTCCTTTTCAGCAGGCCGCGCCGTGCCGATGCGCATGGCCCGGTAGAACTGGCGTGAATCGCCGCTCAGGACTTCGGTGCTGAAGTGCTTGGCCAAGGTGGCGGCCGCGTGGGTTTTTCCGCTGGCCGTGGGGCCGCCGATCACGATCAAGGTCCCTGGCGGCTGCATCAGGATGGGCGGGATGCCGTGCTAGTGATATTCTTCCTCGTATCCGGCATCTTCCCCGCCGTAGGGGTCATCGTCGTCCTCGTCGTCTTCTGCAAAGCGCTCGTCATCGTGGCCGGCTTCGGCATACAGGCTGGCATCCTCCTCCAGTTCCTTGTCCTTGGACCGCTCGTCGGGCGCTTTGCCCATGGCCAGCACCACGCGCGGGTAGGTTACGCTTTCATCGGGTTCCAAGGTGCCGATGCGCTCCACCATGAACATCCACAGGTGCAGGAAATCATAGGCGAACACGAAGCGCTGGTCCGGGTCGCGGATGTGGTCGCCCACCTCCACTTCGTGCATCAGGAGAGGCACTTTGCCTTCCTCGGCGAAACCCATGTCCGCCAAGGGGATCTCGATGCCTTTGTTCCATTCGGCATCGCTCACGTAAAAGCACGCCATCTCTTCTCCCATGAAACCGAACGCCTCCTTGATGGCCGTGTGGAATTCAAGGAAGGTCTGTTCCGAAGCGATCTCGATGTCGCGGAAAGCCTCGCTGGAGTGATCGATCAGCACACGGAAACGGTAGATGGACATGGGGAAGTGTAGAAGCTGCGAAGGTAATTGCTGGGGAGTGCAGGGGCAGTGGGCAGAGGTAGTGGGTAGAGGGCAGGGGTAGAGGGCAGGGGCAGTGGGCAGTTGGCAGGGGCAGTGGGCAGTTGGCAGGGGTAGTGGGCAGGGGTAGGGGCAGTGGGCAGTGGGCAGGGGTAGTGGGCAGGGGGAGTGG
>JAGPDT010000083.1 GCA_018057455.1 Flavobacteriales bacterium | reverse complement strand
CTTGGCTGTTCAACTGGAGACGGACGGTCGTGCGCTATGAGTTCCATGCCAAGAACTATCTGGGCTTCGTCCAGCTCGCCTGCATCATGCTTCTAAGCCGACAACTTTTTTGAGATGCCCTCTAGTGGCGCACGTACACGGCAGCGACCCGGACTACCGGCTGCGCGAAGGCGAGTACATGACCTACGGCGACCTCCACGCGCGCAACAAGGACCTGGAACGCGAAGTGATGCACCGCACCGAAGAGCTGCGCGCGGAGAAGAAGCGCAGCGATGAACTCCTGCTGAACATCCTGCCGGCGGAGGTGGCCGAAGAGCTGAAGGCCAAAGGCGCCGCCGAGGCGAGGCTCATCGAGCAGGTCACCATTTTGTTCACCGATTTCAAGGGCTTCACGGCCATCAGCGAGCGCATGGGCCCGCGCGACCTGGTACGCGACCTGCATGAATGCTTCAGCGCGTTCGACCGCATCTGCGAAAAGCACGGCCTGGAGAAGATCAAGACCATCGGTGATGCGTACATGGCCGCCGGCGGATTGCCAACGCCGAACACCACGCATGCCACTGACGTGGTGAAGGCCGCGCTGGAGATCCGCGACTTCATCGCCCAAGGCAAAGCACACAAGCAGGCGAAAGGCCTGCCCTGGTTTGAGGTCCGCATCGGAGTCCACACCGGCCCAGTGGTGGCGGGCATCGTGGGCGTGAAGAAGTTCCAGTACCACATCTGGGGCGATACGGTGAATACGGCGAGCCGGATGGAATCTTCCGGGGAAGTGGGAATGGTGAACATCAGCGGGGCCACGTATGCGTTGGTGAAGGACGCACTGGTCAGTTCCCGGTTGTCAGTTGCCAGTAGTCAGTTGTTAGTGCCCACAACGGCAGCCGGACAACTGACAACTGACAACCTACAACTGACAACGCGCCCCGCCTTCACCTTCACCTTCACCCCGCGCGGCAAGGTGCAGGCCAAGGGCAAGGGCGAGATGGAGATGTACTTCGTCTCCCGGGCTGCGGGATCTGCATAGGAACAGCCAGCGCGCTGAAAGGACCGATCCACATGCAGGAGCAAGGTGTCTGCGCGTGGTGCCCGCACCGGCCCGGAAGGAAGGGAAGGTGATGTTCACGGACTTCAAGAACCGGTAGAAATACGAGGTCGTTGGGCCACGCGAACGCCCACCTTGCAACTCCAAATGCGGACCGGATGCCGAGAACCACTCCATACGCCGTCGCATCCCTGCTATTGCGCGTCTTCCGGTCCGCTCCAGTGAGACGCGCTTGCGCCCGGCTTCCGGGATGCCCGAGGATGGACGCCGGCAACGCGGCCCTGGTTGCGCCCATCACAAGCCCTCTTGGCGTGAGGCCAACAGGTACGGCCACCCGGAGCACAAGCAGGGGCCGCGGAAGGATTTCGTTCAACCCACTTCAACACTGAACACCATGGATCCGGTAGTGTCCCTCCACCGTCTTGGGATCGCCCTGTACTTCCTGGCGGCCCTGTCCCCCGTCCTTCAAGCCCAAACGGACTGCGCGCACAGCGTGTGCCTTGCGCAGGGCTATTCAACGGCCATCACCAGCGTTTCCGGGAACGCGGACGGGACTTTCACCATTGTGCTGACGGTGGCGAACACTGGTGCGGCCGGTTGCAAGAAGCTCAACCAGCTCACGGTACAGGCCGATTCCGGAACCTATTCCAACGTCAGCGTGCAACTGGTGAGCGGAGCGTTCACCTATGCGAGCATTTCCATGGGCCCGGACCTGCCCGGAACGTCGGTGACCGGGTTCAGGATCAACAACACGAACGGGATCGGTAACGGCCACGCCGCAACATTCAACGTGACCTACACACTCACCGGCCTGCAGGACCAGCAGGTCATCCTGAAAGCCTCCCACCTCAAGTTGACCAGTTCCTTCTCGATCGCGGATTTCCAGGCTGTGCTGGATTGCCAGGAACCTCCTGTTGCGGTGATCCTGCCCTACTTCGAACCGTATGCGAACAAATCCTACGACATCATCGGGGTTGAGCTCACTTCGCTCTACCACACGTTCCTGGCCACCGGCACCTACATCTCCGATGACATCTTCCAGATCCTGGGGAGCAGCGTCAGGGTGTCCATCCAGACCCAACCGGGCCAGCATGCGGGCGCGGTGAGCTTGTTGACCACGCCCGCCTATGGCCTGGTACAGGAGTTGAACGACCCTGCGAACAACCAGATCAGCGGTACGGTGCCCATCCTGAACCTGCTCTCCTTGAACCAGCTCCCCACGCTCCTGGTGTCCGCCAGGCCCATTTACCCGGCGCTGCACAATGCCGGGCTGATCACCAGCCAAGGCGATACGGCCCTGCGTTCATTCCGGGCGCGGGGTGTTTATGGCGTGGATGGCCAAGGTGTCAAGGTGGGCGTTCTCTCCGACAGCTACAACACCATCCTGGGCGACCATGCTGGCGATGACGTGTTGCGGGGCGACCTGCCCGGCGCGGCCAACCCGGCTTATCCGACAGCGGTGCAGGTGCTCCAGGATTATCCGTTTGGGACCCTGACCGACGAGGGCCGTGCGATGCTCCAGATCGTGCACGACATCGCGCCGGGAGCCGAGCTGGCCTTCCGGACCGGTTTCCTGGGCCCGTTGGACATGGCCAATGGCATTCGGGAACTGGAGCAGGCCGGTTGCGATGTGATCGTGGATGACATCTCCTACATCTCGGAACCCTTCTTCCGGGATGGCCTGGTCGCCCAAGCGGTGGACCAGGTCACGGCCCTGGGCGTGTCCTACTTCTCCGCAGCGGGGAACTTCGGGACCAATTCGTGGCAGGGCGTATTCGACCCCGTTGCGGCCCCGGCCGGGGTGGTGGGCCAGGCACACAACTTCGCCGCCGGTTCCGGCGGAACCGACATGCTGCAGGGCATTACCCTCCACGAAGGAGAGTACACCGTGGTCTTCCAATGGGACGATGGAACCCCGGGCACCACCACCAACTCGGATTTCGACATCTACCTGGCGAACACCGACGGGAGCACCCTGTTCGGCTTCAACCGCAAGAACATCGGGGGGGAGGCCATGGAAGTGCTGCCGTTCGTGGTGGCGGCCGATTCCGTGCAGTCGAACATCATGATCGTTCGCGAAAGCGGCACCGGTGCCGCCACGCTCAAGTACATCGTGTACAGGGGGCTGTTGGAGATCAATGAGTACAACGGCCTCACCGCTTCCACCTTGGTCGGCCAGGCGAATGCGGCAGGTGCGATCGCCGTGGGCGCGGTGCTCTATGCAAACACGCCGGAGTACAGCGGGATCACGCCCACCGTGGCTTCCTTCTCTTCGCGCGGGGGCACCTCGGTGAATGGGCTGGACCGGTCCAAGCCGGATATCTGTGCACCCAACGGGGTGAACACCTCCGTGGAATTGGGCGGCGTGGACTATGACGGGGATGGCGTGCCCAACTTCTTCGGCACATCGGCCGCCGCGCCGCATGCCGCCGGTGTGGCAGCCCTGCTGTTGCAGGCCAGGACCAAGTACTACGGGGATGTGCTCGCCCCGGGTGATCTGCGGGCACTGCTCCGGAACACCGCCTTGGACATGGGCACCCCCGGCCATGATGTGGCCACCGGCGCGGGCTTCATCCTGGCGGATTCGGCGCTGATGGGCCT
Organism: Flavobacteriales bacterium; assembly: GCA_018057455.1. Lineage (GTDB taxonomy): Bacteria > Bacteroidota > Bacteroidia > Flavobacteriales_F > PHOS-HE28 > PHOS-HE28. The sequence goes on along the minus strand of JAGPDT010000083.1, from coordinate 8,682 downwards.
GGCCAACCCTGCCGCGTACCTCCACGGCATCCAATACGATACCACGCTCACCCCCGGGGTGGATACCCTGCAACTGACGATCTTCGGCGAGTACCTGGGCGATTCCTCCACCGTGTGGTTGGACGGAGTGCCGTTGACCAATGGGGTGACCCTGCATGGAGACACGGCCCTTGTGACCATCGTGGACCCGTTCGTCGGGCTTTATCCGGAGATCCAGGTGTACAATCCGCCCATGGAAGGCACCAACGGGCTGGACGGGGGGCTCTCCAACCCGCTCTACTTCACCACCAAACCGACCATCCTGGTGCGCGTGGACAACAAGACCAAGACCTACGGCGAAGTCCTGCCGGCGTTCACCGCCGTGTACACCCTGGAATCCGTGGACCACAGCACCCCGCTGGATTCCAGCGGGCTTACGCAAGACGAGGTGGACCGGATCCACGGCATAGACCTGACCACGATCGCCGGCACACTGAGCAACGTCGGGATCTGGGGCATTGCCGCCGACCCCACCGATCCGTTGAACCCGGACGCGGACATCCCTGCGACGGACCCGCTGGACCGCTCGATCCTGCAACGCTTCAACATCGTCTTCGATGAGGGCCTGTTGACGATCGATCCGGCGGGCCTGACCATCACGCCGCGGGACACGACCTTCGTGTACAACGACTCCATCGCGGGGATCACCTTCAACTATGTGTTCAATGCGGGGTCCACGGGGAGCATCGGGATGAGCGCCAGTGACAGCCTGGCCATGCTCAATGCCGTCCGCTCGGCCCATGGGACGGCGCTGGTGAACGCGGCCGCCGTGGTCAGGGGAACTGCGCTGGTGAACAGCGAAGGTGACCCGTTGCTGACCGATTCGGTGCTCGGCAACTTCAGCTTCATGATCTCTCAAGCCGTGCGGGCCACACGGGGCACCGCGTTGGTGAACGGCGAGCTGATCGACCCCGCTGAGCTGCTTGCCGCCACCACCGCGATCGCCAATGCGCCAACCCGGCTCGTACGCGGAACGGCCCTGGTGAACGGCTACGCCCTGGTCCGTGGCACGGCCTTGGTCAATGAGATCGATCCCTTGGGCAACATCACCAATACGGTTCCACTGGTCAATTCGGGCAACCTGGTGAACAGCTCGGGGATCCTGAACGCATCGACCATCACGCTGAACAGCAATACGCAAACGCTCGTGATCCTCGGGGATTCCGACATCGCCATTCTGTCCGGTGATTCCACGGGAGGCGTGGTGACCCAGCCGGTGAACCTGGTCACCGGGAATACCGTGGGCACCCACCTGTGCGCCCCTGGGACCTTCCTGACGAACAACTTCAACGTGGGCTATGGCCTGGGCCACATCACCATTTTGCCGGATACCGCCCAGTTCACCATCGCTCCCGGCTCGTTGACACAGACCTTTGATGGGGCGCCCAAGCCCGTTGCCGTGACCGTTCTTCCGGACAGCGTCGCGTACACCATCACCTACAACGGAAGCGCCACCCCGCCGGTGAACGCCGGTTCCTGGGCCGTGCATGTCCAAGTGGATGATCCGAACTACGTGGGTTCGCTGGATGCCATCCTCACGATCCTGCCGGCGACCGCCCAGTTCACCCTCACCGCCACCACGCAGACCTACGACGCCACCCCGCAGACCGTTGAGGTGGATGTTGTCCCGAGCGGCGTTGCCTACACCGTCACGTACGATGGCAGCAGCACCCCGCCGCTGAACGCGGGTACCTATGCCGTTGCGGTCACCACGGACGACCCGAACTTCACGGGCTCGGCAAGTACCACACTGGTGGTGCTCAAAGCCTCCGCCACCGCCACCACCGGCACCTACGTGATCGACAAAGGCGCCCCGCTGCCGGCGTTCACGGCCACCTTCGAGGGCTTGCTCCAAGGCCAGACCGCGTCGGTGGTGAGCGCCGTGTCCTTTGCGACCAGCCCGGACTACACCGGGTACGCAGGGGTCTACGCGATCATCGTCAGCGCCACGGCAGCCAACTACGACTTCATCCCGGTCAACGGCACGCTGTACGTCAATCCGGCTGGCCCGGGCACGAAGCAGGTGAAACCCCGGTTCATCTGCCGCGAAACGCTGAGTTCGCCCGGCCCGGGCGGGTTCATGTACATCGCCCGTTTCGCCTACGAGAACAACAACCCCACACCGGTCTACATCCCCGTAGGCCCGGACAACTCGATCACGGGTGCGGCGCACTTGGCCACCGGCCAGCCGGTCCTCTTCCTTCCGGGCGGAGGTACATGGGATGTTCCGTACAACAACATGGGCCAGCTCACATGGCAGGTGCGCAGCAACAAGAAGAACTACACCACCGGATCGATCCAGGCGCACTCCTCGAATGTGGTGTGCGACCACTGCTCGATCGCGCTGGAGGACAGCAGCGGCGCGCTGGAAGATGGACCACGGACAGGTCCGGGGGATGTGGCGGATGTCGCCCAGGGCATGGACACGATCCCCGGTTTGACCAGCATGCCGCTCCACATCTACCCGAATCCGTCCACCGGAAAGGTGTTCATGGGATTCTTGGATGGCGGGTTGGCCGGGGCTGGCCTGGAGGTGTACAACGCGCAGGGTGCACGGTGTGCGGTGGGGATCGACCGGATCTCCGATCGCATGATCGCTCTGGACTTTGCCTCCTGGGGGGCCGGCCTGTACGTGGTCAAGGTCATCAACGGTGGCGGCACGCGGTCCTCCAGCGTGATCATCGAGTGACATGGCCCGCGGCCGAGCAGGCCACCTGCCTGCCCTGATCCGGCGGGTGGCCCTGTTGTCCGCGCGCATTACCTTGTGCCGTATGCGCGGAACCGCCCTGTTGTGCCTCCTGCTCGTGGGCTTCACGCCAGCCGCCGGCCAGAAGGAAGTGATCGACAGCCTGAAAGCGGTCCTCGCCACCATGGCGCCGGACTCTTCCAGGGTGTCGACCCTGCTGGAGTTGGGCAGCCAGTACTACCGGGAGGATGCCGGTGAGGCCCGGCGCTTGGCACAGGAGGCGCTGCAGTTGGCCGGAAAGTCCGGGTACAAAGCCGGACTGGCCCAGGCCTACAAGGCGGTTGGAATGAGCTACTACTTCCAGAACAACTGGGTCGAGTGCCTGGTGAACTGGAAGCTGGCGCTCACCACCTTCCGGTCGATCAACGACCTGAACGGGGTCTCGAACATGCTGAACAACCTGGGGGCGGTCTATTTCAACGGAGGCGATGACCAGGCCGCCCTGGAGTACTACCTGGAGTCGCTCCGCGTGGCGGAGACGGACCACGATTCGCTGCGTACCGTGACGGCCTTGGTGAACATCGGGACCGTGTACCTGAACAAGGACGCCAGCACCAACCTGGCCTACAAGTACTACCGGCGCGCACTTCCCCTGAGCCAGGCGCTGGGGGATGCCGATGCCTACGGCACCTGCGCGGTGAACCTGGGCGAGATCTTCCTCAAAGGGGAGGGCCGGACCGATTCCGCCGGCTACTACAACCCGGACTCGGCCTTGCACTATTTCACGGCCGCCCTGGAGGCCTACCGCCAGTCGGCCAACGGCAACGTGCCTTTCGCGCTCAAGAGCATCGGCCGGGTGTATGCCATCCGCAAGGATTTCGACCAGGCCATACGGTACCAGACCGAAGCCTTCCAGCTCGCCAAGGCCAGCGACGCACGGCTGGAAATGGCCCAGTCCTTGTTGAGCCTGGCGGATACCTACGAAAGCAAGGGTGATGTGGAGCAGGCCATCGCCAAGTACGGGCAAGCCAAGGCGATCGCGGCGCAGATCGACGCCTTGTATGAGCTCCATGCCGCCTACCAGGGCCTGTCCGCCAGCTACGCCGAGATGGCGGACTACAAGCAGGCGTATGCCTATCTGCTCCGGTACACGGACCTGAAGGACACCCTGTACAATGCTGAAATGGACAAGCGGCTCCAAGCCCAGTCCCTGAGCTACGAGATCGAAAAAAAGGAAGGCCAGATCTCCTTATTGGAAAAGGACCAGGAGTTGAGGGCGTTGGAGCTGAAACGGCAGAAGGCGATCCGCAACGGGACCATCGCCGCAGGAATCCTGCTCCTTGTGTTGGCCGGAGGGTTGTTCAACAGGTACCGATACACCAAACGGACGAACAAGATCATCGAGGCGGAAAGGGACCGGAGCGAGACCTTGCTCTTGAACATCCTGCCCAAGGCAGTAGCGGAGGAATTGAAAGCGAAAGGCGAAGCCGAGGCCAAGCTGATCAACCAGGTCACCGTGCTCTTCACCGACTTCAAGGGATTCACAGCCATGAGCGAACGGGTAAGCCCGGAGCAGCTGGTGAAGGACCTCCACGAGTGTTTCAGCTTCTTCGACCAGATCTGTGAGCAGCACGGCCTGGAGAAGATCAAGACCATCGGTGATGCGTACATGGCCGCCGGCGGACTGCCTACACCGAACACCACGCATGCCACTGACGTGATCCGGGCGGCCTTCGGGATGCGCGATTTCATCGCCCAGGGCAAGGCGCGGAAAATCGCCGCCGGCCTGCCGTACTTCGAGATCCGCATCGGCGTACATACCGGCCCGGTGGTCGCCGGCATCGTGGGCGTGAAGAAGTTCCAGTACGATATCTGGGGCGATACGGTGAACACGGCTTCGCGCATGGAATCCTCCGGCGAAGTGGGAATGGTGAACATCAGCTCGGCCACGTATGCGTTGGTGAAGGACGCAGTTGTCAGTTGTCAGTTGTCAGTGCCCACAACGGCAGCCGGACAACTGGCAACTGACAACCAACAACTGACACCGCGCCCCGCCTTCACCTTCACCCCGCGCGGAAAAGTGCAGGCCAAAGGGAAGGGAGAAATGGAGATGTATTTCGTGGAACGCAGTGCCGAGGTGCCGCGCTAAGCGCCGCATGGATCAGCCGCGCCGGCCCCGCCAGGCCTCAAGTGCCCACCCGCCCCTGGATGTGGATGTTCCATTCATGCGGGACCGGAAGGAACGGCCACCGTACCGGCCTCCAGTTCCTCGATCGTCCGTTTGGCATGCGCCAGCCGCCTGGCCGCGTTCTTCTCCACCAGCATCTTGGTGGCCCACTTTTCCAAGCGGTGGTGCAGCGGGATCAACAGCGCGGCGATGCACACCAGGGCCGCGAGCATGAACACCGGCGAATGGTGCGTGATGCTGCCGATGAACGGGTGCAGCAGCAGGTTGAGAAACTCGAAGACGATGAGCAGCGCCACCACGCTGAGGAAGGAGATCACCTTGGCGCTGGCCACGTGGCTGCGGCTGAAGATGAGGAAACCCAGGATGAAGACCACGATGCCCAACGCGATCAGTGCATACTGGATGTTGTTGGCGCGTTGTGCTTCGTCTTCCGCGTGCGCCACTTGTACCTGTTGTTGGCGTGCTTCTTCCTCGAAGGTCATCAACTGCGTTTGTTGGATGGCCTTGAAGTTGTAGAGGCTGTCGTTCGCCGTCTTGTACATCTCGGAATACTTGAAGGCGCTGTCCACGTTGCTGTTGCGGTACAGTTCGGTGAGCAGCTGCGCGGGCTTCCTCACCATGGTGGAAAAGGGCGTTCCCTGCACGGCGGCGATGGCCTTCTTGGCATAGGACGTGGCCGAATCCGGGCGACCGGCGGCGGTATGGAATTCAGCAAGTGCCACGTATGGAATGTTGATGTACTTCGGCGAGCCGATGCGATACCCTTCCTGCAAAGCGAGCTGGATGTAGCTCTCGGCCAGCGTAGGATTCTTCAACCGCATCTGGATCGCGCCGAGCTGCCCGTAGATGGCGCCGAGGTAGTCCTTGATGCCGCTGCTCATGGTGAGTTCGTAGGCCATTTGCGTGTAGCTCAAGGCGGAATCCAACCGGCCCGCGGCCAAATAGGTCTCGCCCAGGAACATCGGCCCCACCATGGTGAACATGTTCACTTCCACCTTGGCCGCATTGGCGATGGACTTCTGCCCGTATTCGATCGCAATGGGGTATTCCTGCAGATCGAGGTAGTTGGTGGAGACGCCGGCGTAGGCGCTGGCCAGCAACCTGGGATCACCGGATTCCTCGGCCACGGCCACGCCCTTGAGATTGTACTCCAGCGCCTTCGCGGTGCTGCCGAATACGCGGTAGTCGTAACCCAAGCAGAGCAGGCCGAGCACCTGCGACACCTTGTCCTTCTTCATCTGCCCATGCACCAGCAGCACGCCGGCGTTGTGCATGTCCAGCACGGGGTTGGTCTCCGAAACCGTGAGGCCGCTGAAGCCGATGTAGAAGCGGGCGCTGTCGTTCTTCTCCGCAGTGAGCCTGGGCAGCAGGTCCTCCATGCGTTGGGCGTGGGCCGTGCCTGAAAGCAGCACGCAGGCGAGCGCGGCGAAGAAGGTTGTTCGGCAAGTCATCGGGAAAGCAGTTGATCGATGGTTGGGCCAAAGCTCCTGCGTGGTAAGTGGCAGTGGACTGGCAGAAATACCAGTTGTGCCGTGCATGTGGGTTGGGAGGTACCGTGGCGTGCTACGGCCACTGGCCCGCCTTTGAGCGATGTGCGCATGGAAGGATTTGACGGGCCGGAGGCCCTATTTCAGTGCGCACTCGGCAAATAGCTGGGGGCGTGCTTCAGGAATGGAGAAGGCGCCATCCGGTTGGGGCGGCGCCTTCCGTGATGTACTTGATCGAACCTGTGCTCCCGCTCACTTCACCACTACGTCCCGCATCACCTTCTCGCCTTGGTAGGTGCGGATGGCCTCCAGGCCCGTGCGCATGGCCTTCAGCTTGTCCGGCCCGCCCAGCTTGGCGACCAGCCCGTCGCGGATGGCCTTCCATTTGGCCTCGGTGGCCGGGTTGGGGTCCAGCGCGGCCAGGTTGGGGTATTCCACCAGGAACAGCACGTTGTAGTCGTCCTCATTGCTGAAGGTGCCCCGCAGCACGCGGTAGCTGAGGATGAGGCCCTGGTTTTTCGCGGTCTCCATCAAGGGCATCCAGAAGCCGGCCAATTCGTTCAGGTAGTCCTGGTCGGTGTTCACGCCCGTGCGCACCATGCCAATGGTGAAAACGGTGCCATCCTTGGTCTTGGGCTCATCCTGGGCGCGTGCAACGTTTGCGGAGAACAACAGCCCCATGGCCAATGCCACGGCGGGGAAACTTCGAGGGATCAGGGTTTTCATCGGTTCAGGTGTTTGTGTGCCCCAAATGTGTACCGGCTTGAAGGACGCGCACCCGGTGGAATTACCGGTTTTGATGATCAGATGACCAGTCGCCTTCGCGATTACGCTACGGCGCCCGAAGGATGAACAGATGATCAATCCGCAGGTACTGCTCAGATGCCCTGTTGATGGCGAGCCCAGGGTCCTGGGATCTGTCCAACCTCCATGCGGCATGATAGGGCCGATGGCCTTTGCATCAACTTCGCTTGCGGTGGAAGACACGAAGGGCCGGGGGGCCTATACCTACACACTCAGCAAACCCCGGATGAAGTTCCGGGGCCGAGCCTGCCTAACGGCAGTCAAGCGCGAGCTTCAGTAGAAATACCAGTTCGCTGGATCGTGTTGTTAGCGCCAAGCCTACTTGTCTACCACTTTAGTGGGCTGTTGCGGCTTCAGTGCCTTCTTGGCGTTCAATCCGCTCACCACCTGCCTGCCTGTTCTCGCCTCCAACTCCAAGCGGGCCACTTTGGCCACGTTCCCACCTTGCCTAGCCACTTCCTTGCTGCCCTCAAAGGTTCCGGGTTCCGTGGCCTGCGAGATGTCCTTGGTGGATGCTTCGGCAAGCATGTTCAGGATCAACTCCGTGTTGGTCATATTGTCCCGCAGGTTCTCCTTCTTCAGCCCCTTCAACACCTTGTACTCCTTAGTGGTCCTGCCTGCCCATGCTTTCGTGATGATGTCCGTGAGGGTGGCGAATTGCTGACCCCTGCTTCAATCCCCGCTTCTTCCATTCATCGGTGAGTTCCTTGCGGACCTCGATGCTCTTGAGGCGCTGGTTGATCCAATTCTCCGAATAGCCCAGCCGCAGGTACTGCTCCAACGCCCTGTCGATGGTGATTTCGGGATCTTGCATTTCATCCAACCGCTCCGATGCCACCTGTGCCAACCACAACTTGAAGGGCTCCGCCTTGGGCGAGGGGATGGATTGGATCAAGCGGAAGAGTTGCTCCGTATCTGCCACATCGGTGTTGCGCAACTTGCCGTCCTCGGCTGGCAATTTCAACTGTCCCATATTCTGGGACAGTTCACTTCCTTCTGCCTTTAGCTTGGTTTTCAACGCATTCCAATACTTTCTTGGGCGAGGGCTGCCGGTAAGCGCCTCGATCACATCGATGATTGAGAAGAACCACTTCTCCTGTCCGCCATCCCAATGCGTGCGGACCTGTTTATCCTCAAAGACCTTGATGGCGTTCTCCTTGTCCATGGTGGGTGATGATCGAACCGCCAAGGTACTCATAGCACCTCCGTTGCTTTCTTGATCGCCGCCACCAATTCCTCCTGTTTGAAGGGCTTTGGCACGAAGGCGTCCATGCCTGCATCCATGCACTGCTGCAACTTGGCCTGCATCACCTTGGCCGTCATGGCCACGATGGGAATGTGCGCTTTGTTCCTACCTATGGCGCGGGTGGCCACTTTCAACGCACCGCCAAGAAATCCTCAGTATCCACCCCGGCTTGTTTGAGGATGGCCCGTAGTGTGCCTTCGGGCATGTCGCCCGCATGGTTGGGTATGGTGGT
>JAGPDT010000125.1 GCA_018057455.1 Flavobacteriales bacterium | reverse complement strand
GTTGGTAGTTGTTGGTAAAGCGGAACATGGACCTACAGATCATCACCCCGGACAAGGAACTCTTCAAGGGCCAGGCCAAGCGCATCACCGTGCCCGGCGTGGACGGCAGCATGGGTTTCCTGGACCATCATGCCCCACTGATAACCGTGCTCAAGGCCGGCGATGTGAAGGTGACCCTGCCGGACAACAAGGTGGAGACCTTCACCCTCAAGGGCGGCGTGGTGGAAGTGAGCAACAACAAGGTGATCGTGCTGGCCGAATAGCCGCGCCCCCCTGTACCCCGATGAACGGGGCGGCGCCTTGGTGCCGCCCCGTTTTTTTTTCGGGCCGATCGTTCACAACCCGGGCCCAAGCCCGATAACCCTGCAATAAGCCAACCGACCATGCAGGACACCACCCCTTCCGCCGAGTCCAAGGGCACCAGCCGTATGGTGATCATGTTCGCCGTGGCCGAAGGCCAGGACATCACCGTGAAAACGATGCGCAGCGGCACGCCGGGCATCCTGCTCAGCAGCACCGATCCCCAAGTGCTCCTGGCCACCATCCGCGAAATGGGACGTGGCCAAATGCCGCCCAACGGCGACATGGCCAGGCGGGTGCTGCTTCAAGTGATCGACCCCGTGCCGGAAGCCCAGGCCACGGCCGCAGTAACCGACCTCAGCCCGCGTGAAAAAGAAGTGCTGAACGCCTTGGTGGAGGGCCTGAGCTACAAGATGATCGCCCACCGCCTGAGCATCAGCTTCGAGACCGTGCGCACGCACATCCGGCGCATCTACGAAAAGCTCGCCGTACACAACAACACCGAAGCCGTGGCCAAGGCCTTGCGCACCGGCTTGGTGGAACACGCCTGAAACACCGAACAACACCAACAACATGGACCTGAACCGTACACTTTCACTGGCCCTTGGCCTGGCCCTTTCGGCGGCCGCATACGCCCAATTGCCGCGCATCGTGGTACAAGGCAGCGGCGCACCGCAGGTATTCGCCTCCATTTACGATGCCGTGGCAGCCGCGCAGCCGAACGACAAGCTCTACTTCAGCGGGGGGACCTTCCTGGCCGATTCGGGCCTCACCTTGACCATGCCCTTGCACTTCATCGGAGCCGGCATCCATCCGGACAGCACCGATGTGACGGCCGTAACAGTGCTCACCACGAACGGCAGTAATGACTACACCTTCAACACCAGTGCCAGTGGAAGCAGTTTCACAGGCATCGTTTTCAACCCGGGTGGTGAACTCTACTACGGAACCAATGACACCAACGATGACCCCGTGGACATGCTCTTTGAGCGGTGCTCTTTCAAATGGTTCAAGCTTGGCCAGGTGGAACCAGGTACTTCCAGCAGTGTTTTCAATGAGTGCGTCTTCCTGGATGGCGTCTCGGGCTATGGAGGCAGCGCGGTCATGGAACGCTGCGTGGTGCAGGGCAGCCCGCTCCAGTTGTTCCGCCCCAGCGGGCTGACGCTGCATAACAGCGTGGTGCTGGGCGAACGCCTGCAGAACTCCGACAACGCCATCGTTCAGAACTGTGTGTTCACCTACGAAGGTGCTCCGCTCTGGCAGGTGCATGGCGTGCAGATCACCAACTGCATCATCAATAGCGGTGCGATGTTCAGCAATTCAAGCGGCAACATGGAGACGAATACGATCTACAGCCAGACCGCTGCGATGACCTTCGTGAGCGAGACCGACGGCTTCTACCAGTACTCGGATGACCTGCACCTGCTTCCCGGGAGCCTTGGCATCAATGCAGGAAATGACGGGACCGACATCGGACTTTACGGCAGCAGCAACCCGTTCAAACCGGGAAACGTGCCCTACAACCCCCACTTCCGCAGCGCCACCATCGCACCGGCCACCAACGCGAATGGCGCCCTTCCCGTGAATATCCGCGTGGCCGCGCAACCCAACTAAACGCCCGAGGGTTCGGGATGAAACACATGCGCAGGACACTCCTTCTGCCTGCCCTCGCGGCGATAGGCTGCGTGCAGGCCCAACAGATCAACGGCTACCGCTACTGGTTCGACGACCTTGAAACGAACGCCGTTACCACCGCCGTGGCCGCAACATCCGAACTGGTGCTGGCGGCCAACTGGCCCACCACCGGGCTGCAACCCGGCTACCACCGCGTAACGGTGCAGGTACGCGACTCCAACGGCGATTGGTCCGTACCGGTCACTTCCGTCTTCACCCGCTCGGCGTCCAACATCACGGGTTACCGTTTCTGGGTGAATGATGATGTGGCGAGCATCACCACCGGAAGCATCGGCCCGGATGATGCAGTGAACCTCAACGGGGTGATCGACCCCGGCTCGCTGCCGCGGGACTACAACACGGTGACCATCCAGTTCCGCGATGCCGATGGGGCATGGAGCGTGCCGGTTTGCACCTGGTTCGTGAAGAACACCGGCGCGGTGAACGGTTACGAATACTGGATCGATGAGGCGATCGACGACCGCACATCAGCCACCATCGGCCCGGCCGGGCTGGTGGACCTTATCAACGACCTACCAGTGCCCACCACGGATGGCGAGCACGTGTTCACCATCCGCTTCAAGGGCACCAGCGGCACCTGGTCGGTGCCGCTGAGCGACACCTTCAGCTTTGCCGTGGGTGTAGCGGAACTGCCGGGCTTAAGCGACCTGCTGGTCTTCCCCAACCCTGCTACGGACCAACTGGGCCTGAAGCTGTACAGCGATGCGGGCCGCACGTTGCAACTGGAAATAATTGACCTGGCAGGGCAGCTCGTGCTGGACCTGGGTTCCTGGGCCGTGGCCGGAAGCACATGGCGCAACTGGCACATCGGTGGGCTGGCGAGCGGCACCTACCTGTTGCGCGTTACCGGCGAGAAGGGCACGTGGAACAGCCGGTTTGTGAAGCAATAGCGTTGGTTCGTGTGCGGTTCGAAGAAGCCCGTTCCGGAAATTCCGGGGCGGGCTTCCGTCTGTCCGGCATCCGTTCGTCCTGTCCTGCCAATGTCCACGTGAACGCTTCCCGCCAGCACGTGTACAGCACGGCGATCGGCATGCAACTTGCCCTTCCTTTGCAACACCAACCCTGCCCCATGCACGTACGTTCCCTGCTCTTTCTTGGCCTGCTTTGCACAACCCTCACCGTGATTGCGGGAAGCAACGAAACGAACGTTCCTTCAAAGCTCACCGCCGCCAAGGTCTTCCTGCAAGGTGCACAAGTGACGCGCACGGCCAGTACATCCCTTCCCCCAGGCAACAGCACCATCATCTTCACAGGACTGGCGCAGTTCCTCGACCCGCAGAGCATACAGATCACCGGCAAGGGCGGCTATACCATCCTAAGCGTGAACCACCTGAGTGAAAGTCCCAGGAAACGCGAACTGCAAGAGCTCTCCGACCGCCTGAAAAAGCTGGACAAGGAACTGGCCTATGAACTGGCCATGCAGGACGTGTGGGCCAATGAAGAGGAACTGCTCAACAAGAACAGCAGCATTGGCGGGCAGCAGAGCGGAATCACCGCGGCCCAGCTGATGGCCGTGAACGACTATGTGCGTGAGC
>JAGPDT010000082.1 GCA_018057455.1 Flavobacteriales bacterium | reverse complement strand
GGGCGTGCCCTCGCGTTCCTCATACACCACTATGCCGTTGTGGATGCCGAGCTCCACTTTGGTGCCGTTGCAGAAGTAGTCCACTTCCAGCAGGTCGTAGGCGGCGCGCTGCACTTTTACGATGTCGGCACCGGGGCAGCGTTGGTGGACGATGCGCGCGTAGGCCTCGGTGGCTGGCTGGGCGGTGGCGGCGGTAGCGTAGAGGAGTGCTGCGCTGAAGAGCATGGTCTTCCATGGCACGAGCGAAGACCTGTCTGCCGACAGGCAAGCGCCCGTGCCAGCGATGGTAAGGAGGTGAGGTGCGTGCATCCGTGCAAACTTCGGGTTCAATCGGCCTGCTTCTGCAGTTGCTTGCCAGTGTTGTCGTAGGCCACCTTCCATTCGGTGGGTTTGTTCTGCACTTCCACGATCCAGGTGATGGTGCCGCGCTCGGTGATGCGCTTCACATCGTCGGTGCGGAAGCCGGGGAAATCCTTGGTGATGGCGGCCGTTACGGCTTCAGGCAGGTCACTGGCGGAAAGCTCTTCTTCATGGCGGAGCAGGGTGCCGGTGGCATCGTACCAGGCTTCATGATCGTTGCGGAAGAGGCCGGTCTCGAAGTCCACGTTGTACTGGTCGCCCTTGAGCTTCCACTCGATGTCCATGGCCTTGGGGAAGGCTTGGGTGAAGGCGGCGGTGACAGGTGCGGGCACTTGCGCCGGGGTGAGCTTTTGGGCGTTGGCAGTGGTGCTGGTGAGCAGGGCTGCGGCAGCAAAAGCGGCGGTCAGGATGCTTGGGGTTTTCATGGTGCTGTGCGTTTTGTTTCAGCAAAGGGAAGGGGCGGTTTGGGAAAGATCTGGGAATTTCTGGCCTCAGGGTCCCCTTCGGGAGACCGCTGAGGGAGCTAGGATAGGCTGAAGCAGTGCGCTCCGTCGAAGCGGTATTCCAGCTGCATCCCGTACAGTTCCGCGATGGCCTTGGCGATGGCCAGCCCAAGCCCTGTGCCGCCATCGGCGGTGGTTTCCTTGTGGAAACGGGTGAAGATGCGATCGGCATCCAAGGGCTTTTCGCCGGTATTGCGCACGGTGAACAGCCCTTGTTCCACGTGTACTGTAACGCTGCCTCCGGCTTGGTTATGGACGATGGCGTTCTTCAACAAATTCGTTACCAGCGTGCGCGCCAATGCGGGATCCATGGAAAGCAGCAGGTCCCCGGATACTTCTATTTCCAGCTTCACTTCCCGGTGCTCCGCGAGGTCGGCGAATTCCTCCAGCAACTCCGCGGCGATGGTGGCGAAGGAGACTTCCCGCTCGTCGGGGAACTGGCGGTTCTCGATCCGCGCCAGCAGCAACAGCGACTTGTTCAATCGCGTGAGGCGTTCCAGCATGGCGATCACTTCGCCCAAGGCGTTCATGCGCTCTTCCTCGCTCCCGCCCTGCTCGGCCAGCAGCTCCAGCTTGTTGATGGCGATGGCCAGCGGCGTTTGCAGCTCGTGCGCGGCGTTGGCGGTGAAGGCCCGCTGGTCGGTGTAGGCATCGGCGGCATGGCGCACCAGCTCGTTGGCGGCGGCGTGCAGCTCGTTGAATTCGCTGGTGTTGGTAGGCACGGGCGGCAGCTCCCGCGCGTTGCCCAAGCGGAAGTTCTTCAGCTGTGCGAGCATGGCATGGAAGGGCTTCCACAGGCGCCGCAGCACCACGTTGTTCACCACGATGATGGTGAGCAGCAGCACCACGTACAACGCGATGAGCGCGATGGCCATGCTTTCCACCAGGTCATCTTCTTCCACCGTGCTGGTGTAGACCTGGATGCGGTGGTACTGGCCTTGGTGCATGAAGGTGCCGGTGCGCAGCCGCACGCGTTCCACCTCGCCTTCGCTGGGCACGTACAACAGGGTGTCCACGTAGCGCTTTTTCTCTTTTCCCTCCGCCGGTCCGATGGCGAAGCCGTACAGGCCGAGGTCGCGTACGTGAAGCAGGGTGCTGTCGGACTTCAGGCGGTGGGTGATCACTTCTTCCTGGTCGTCGAGGCCCTCGTCGATGCTGTGCTGCACGGCGTTGCGCAACACGAAGAAGAAGGCCACGGCCCACAGCGTGAGCACCACGAGCACGGCGAGGGAGACGTGCAACAGCGAGCGGTTCAGCAGCTTCATGGCGTGTACGTCAACAGATCACGTTGCCGCAGATTCCTGCGGAAGACCGCTGCGGGAGTGTGGTGGGATGTGTTGCCGCAGGGTCTCCTGCGGAAGACCGCTGCGGGAGTATTGGGGGTTCGTCTGTTGCGAGAACATGGAGCGGAGCGATTCAGCAGTTTCCTGTTTCCACCAATCGGTATCCGATGCCGTACACCGCCTGCACTTCCACGGCGGCATCGCTTTGCTTCAGTTTCTTCCGCAGGTTTTTCACTTGTGCGTAGATGAAATCCAGGTCGTCGCCTTCATCGGCATGGTCCCCCCAGACGTGCTCGGCCAGTGAGGAGCGCGTCACGAGCCGGTCCTTGTTCAGCAGCAGGTAAGTGAGCAGGTCGAATTCCTTGCGGTTGAGCGCAAGGGGTTGGCCGTTCACCGTCACCGCGCGATCTTCCGGATGCAATTCCAAGTTGGCGGCGACCAACGCGGTGGCCCCTCCGAACTGCTTGCGCCGCAGCACCGAGCGCACGCGCGCATTCAGCTCCGCGATGTGGAAGGGCTTGGTGAGGTAATCGTCCGCGCCGAGGTCCAGTCCGGCGAGCTTGTCGTCCAGCGAATCCTTGGCGGAGATGATGATGACGTTGCCTTGCTTGCCGCTTTCCTTCAGGGCACGCAGCACTTCGAGGCCACTTCCTCCCGGCAGCATGATGTCCAGCAGGATCAGGTCGTAGGTGTGGTCGGCCACCTTGCGCAATGCCTCGGCCTTGTTGCTTGCCGTTTCCACGGTGAAGTGTTCCCGCTCCAGCGACTTTGTGATCACCTCGGCAAGTTGGGGTTCATCTTCCACCAGCAGGACTTTCATCGGCGCGAAAGTACCGGGGGGATCCGGGAAGGATTTGGGAAGGATCATGCACCCGCATGCAATAAGGTGCATGGCCCTGCGTTCCATGCGGACCCGGCCCCGGCAGCACCATGGAACCTGCTCGCATCCTCCAGCTCACCGCCCGCATCACCGGCACCTTGATGGTGGCGTTCCTCCTGATGGTGCTGTTCGGCGCGATCACCGGGGATCGGGGCAGCATCGGTACGCCGCTCTTCGCCAACATGCGGCAGGCGCTGACCTTCCTGCTGTTCCCCGTGCTCACGATCATCGGCCTGGCCTTGGCGTGGAAGTACGAGATCCTCGGCGGACTGATTACCTTGGGAAGCGTGCTGGCCGTGGTGCTGGTGCAGCCGGATTGGCAACAACCTTTCGCGTTGGTGCCGGCCTTGCCCGGGCTGCTGTACGCCTTGCACGGCTTGATGGGCGGCCCGGAAGCGGCCGTACACGCCACGCGGCATTCACACTGAGCCCCGGCCCCCGTTCGGCCTTGTGCCAGACAGCCCCGGGCAGCGAAAGGCGGGCAGGCAACGTCTTGTGCACGAAGGCCGGTACGATCCGCCTCTCCCCTGCCGATGAAAACAAGTCTCCTCCCCTTCACACTCGTGGTGCTCTGCAATCCCGCCTCGGCGCAACTCACCGCCGGCGGGGTGCCGCCTGGCGGCACCGTCCTCCAAGCCAACATCAACCTCTCGCTCAGTACGCCCAACACCACCGATTCCGCCAGCTTGGAGATGGATTGCGACGACTCCATGGATGCTTGGGCGGTGCTGCACCGCGACATGCCCGAGGTGGACGGCACCAACTGGGCGGCGCTCCACTTCGTGGATGATGACATTGAAATGTGCGTGGACCTTCTGGCGGGCTTCTCCCAGCGCCCCAAGTACCACCTCTTCGGCGAGCCATTGGACTGCGGCGCCAACTTCAGCTGGCAACCCGTGAGCGAGCTGTTCCTGGGCGACTATGGTGGCTTCGTCATGACCGGCCCCGCCAGCATCGACAGCCAATACGTGGCCTACCGCCGGAGCGACCAGGTGGGCTGGATCAAGCTCTCGTTCCAATTGGACCAAAGCACCATCACGCTGCAGGTGCCGGAGCTGTTGCCCCTGTGCCCCGTCACCGTGGGGATCGAAGAACGCGCCGATCTGGAGGGCTTCACCCTGTTCCCGAACCCCGGCAACGGCGCGGTGATCCATGTGGCTTCCATGCTTCCATTGGACAAGGTCGAGGTGTTCGATGCCACGGGCCGATCCATTGCCCGCCATGCCGGCACCTTGCGCACCTTCCCTGCACCGGCCAGCCCCGGCACCTACCTGGTACGGGCCACGCAGGCCGATGGGTCCCGAAGCACCTTGCGCTGGGTGCGGCAGGAATGAGCTGGGAACGCGGACCCTACAGGTGACAACGCCCGGTAGGCCAGCGGGTGGAAAACCCATGTGGCGGCACTTGCCCGCACCGGGAAAGTACCCTGATCGTGGTATAGGGAGAGGCACCCCGAAAGCGGACCTTTGCCCCCGCATGTCCGACCACCTCAACGGTACCCTTGCCCAGCTGCCCGTGCGCCAATGGGCCACCGTGCATGACCTGGCGCTGCCTCGCGCCGGCTTGGGCCGCGCCGTGGTGATCCGCTTGATGGAACTGGGCTTCGTACCGGGTGAGCGCGTGTGCATCGTGGCCGAAGGGCCCGGACAAGGCGGGCCGCTGGCGGTGCGCGTGGGCCACACCACCTTCGCCTTGCGCAGGCATGAGGCCGCCTACATCCAAGTCGTGCCCATCCGCGCATGAGCGAAACGTTGACGGCCGTCCTTCCGGACCACATCGCCCTGTTGGGCAACCCGAACTGCGGAAAGACAGCCCTGTTCAACCTGCTCACCGGCAGCCGCCAGAAAGTGGCCAACTACGCGGGCGTCACCGTGGAGCGCAAGGAAGGCACGCTGCACACCGCCGGGGGCCGCCGCGTGAAGGTGCTGGACCTGCCCGGGGCCTACAGCCTCAACGCCCTCAGCGGCGATGAGGCCGTTACACGCGAAGTGATCACCGGCCAGCGCGAAGAACTCCCCGACCTGCTGGTGTGCGTGGCCGACGCCACCAACCTGCGCCTGCACCTGCGCCTGGTGCTGGAAGCCCGCTCACTGGGCCTGCCCATGGTGGTGGTGCTGAACAAGATGGACCGGGCAAAGAAGCTCGGCATCACCATTGCCCGCGCCGTGCTGGCACGCGAACTGGGCATGCCCGTGGTGGGCACCGTGAGCGTGCAGGCCCATGGCGCGCAGGAGCTGCAAGCATTTTTGGACAAGCCGCTGGCACCGCGCCAAGCCGCCACCTGGAAAAGCGCCACCGCCGATGCCGTGCGCGCCACCCAGCATGAAGTACACCGCATCTTCAGCCTGGCGGTGCAAGAACCCGCCGTGGACGCCGACCCCAGCGGCCGGATCGACCGTGTGATCATGCACCCCGTGTGGGGCTTCGTGATCCTGGCCGGGGTGCTCTTCGCCACCTTCATGGCCGTGTTCTTCCTCGGCGACCAGCTCAACGGCCACATCGAAGGCGCCTTCGCCTGGCTGGCCGGGCTGGTGGAGCACCACATGGCCGACGGCCTGCTGCGCGGGCTGATCGTGGAAGGCATCATCGGCGGCACCGGCGGGGTGCTGGTGTTCCTGCCGCAGATCCTCATCCTCTTCCTCTTCATCCTCGCGCTGGAGGACAGCGGCTACCTGCCGCGCGCGGCCTTCCTGCTGGACAAGCCCATGAGCAAGGCCGGGCTCTCGGGGCGCTCCTTCATCCCCCTGCTCTCCAGCTTCGCCTGCGCCATCCCCGGCATCATGGCCACGCGCACCATCAGCGACTGGCGCGACCGGCTCACCACCATCATGATCGCGCCCTTGATGGCCTGTTCCGCGCGCATCCCCGTGTACACGTTGATCATCGCCGCGCTATTCCCCGGCAATGCGCTCGCCGCCGCACTGGTGATGGTGGGCCTCTACGCGCTGGGGATCGTGAGCGCCATGTGCGTGGCGTGGGTGATGAAGCGCGGGCACCGCTCCCATTCGCCGCTGATGATGGAGCTGCCCAGCTACCAATGGCCCGACCCGCGCAGCCTGGCCATCGGCCTGTGGGAACGCGCCATGATCTTCCTGCGCCGCGTGGGCACCATCATCCTGGCCCTCACCATTGTGATGTGGGCGCTGTACACCATTCCTTCGCCCCGCGCGCAGCAAGGCGGCACGCCCATTGAACGCAGCCTCGCCGGCGAGATCGGCCATGCGTTGCAGTACGTCTTCGCCCCCATCGGTTTCAACGACCACATCTCCATCGCCCTGGTGCCCGGCATGGCCGCGCGCGAAGTGGTGGTGAGCGCCTTGGGCACCGTATATGCCATGGAAGGCGACGAGGACCAGGTGGGCAACCAGCTCGAGGCCCGCATCGCCACCGGCTGGTCCACCGCCACCAAGCTCTCCTTGCTGATCTGGATGGTGTTCGCCCCGCAGTGCCTCAGCACCTTCATCATCGTGCGGCGCGAAACCAACTCGTGGCGACAGATGTGGTTGATGGGCGGGTACCTCTTCGCCCTGGCATATCTTGCATCGTTCATCACCTTCCACGTGGCCACCTGGTTCACCGCCTGATGCAAACGCTCATCGCCATACTGATCGTGGTCGCCGCCGCGGCCTACGTGGTGTGGCAATATGTGCCTGCTGCGTGGTTAGGCCGGAAGAAGGCGGGTGGCGGATCGTGCGGCGATTGCCACGGGTGTGATACGCCCTAGTTCACCTCCTCCACCCGTACTCCGTCCAGGGCCTTCGGCCCCCACCTTTGCCGTCCCGCTCCAGTCGGGATCAAACGCATGAACCCGCTCCAATTCCTCCGCCTGCTGTTGAACGGCCCAACCCCCCAACAGATGGCCGCGCAACTGCGCCAGCCTCACGGCTTCATGGCCCGCAAGGTGGGCGAGCGCATGAACGCCGCCAACCGGGAATTGTACCATGGCGCATGGAAAGCCCTGGACCTGCGTGCCGACATGGGCGTGCTGGAGATCGGTTTCGGCAATGGCCTCTTCTTCCCTGAACTGGCCAAGCAGGCCGATGGCTTGAAGCTGTATGGGCTGGACTTCAGCGGCGACATGGTGCAACAGGCCACGGCCAACAACAAGGCCCTGATCGCCGACGGCCACCTTTCGCTCTCGCACGGCCCCAGTGACCACATGCCGTATGCCGATGCCTCGTTCGACCGCATCTTCTGCATCAACGTGGTGTACTTCTGGGACGATCCCGCCGACCACCTGCGCGAGCTGTGCCGCGTGCTGAAGCCGAACGGAACCTTCACGGCCGTCCTGCGCCGCAAGTCGTCCATGCACATGCTGCCCTTTGCACCCTTCGGCTTCACCATGTACGAACAGGCCGATTGGGAAGCCGTGCTGCGCGCCAATGGATTAGACCCCGTTGGCACCACCGTGCTACAGGAACCCGAGGTGGCGTACGAAGGGATCAAGTACAGACCGGAGAGTATGGTGATGGTGGCGAAGGTGGCGTGAACCACCACGGCCCATCCGTAGGGTCCCCCAAATCCGGTCAGAGCGATCGAAGCATATTCTGCCCGGCCAACCCATTTCATCGGTTTTATCGTATCTTTGCGATAGATAGTCAAACCCGGATGGGCCTCTCCAAGCACGACGAATTCACCGTGCGCGACAACCGCATCGCGCGTTACGCCAAGGCGCTGGCGCATCCGGCGCGCGTGGCGATCCTGCGCTTCCTGATCAGCAAGCGCAGCTGCGTTTGCGGCGACATCGTGGACGAGCTGCCCCTCGCGCAAAGCACGGTGAGCCAGCATTTGAAGGAATTGAAGGCCGCCGGGCTGATCCAAGGCGAGATCGAGGGCACCACCGTGTGCTACTGCATCGACCCCAAGGCCTGGGCCGCCGCCAAACAGCAATTGGGCGAACTGCTCGAAAGCTTCATCGACGGCCCCTCCGGCTGCTGCCCACCGGCCAAATCAACGATCGCAACCAAACGATGATCAGGATGAAAACCACGGAAGACATCAAGCGCGAAGTGCGCGGGAAATACGCCGAGATCGCCCAGCAGGAGCGCGTCGGCAACGCTGCCTCCTGCTGCGGCAGCGGCGGCTGCAGCACCGAGGTATACAACATCATGACGGACGACTACGCCGGGCTGAAGGGCTACGTCCCGGATGCCGACCTCGGCCTGGGCTGCGGCCTGCCCACGCAGTTCGCGGGCATCAAGCCGGGCGACACCGTGCTGGACCTCGGCAGCGGCGCCGGCAACGACTGCTTCGTGGCGCGCCACGAAACCGGCCCCGACGGCCGCGTGATCGGCGTGGACTTCACCCCGGAGATGATCGCCAAGGCACGGGCCAACGCGCAGCAACTAGGATACGCCAACGTGGAGTTCCGCGAGGGCGACATCGAACAACTGCCCCTGAGCGACGCCATGGTGGACGTGGTGGTAAGCAACTGCGTGCTGAACCTGGTGCCCGACAAACGGAAGGCGTTCGCCGAGATCCTCCGCGTGCTGAAGCCCGGCGGGCACTTCAGCATCAGCGACGTGGTATTGCAAGGTGAGTTGCCGACCAACTTGCAACAAGCGGCCGCGATGTACGCAGGATGCGTTTCCGGCGCCATGCAGGAAAGCGACTACTTGGGCATCATCCACCAATTGGGCTTCGCGGAAGTGACGGTGCAAAAGCGCAAGGCCATCACCATCCCGGATGATATCCTGGCCAATTACCTCAACGCGGAGGAACTCGCCGCGTTCAAGGCCAGCGGCACGGGCATCTTCAGCATTACCGTTTCGGCTACGAAGCCGGCGGTGAGCCAGCAGGCCTATGTACCGGTCGCTGAAGAAGCCGTATGCTGCACGCCCAATGCCGAAGGCACCGCCAAGGTGAAGGTGGCCACCGGCGAAACCTGCAGCTGCGACCCGAAAAGCAATTGCTGCTGAACACCATGCGCATCCTCATCCTCTGCACGGGCAACAGTTGCCGCAGCCAAATGGCCGAAGGCTACTTGCGCCACTTCGCTGAAGGCCGCGCGGAAGTGGTGAGCGCAGGCACCGAAACGCACGGCCTCAACCCGCGTGCCGTCAGCGTGATGGCCGAGGACGGTATCGACATCAGTGCGCACTTCAGCAAGCAGGTCGACCGTGTGCTGGACAAGCCTTTCGACCTGGTGATCACCGTGTGCGACCATGCCAACGAACACTGCCCGCACATCCCGGGACCCACTGAACGCATGCACCAGAGCTTCCCTGATCCCGCGAAAGCAACGGGCTCCGAGGAAGAGGTCCTTGAGGCCTTCCGCCGTACCCGCGACCTGATCAAGCACTTTTGCCGGAACGTGGCCAACGACCTGAATTGACATGGAGCATTGTACACCGGTGGCGGAACGCAGGAGGCTCGGCTTCCTGGACCGCTACCTCACCCTGTGGATCTTCTTGGCCATGGTAGCTGGCGTGGCGCTGGGCCACCTCGCTCCGGACGCGACAGCATCGATCGGCGGGATGGCCACCGGCAGCACCAATTGGCCCATTGCCATCGGGCTCATCCTGATGATGTACCCGCCCTTGGCCAAGGTGCGCTACGAACAGATGGGCCGCGTATTCCGCAACACGCGCGTGCTCACGGCCTCGCTGCTCCTCAACTGGATCATCGGCCCGGTGCTGATGTTCGCCCTTGCGCTGGTCTTTCTGCGCGAACATCCGGACTACATGACGGGATTGATCTTGATCGGCCTGGCACGGTGCATCGCCATGGTAGTGGTATGGAATGACCTGGCCGAAGGCGATCGCGAATACACGGCCGGGCTGGTGGCGTTGAACAGCATCTTCCAAGTGCTGCTGTACAGTGTGTATGCCTACGTGTTCATCTCCGTGTTGCCGCCTTTTTTCGGCGTGGACGGGGCCATGATCGACATCTCCATGGGCGCCATCGCGAAGAGCGTGGGCATCTACCTCGGTATCCCGTTCGCGGCGGGTTTCCTCTCACGCTACATGTTGATCAAGGCCAAGGGTGAAACGTGGTTCCGTGAATCCTTCATTCCGCGCATCTCCCCCATCACGCTGATCGCCCTGCTTTTCACCATCACGGTGATGTTCAGCCTGAAAGGCGGGATGATCCTGCAGGTCCCGCTGGACGTGGTGCGCATCGCCCTGCCGCTGGTGCTCTACTTCGCGCTGATGTTCGGCATCAGCCTGGCCATGGGCCACCGGTTCGGTGCCGACTATTCCAAGAGCGCGGCCATTGCCTTCACCGCGGCGGGCAACAACTTTGAGCTGGCGATCGCGGTGGCCATCGGCGTGTTCGGCATCCACAGCGGCCAAGCCTTTGTGGGCGTGATCGGTCCGTTGGTGGAAGTACCCGCGTTGATCGCCTTGGTGAACGTGGCGCTTTGGGCGAGGCGGAAATTCTTCCGCCCGGTGAAAGCAGACCTGTAGATCGGATCGATCGTACCGGTAACCGGGAAGCACCTGGCCCACAAGTGGCGCCCACGGAGCCATGGCCGCGCAGCCGTTCGGCCAGGCTTACTTTCGGCGGCGAATCCCATTGTACTGCCCCATGCGTGCCTACCTCCTTACCCTGCTCCTCCTCATCGGTGGTTCCGCCGCCACAGCCCAGGCCCCCGCCCACACTTTCACCACCAACAACGGCGGCTTCCAACTGGACGGCAAGCCCTTCCAGCTGATCGGCGCGGAGATGCACCCTGCGCGCATCCCGCGCGAGTACTGGCGCCACCGCATCCAAATGGCCAAGGCCATGGGCTGCAACACCATCTCCAGCTACGTTTTTTGGAATTACCTCGAACCCGTGGAGGGGCAATTCGACTTCCGCACGGAAAACCGCGACATCGCCGCCTTCGTGCGCCTCTGCGCCGAGGAAGGCATGTGGGTGCTGCTGCGTCCCGGCCCGTACGTGTGCGCCGAATGGGACCTCGGCGGGTTGCCGCCCTGGCTGCTGGCCGACCCCGGCATCAAGCTGCGCTGCATGGACGAGCGGTACATGGAAGCCGTGGAGCACTACATCACCGCATTCGCCAAGGAGATCGTGCCGCTGCAGGTGACGCATGGCGGCCCCGTGCTGATGCTGCAAGTGGAGAACGAATACGGCAGCTACGGCAACGACCGCACCTACATGCAAACCCTGCGCGAACTGTGGGAACGCAACGGCATCGATATCCCCTTCTACACCGCCGACGGTGCCACGCACTACATGCTGGAGGCCGGCAGCCTGGCCGGCGCGGTGATCGGGCTGGACAGCGGCAGCAACGCGGAGGATTTCGCCGTGGCGAAGGAACATGCGGAGGGCATGCCCATCTTCAGCAGCGAGACCTATCCCGGCTGGCTCACCCACTGGGGTGAAAAATGGGCGCGGCCCGACACCGCCGGACTGGCCAAACAAGTGCGCTTCCTGCTGGAGAGCGGCCATTCCTTCTGCTTCTACGTGCTGCACGGCGGCACCAACTTCGGCTTCACCGCAGGCGCCAACGCCGGAAACCCCACGCAATACCAGCCGGATGTGACCAGCTATGATTACGACGCGCCCATCAGTGAGCAGGGCTTGCCCACACCGAAGTACTTCATGCTGCGCAAACTGATCGCCGCGCACAGCAAGGAAAAGCTGCCTGCCATTCCGAAGCCCATCCCCGCCATTTCCATTCCTGCCGTGGCCATGGCGCACCACACCGATCTATGGCAGCATCCGCCCGAGCCGGTGCATGCCGCGCAGCCGTTGCCCTTCGAGCAGCTCGGCCAAAACCAGGGCCTGGTGCTCTACCGCACCAAATTGATCGGCCACAAGAGCGGCAAGCTCACCATCACCGAACCGCACGACCTGGCGCTGGTCTTCCTCAACGGCATGTTCATCGACACCGTGTTCCGCGACGGCGGCAACTGGACCGTGGACCTGCCCAAGACCGATGTGGACAACCCCGTGCTGGACATCCTCGTGGAAGGCATGGGCCACATCAACTACGGCCCCTACATCGTGGACCGCAAGGGCATCACCGAGCGCGTGCTGCTCAACGGTATGACGCTGATGGAATGGGACATGTACAAGCTGCCGTTCACCGCTACCTACATGCAAGGCATCACCGCCACGGCCGCCGATACTGAAACGATGGGCAACTTCTTCAAGGGCAGCTTCACGCTGAAGAAGACCGGCGACACCTACCTCGACCTCAGCGGCTATGGCAAGGGCATGGCCTGGATCAACGGGCACCACCTGGGCCGCTTCTGGAACATCGGCCCGCAACAGCGCCTGTATTGTCCGGCTTCGTGGCTGAACGAAGGCGCGAATGAGCTTGTCGTTTTCGACCTCTTCGGCGGGAAGGCCGCGGAGGTGGCGGGGTTCGGCACACAGTATTGAACGGTTCGGGCAGGATCAGGCCATCGCTACAAGTCCTCGCCGGCTGCTTCGTCGTTCCTCCTCGCAACCGGCTCCGGGCTTTCCGCTCATGTCCCTCACGCGAAGCACCGCAAGCCCGGCCCACAGGGAGCCAACTCA
>JAGPDT010000025.1:15417-43329 GCA_018057455.1 Flavobacteriales bacterium | reverse complement strand
ACGAGGTCACCATCCACAAGCGCGACGGTGCCGCCATGATCTCCGTGCACGCCCACCTCGATGGGCGCTTCCTCAACACCTACTGGGCCGATGGCCTGATCATCTCCACCCCCACCGGCAGCACCGCCTACTCGCTCAGCTGCGGCGGGCCCATCCTCGCTCCCAACTGCGATGCCATGGTCATCACCCCCATCGCCCCGCACAACCTCAACGTGCGCCCGCTGGTGGTACCGGGCAAAAGCACGCTCACCCTCAACGTGGACGCCCGCAGCGAGAAATACCTGGTGAACCTCGATTCGCGCAGCGTGGTGATGGACCATGCACCCGCCCTGCACGTACGCCGTGCCGACCATACCGTGAAGCTGGTGCAACTGGAAGGACAGGATTTTCTGGACACCCTGCGCAACAAGCTCAACTGGGGCTTGGACGTGCGCTCGGGCATGGGGAGTCGGTGAAGCGCCAGTGCACCGGGTGAAGAAAGCCGCTATTGCACCACCACCCGTTCATTGCAAACCCCATCCTTGCTGGTTATGCGCACCAAATAAGTGCCCTTCCCGAAGCGTGAAAGGTCGATTTCCTCGCTGGTCTGGCCTTTTGCCAATGGCCGTTGGAAGAGCAGCTTGCCCAGGGCATCGTAGACCGAGTAGCAGCTATCCGCTGCCAGCGGATCACTGAACTCCAGGGTGAAGTGACCGGTGTTCGGGTTGGGGCGGATACGGGGCTTGTGCGCAGTAGCACCCCTATCCAACACACCTGGCGTAGTACAGCCATCGCTCACATTGAATGGTTGGCACGGAGTACTCGTGATGTAGCCGGTGTGGGTGGTTGCCCCGTCAACGGAGGTTAGCGTGATGGCGCTGTCCACAGGGAAGAGCTCGGTAATGGTGAACGATGCGGGTGAAGCCCCACTGCACGGCACATGCCCCAAGGAATCAGCTTTGAAAATGTAGGTCCCCTCGGGATACCCTTCACCGTAGAAGGCATAGCCCCCATCGGCACACACCAGCAGGTCGAATGTGCTATACCCCACCCCATTAACCCCGTATCGGCGCACCCAAAGTGTATCACCGTTGGTATCCGTTTTGAACAACACCGAACGGCCCGTGCCCGTCAAGTATGACCCCGTGCTGGAAAGAACCGCATAATTACCGTCCAAGGCCGTTTCGATGCGTGGCGGAGATGCCCACCAGGCCGAACCCGTGTACCCCTTGCACCATTGCACAAGGCCGTTGCCGTCCACTTTCATCATGAAGAGCTTTTGGCCCATGCCATTGACCTGGCCAACCGTGACCACCGAGCCATCCGAAGCGATCACGGCATCGTGCATGCTGCTGCCGGGGCCGAAATAACGCTTGCTCCAAAGGGTGTTCCCGTTAGCGTCCATGCGCATCAGTGATGCCCCGGTACCCGCCAGATCAAAACCCGCTAGCAGGTCACCATTGGGCAATTCCTTCACAAAATGGAACACCCCTTCCTGGTCGAAAGCGCGGGACCAAACATGCACCAGGGTGGAATCCGCCTTCATGAGAAAAAGGCGATTGTCCCGATCCCATGCGATTACACACTTGTCTGAGACCACCTCAATATCCCCAATACCGCTCCCACCACCTGGAAAAATGGCATTCAAGAGGAAGTAGTGAAGGATGGATACATTCCCCAGTGAATCCATTTCGCCGAGCAGCGGATGTCCACCTGGATTTGAACCATTGGCGCCAATTGCATAAAATGTAGCAAAGTAGAACTCATTATCCGATACCTTTCTCACCGACTGGACCACCAGCACGGTATCCACCAAATGGCACTGCGAGTGCAGGATGTTCCCCTGTGGATCCATCAAGGATGTACCGTACATAAAAGCAGTACCGGTGAACAGGTTGCCGCTGGACAACTCGTGGAGGTTGCCGTGCAACGTGCCGGCGGCTTCATAGTATTTCTCGAAGGTCACTTGCGCACCCGCAGGGATGAAACCAAGGAGACCGATGAGCAGGGCAGCTTGCTTTCCCATGGCTTACTGTATTACGAGAAGCTTGTTCCGTGCAATGGTCCCATCGGAAACATGTACGCAATAGGTGCCACGGCCCAAACCGCTTGTTGGTATGATCACAACGGGGCCAATCGCTTGATCCAAGTGAAAGACTTTCCGCCCTTGAAGGTCGTATATGGTTATGGCCCTGGGTTCAGTATCCGGAAAGGCCACCTTGATCCTCTCACGCGCAGGGTTCGGGTAAAGGCTGAATTCCCAAGCGGCTGCCATGGTCGTTCCTGTTTCCGTGGAGGCAACCATGTTTCGCAGCACGGGTGAAAGCGCTATGATGAAGGCATAGTCCACGTGCAGCGTGTCCAAATACTTGTTCAGCGTATCCCCCAACGGCACCAGGTCCATGTCCAGCAGCACCGTGCCCGTGCCCGATGTATCCACGGCATCCGGAGGGTAGATGGTGTCGTTCATCCGCGTGGGGAACCAGGTGATGTGGTAGTCCAAACCGGCCTGTAGATGCGGTATGCTAATTTGCTGGGTATCCGGAGCCGTGCAACCGAAGTAGTTCTGGAACACGTTGGTGACGTAATAGTGCTTCTCCCAATAGGCGTTCAGGTTGTGTACCCAGCCGATGGCCATGGTACTGTCCGCATTGGTGAGGTAGTACGCCTCCAACCCACTGGTTCCATCAAACTGCTTGTGCGGCGTGATCTCCCCATCGAAGAACCCAAGCGCCTGCAGGTTGGGGTTGAAGAGGAAATCGGCCAAGGGCTTGAGATTGTGAAAGACCGGAAGGTTCCTTACGCTGACTGTGTCTGTAACCTGTGGCCCCACCTTCAACAAATTGATAGCCCCGTACACCCCAGAATGATATGTGTCGTAGATATTCCCTATGTCATAGGGGATGTGATTATCGCCATACATCTGCGGCAGCGCATCCTCCCACCAGAACACCCTGCCCATTTGCCACGTGCTGCCTGAAGCGAAGTTCCCGAAGAAGGTGCTGGCCCAAAGCTCGTTGTGGAAGGAGATGTCGTAGTTGTCGAATATCAAGGCGGCATCGTACCAATCCGTGACCGTATCGATGGGGTTGATGTCCACCAACTGGTAGTAATTGTACTCCCCTTGGTGGAAGGGGCGTTTGGCGCCGTTGGCGCTGTTGGTGTAAGCATCTCGAATGGATTGGCTGTTGGTGTAGCTCTTGGCCAATTGGTCATCGCCCAAGTACATGCCGTGGTGTACATCCACCAGGTCCACGTTTGGGTTTTTGTTGGGCAGGTTCCAATTGGGGTTGTTGGGTTCGGCCCAGTCCGGGTCGTTATGGTCCTCCGGCCCCGTGCCGACAAGGAAGAGCTCGTCGCCGTAGCCCAAGGGCGAATGCACGGGATCATTGAGGTCCTGGTCCCCCTTCACATAGGTGATGATGTCCGTGAGCCACTGGCTGTAGGTGGCGGGCAGGGCGGAATCAGCGGGCCAATCCAATTTATCCTGGGCGCACAAGGCATCATCGGTGCCGATCTGGTTCACATGGCGATACGTCAGCATCTGGTCGATCTCGTTGAAGGGCTCAAGGATGGGGATGTTCACCGACCAGCCTTCGCTCGCGCAAGTCTTCCCGGCCGACCGGGCTGTGCACTCCACACTACGCAGCCGGGGCGACTTGTGCGTATAAACCATTTTCACCTGCATTGGTTTCATTGCCGCATCTCCACGGCACCTTGGCCCATTGGCAAATTACTCATTGCACTACCACACGTTCATTGCACACCCCTTCCCTACTGGTAACCCGCACCAGGTAGGTGCCCCTGCCAAAGCGCGACAGATCGATCTCCTCGCTCTCCGTTCCCTTGGCCAAAGGCCGCTGGAAGAGCAGCTTGCCCACGGCGTCATACACCGAGTAAAAGCTGTCCGCCGTGAGCGGATCTGGGAACTGCACCGTGAAATGGCCGGTGTTGGGGTTGGGGATAGCGGTAGCCTTCTTCACACTATGGACTTCGGGTACAGCCGTGATGATCGCGCAAAGCTCTTCAGGTACCATGGCGTCGAACACCGTATCCCGGAAACTGACCGGATAGGCCGCGGCTCCACTGAGTGCAGGGGTGAGCGTGAAGGCACTGTCCACCGGGAAAAGATCCAGTACTTGGACCGGAAAGCTCTCATCACCGCACGGAAAATGGCCGAGCGAATCCGTCTTCATGAGGACGGGGCCATTGAGTTCACCGCCCCACCCCCCCATGGACATCATATATCCTCCATCGTCCCGGGCGATCATGTCGGCCGCGTCATAATAGTAGCCGAAGCCGCGTGCCGTTCGTGTCCAAAGTGTATCCCCATTGGCATCCGTTTTCAACAGCACCGGCTTCGAAGCTGCTTGTGCCATCATTACATAGCCGGATCCAGTTGCCTGTACGGATCGTTGGCCATATGGTGTGGACCAAGTGCTGTTACCCGCATAGCCTTTGCACCATTGTACCTCACCTTGGCCGTTCAGCTTCATCTGGAACAACTTTGGGGCTTGGGTGCTGTCCGTGAAGCCTGTGATGATGAAGGATGTATCCGATACCACAACGGCATCATGGGCAACGCCCTTGGGGCGGAAATAGCTCTTGCTCCAAAGCAGGTTTCCCGCTGCGTCAAAGCGGGCCACCGAGGCTCCGGCCGTGTCCATGTTGATGCCCGCCAGCAGGTCGCCACCGGGTAACTCCCTCACGAACTGGATGCTTCCCGTATTGCTGTAGTGGTGCGCCCATTGGAGGGCAAGGTCCTCTTGGGCCTTTATCAGATAGAACCCGGGCAGGCCGTATGTGCTCCAGATCACCGCACCATCATCCGACGTCACAGTCAGATCCTTGGCGAAAGACATCAAGGTACCGCCAATGACATATCGCATGGCCTCCAGTATCTCTCCGGAAGCATCCACTATGCAGAGCACGGGCTGAAGCCCGGAGGTATTGTATCCCCCAACTGCATAGAAGGAGTCCTCGGTGCGTTTGGCTATGCACAAAGGATAGGGGATGAGCGGTGCTTCGTTGCTCCATTTACATTTGGTCCAGATTATCCCCCCGAGGCTGTCCAACAAGGTTAAAGCGGGACCCCGGCCTATGGTTGCGAGCGTCTTCCCATTCTGCAGCTCCACCAACCTGCACGAACCGTCCGCATTGTGATAGGCCATGCCAAATGGCGTTTGTGCTTGGGAAGCCGGGACCCATGCAGTGAAAGCCAGCAATGCGAGCAGTAGCTTTTTCATGGTTCAGCGTTTGATCAACAACTTGGTCTTTCCAACATCGCCAGGTGAGGTGATGCATATTCCGTAAGCTCCGGGCACTAAGTGCTCCAAATTCAAGGTGTGCACACCTTCTGTGAGCCCGGCTACCCGTATCAATCGCCGCCCAGCCACGTCCAGCACTACAAGGTCCACCGCCGGGCCGGTGGGGAGGACAACGTTCACAAAGCCATTGGCGGGGTTGGGATAGAGCCCAAAGTCGTATTCGTTGGCAAGCAGGGATGCTTCGTTCCCGGCGGGAACCATCCTATGTTCAGGAAGAGGTTCAATGAGAAAAGCATAGTCGCTGTGCAGGGTATCCAAGTTGTCGTTCGCGGGCCAGGAGTAGATGCCGTTGAAAGGAAGCGAGGCCAAGTCCAAGATTACCGTACCGGTACGTGTGGAGTCTTCGAGAATCGCAGGCAATGCGGTCATGTTCATGCGGGTGGGGTACCAGCTCACCCGGTAATCGATGCCGGCCTGCAGGCCGGGCAAGCTGATCGCTTGCGCGTTGGGCGGGGTGCAGCCCAGATAGTTCTGCATCGCCGGGTTGTTCTTTACATAGTAGTGCTTCTCCCAGTAGGCGTTCAGGTTATGCACCCAACCGATAGCCATGGTGCTGTCGGCATTGGTCAGGTAGTAGCACTCCAAGCCACTCACGTCATCATACACTTTCCGGGGCGTGTGAAGCTGCTCGAAGAAGCCACCAGGTTCTATTGCGACCTCTTCCAAAAAACCTGACAAGGGCTTGAGGTGGTGATAGAGGGTGCGGTTCTCAACAAGCAACGGTGGCGTAGGGTCGTTCGGGAGCTGAAGTGCATTTATCCCACTCAGCGCTGCCGTTCTCGGATACTGGCCGTACCAAGGATTGTTTGCGTCCGGCGGCGGTGTTGGCAGCGCATCCTCCCACCAAAACACCCTGCCCATTTGCCACGTGCTGCCTGAAGCGAAGTTCCCGAAGAAGGTGCTGGCCCAAAGCTCGTTGTGGAAGGAGATGTCGTAGTTGTCGAATATCAAGGCGGCATCGTACCAATCCGTGACCGTATCGATGGGGTTGATGTCCACCAACTGGTAGTAATTGTACTCCCCTTGGTGGAAGGGGCGTTTGGCGCCGTTGGCGCTGTTGGTGTAAGCATCTCGAATGGATTGGCTGTTGGTGTAGCTCTTGGCCAATTGGTCATCGCCCCAGAACATGCCGTGGTGCAAATCCACCAGGTCCACGTTTGGGTTTTTGTTGGGCAGGTTCCAGTTGGGGTTATTGGGTTCTTCCCAGTCCGGGTTGTTGTTGTCTTCCGGTCCCGTGCCGGTAAGGAAGAGCTTGTCGCCGTAGCCCAAGGGCGAATGCACGGGATCGTTGAGGTCCTGGTCCCCCTTCACATAGGTGATGAGGTCCGTGAGCCACTGGCTGTAGGTGGCGGGCAGGGCGGGATCAGCGGGCCAATCCAAGTTGTTCGCCGGACAATCCAGATCGTTCGGGTAGTGGGTCATGTCTACATGCCGATAGGTCAACATCTGATCGATCTCATTGAAAGGCTCAATGATCGGAAGGTTCACCGACCATCCCCAGCGGCTAAGGAGGTACTTGTACCGGCGCTTCCAGTAGTAAAACGCGCCACTGCTGGTGTTGGCCGTATCCCCCTCGGAATAGAAGTAGCGCTTCATGTCGAACAAGTTCGTCAGCGTATCGCGCGGTAGCACGAAGCTGTTCAAATAGGCATCGTTGTGCCACCCCCAGGTCTCATAGGCTACGATCGGCGGATAGGGCTTGATACAGGCTTGCAAATAGATCCCAGCGTTGCGGGCACTATCCAACAACTGGTCGAATGCCCAGCAATTGTTCTGGTAGTTGCCCGTTCCGATCGGGGTGTCCCCGGGTGCGCAACCCAGCGATTCATGGTACCGGTCGTACACCCCGAGGTTCACGTATTCCGGCGAGAAGGTCCTGTTGCCCAGGAAAACCCGCACGAAGTTGCCGCCCACGCTTTGTAAGGCTTGCATGGCATCCGTGGCTTCGGTGAAGCTTTGCCGGGTCAGTCGGTAGCCATCCATATCCCACCATCCATTGCCATGCCCGGTGACCAAGGAGAAATTGGTACCCAGGCCGAAATATGGTGTCCCATCCTCGAATTGCAAGGTGCGGCGGTTGGTGGCATTCACGCGCAGGGGCCCATGAT
Source organism: Flavobacteriales bacterium (assembly GCA_018057455.1). Taxonomy (GTDB): domain Bacteria; phylum Bacteroidota; class Bacteroidia; order Flavobacteriales_F; family PHOS-HE28; genus PHOS-HE28. The sequence goes on along the minus strand of JAGPDT010000025.1, from coordinate 35,915 downwards.
TGTCCGGAAGCGGTGGTTCGCATACAAAAGTGTACCCCGTTCCGTTGAGTGGTGCTAACGTATCACCTGTCAGCGTTCGGGTCTGTGGCGCCTGAATGGCAAAACTGAACTGCCAGGTACCCACCGTGTCCGGCGACAACCGGAACCGGATGGCGTAGGGGTACAAGAGGTCCAATGAGGCCTCCACCGGAAGCGATGCATTGGAGATGCCGCTCCACTTGGCCTCACGCATGAAAAATCCCCATTTCAAGGTCTGCGTGCCGTCCGGTTTCGTGAGGGTCATCACCACATGGAGCGAATCATCGGCGTAGGGGTTCAGGTCGTGCACGGGGTCTACGTTGCCGGGGGTGGCGAAGAATGAATTGAGCGGATCGGAATAGTAGTGGGCGAAGAAGCGGTCGATGGCCTCCTGGTAGTCCGGTGGCAGTTGGATGCCCAGTTCCAGCTTCTCCCATTTGTTCACATGCAGCATATTGCCGCTGATGTGGGTGGCGGAGTCGGGGGCGATGAGCGCCACCGCGCCCGGGTATAGGCTTTCATCCACCCAGGCGCGGAAATAGCCGTTGCCGGAAAAGCCTCCTGCATGAAAACCCTTGGTGAGGCGCACCTCGGTGCCGGAGACGAACTCGCCCACGGCCTCGCCGCCAATGGCCACCGGATGGCCGGGGGAGGCGGGCGAGAGGATCGCAGGCGAAACGCCCACGTAGTGGGTGCCGCTGGTCCAGTTCACGTCCTGCACCACGCAGGGCGGGTAGGCTACTTGTGCCATTCCTTGGGTAGACAGCAGGAACGAGGCAAACGTGGCCCATGTGGTCGGCAAGTGGCACATGGCATCAGCGGCGTTGGTGTTCCAAGGCCTCCAGCCTACGTTCCAGTAGGGCCTGCTTTTCCTCCAGCTGCAGGATATACAGCGCCTGCTCCTCCACGGTCTTCAGCAGGCGGCGCTGCATGTCGCCCACCTCCATGCCGCCCTTGGCCAATACCTCGCGGGCCGAAGGGATGCCCGGCAGGTGGCGGTGGCGCCGCAGGAAGGCCCGCAGTTCATCCAAGGGCATCAGGGCATAGCCCACATGGAACACGTGGTCGTTCCAGGTGCCGTGCTTGATCAGCACGTCGCGGGTGGAGATGCCATCCTCCACATACAGGCGGTAGGTGCTGGGCGGGCCGTCCGGCGGGTACGTGCCGATGCCCACCCGGCCATCGCTGCTGATGAACAAGCGCGTTACGTTGTTGGTGATGATGTTCAGGTCATAGGCGTTGAGGGTGCCCAGTTTGGGGTACGGGTCGTTGGGGCAAGGATTGAAGGCGTTGCCGATGCTCTTCCAAAAGGGAATGGCGTTCATGGGCAAACAAGCAAAATCAGGATTGATCGGGAAGTCCGGGAATACAGGTCCGCCTCCGGCCTTCAGGGTGCCGTCCAGGTCACGGTAGAGCGGGCCGAAGGTGGTATCCGCCCCCAGCAGCCCGATGCTGCCATCCGCCCGGATACGCAGGCGCTCCGCGCCGTTGCTCTTGAACACCACGTCGTTGCTGTCCGAGGTGCCCAGGTATTGCACCGCCGGGTCGGTGTTGGCGTTGCCGCCGCGGTCCCACACGCTGCGCTCGGGCTGGGTGAGCAGCACGGTCTCGGATTTCACCCAGCAGTTGTTGGCATCGGTGACCACCACGAAGTATTTCCGGCCGCCCAGGCCGCTGCGGTCCTGCGTGGTGGTGGCGCTGTCGTTCCACAGGTAGCTGTACGGCGGCACGCCCTGCCCCACGCTTACCTCAATGCTGCCGTTGTAGCAATCGGGGCAGCTTACGTTGAAGCCGTTGGGCCAGGTGTAGGGCTCGGCCACCACCACCAGGGGCGTGGGCTCGGTGAGGGTGATGTCCGCCACCGCCACCGCCGAATCCGCATCGGTCACGGTGAGCTTGTAGTAGCCCGCCGCAAGGGCGGTGAGGTCTTCCGTGGCGGCCCCGTTGCTCCAGCTGTACTGGTACGGGGCCGTTCCGCCGCTGACGGTGGCATTGATCTGCCCGGTCTGCTTGCCGAAGCACTTGACCTGGTAGCCGTTGAAGTTCCCGGACTGCAGCGAAACGCCCAGTGCCGTTTGGGCCGATGCCGGTGGTGCTGCCATGGCCAGTGCAACCAGGAACAGGAGCAGGCATCCGGGTGCATGCGGGCACCTGCCGCTCCTCAAGGGGTCACCTCGTTTCCGAGGGGGGGGGGTATAAACATTTGTCGAGGCGTTGCAAAACCAAATGAAGCGCTTTTTTCCGACTGCAACAAATTTTCTGAACCAATTTCCACGCACGTGCAAATCAGATAGGCCTCGATCCTTTGACGGGATCGGTTCACCTGCGGACTCGCACGGTCCTTCAGAAGTCTGTCGGTACCAATGCAGGGTGGCGGGAGCGATGGGACCGGTGAGTTTGGGGGCACTCGCTGCTAGGGAACGTCGGATCCTCCTATTACCCTCGCGCTGACCGAGCGTGCCTTGAACGAGCTCAGGGCAAGCGCATCTAATTTCCGTGAAAGCCAAGGCGGCCACGCCCTGTGGGCGTGCCTGACATTGGTTATGAACCACAGATCCACACGGATAGAAGGCGCCTTCCGCTCTTCATGGCCAATATGCGGGTGTGACCCCAACGTTGAAAAGCATCCGTGTCCCCCCGGTAAGCGCCGGGGCGTGTGGATCCGTGGTTCTCCATACGTCATAAGCGCCGCCAGGCGGGGGATGAGCTCGCCCGACACGCCCCCCCGTGCGTGTTCAAGCCAATGCCCGGTCCGGCTTTCCTCTTTCATCGGCGGGGGCGAATAAGATGCGCTTGCCCTGGGCCAGCGCTCCGGCCAGCACCGGTCAAGCCCTACTTTCGCGCCATCCGTGCACGGATCGGCCCGCGGCGCCGTTCTCCCACCCGATGAGGTCCCTTCGCTTGCTCCTCCCCCTGCTGCTGCTGGCCGCACCTGCCGCCGCACAGGTCAGCGAGCTGGGCATCACCGGTGGCACCACGTTCTATGTGGGCGACATCAACCCCACGGAGTACTACCCGGCCACCACACACCTGGGAGGCGGGCTGATGTACCGATACAACTTCAATGAGCGCTATGCCTTCCGCCTGCAGGGGCTGTACGGCAAGCTGGAGGCTTGGGACCGCGACTCGGACGATCCCGTTCAGCAGCAGCGCAACCTGGGCTTCCGCTCCCCGCTGTTCGAGGCCTCGGGCCTGGTGGAGGTCAACTTCTTCAAGTACCGCGGGCTGGCCAAAGACAGCCGCACCTGGACACCCTTCGTCTTCGTGGGGCTGGCCTACTTCCGCACCAACCCGCAGAACCTGCTGGACGATACCTGGTACGACCTGCAACCCTTGGGCACCGAAGGACAGACCATCGGTGGCGGGGAGAGCTACGGCCTCAACCAAGTAGGCATTCCCTTTGGTGCGGGCCTGAAGTTCGCCCTCACCAAAAAGGTGGACCTGCAGCTGGAATGGGGGCTTCGCCGCACCTACACCGACTACATCGACGACGTGGGAGGCCGCTATGCCGACAACGGCCTGCTCACCGAACAGGCCGGCCCGCTCACCGCCCTGCTGGCCGACCCCACCGCTTTGCGCACCACCGGGGTGCACACCAACCGGGCCCGTGGCGACAGCCAGACCCGCGATTGGTACCAGTACACCGGCCTGACGCTTTCCTTGCTGCTCACCCGCTTCACCGAGTGCGATGCTATTTGGAACAAGAAGCGGCGGTGAGCCTGCTGCGGAAAGCAACGGAACATGGGCCACCTGTTGGCCCGGTGCAGCGCCATCCCGCTTTCGCGCCGCAGGACCATTGACCTTCGTTAAGTAGAACCCCGGCCCACGGTACGCGCCGAATTGCGACCTTCGCACCCCCGTGAACGAATCCACCCCATCCATCGAACAGGAGCTGCGCGCGCAGATCGACCCTGCGCGCGTGCCGGTGCACATTGCCATCACCATGGACGGCAACGGCCGCTGGGCCGAGCAGCACGGCGAAGCGCGCATTGCGGGCCACCTCAACGGGGTGCAGCCCATCCGCGAAGTGCTCACCGCCGCCACCGAGGTCGGCGTGAAATACCTCACCCTCTATGCCTTCAGCACCGAGAACTGGAACCGCCCCAAGGCCGAGGTGGATGCCTTGATGGAACTGTTGGTGACGACCTTGGCCAGCGAGGTGGAGGAACTGGACCGCAACGGCGTGCGCCTGCACACCATCGGCGATACGGACAGCCTGCCGGCCGGTTGCCGCAGCGCCTTGATGAAGGCCATGGACCGCACCGCGGCCAACGGCCGCATCACCCTCACCCTGGCCTTGAGCTACAGCGCCCGCTGGGACATCCTGCGCATGGTGCGCAGCATAGCCACCGACATCCGCGCCGGTCGCCTGGACACCTTCGCGGTGAACGAGCAATTGATCGACGAGCGGCTCAGCACCCGCGGGCTGCCCGACCCCGACCTGCTGATCCGCACCAGCGGCGAACACCGCATCAGCAACTTCCTCCTGTGGGAGATCGCGTACAGCGAACTGTGGTTCACCCCGGTGCTCTGGCCCGACATCCGCAAGCAGCACCTCTTCCAGGCCATCGTGGACTTCCAACACCGCGAGCGCCGCTTCGGCCTCACCAGCGACCAACCGCCCGCCCCCTGATGCGTACCCGCCCGCCCCACCGCCTCCTTGCGCTCCTGGCGCTCCTGCCGGGCCTGTTGGCATGGGCACCCTTGGCCAAGGCCCAAAAGCTGGACGTGCCCGCCATGGACTACAGCTACCCGCGGGAGTTCACCATCGGCGGCATCACCGTGAGCGGCTGCGTGACCCGCGACCCCAACGCGGTGAAGCTCTTCAGCGGGTTGAAGGTGGGCGACCAGATCACCATCCCCGGAGAACGGATCGGCCGCGCCATCCATGCCATCTGGGAGCAGCAGCTCTTCACCGACGTTCGCCTCGAAGAGGCCGAGATCCGCGGAAGCACCATTTTCCTGCATATCCTCGTACAGGAGAACCCCCAGCTGGCCAGCTATGGGTTCGGGGGCACGGTGAGCCGCAGCGAGGGCGACAAGCTACGCGAGCAGATCAGCCTGCAGCGCGGCCAACAGGTGAACGAGGCCGTGAAGGCCAATGCCGTACGGGCCGTATCCCAGTATTTCGTGGACAAAGGCTTCCTGAAAGCCACCGCCCGCGTGGAGGAAACCAGGGACACCACCTTGGAGAACAGCGTGCGCCTGCAGGTATTGGCCAGCAAGGGGCCGCGGGTGAAGATCAAGGACGTCAACTTCATCGGCAACGAGAACCTGCCCGATGCCCGCCTGCGCCGGGCCATGAAGAAGACCAAACGCAAGCGCTGGTACAACCTCTTCGGCAGCAGCAAGTTCAACCGCGGCGAGTACCGCAGCGACAAAGGCAACGTGGTCGAACTCTACAACGAAAAAGGTTACCGCAACGCCACCATCACCAAGGACACCATGTACTTCGTGTCCGCCAAGCGGATCGCGCTGGACATCACCGTGGACGAAGGCAACCAGTTCCATTTCCGCCAGATCAGCTTCACCGGCAACACCAAATACGGCAACGATACCCTGGTGGACCTGCTGGGCATACGCCGGGGCGACGTATACAACAAGAAGAAACTGGAGAGCCGCCTGTACATGAACCCCAGCGGGGCGGACATCAGCTCGCTGTACATGGACCAGGGCTACCTGAGCTTCAGCCCCGAGCCCATCGAGCGGGTGCAAGGCGACAGCATTGACCTGGAGGTGCGCATCCGCGAGGGCAAGCAGTACCGTGTGCGCAACGTCACCATCACCGGCAACAGCAAAACGTTCGACCACGTGGTCCGGCGCGAGATCCGCACGCGCCCCGGCGACCTCTTCGACCGCAGCGAGGTGATCCGCTCCCAGCAGCAGCTCATCAGCCTGGGCTTCTTCGACCCCGCCGCGGTGAACGTCACCCCCCAGCCCGACCCGCGCACCGGCCTGGTGGACCTCAACTACATCGTGGCCGAAAAGCCCAGCGACCGCCTGGAGCTCAGTGGCGGCTACGGTGGCGGGCGGGTCCTGGTCTCCCTGGGCCTGTCGTTCACCAACTTCAGCGTGCGCAAGCTGTTCGACAAGAAGGCGTGGGCGCCACTACCCGCCGGGGACGGACAAACGCTGAGCCTGCGCGCACAGACCAACGGCAGCTACTACCAAAGCTACAGCCTCTCCTTCATCGAGCCGTGGCTGGGCGGCCGCAAGCCCAACTCGCTCAGCCTGGGCGGCTACTACACCCGGCAGACCAACGGCCTCACCGCCGAAGACCCGCAGTTCCAGCAGCTGGGCATCTGGGGCGGCAGCATCGGCCTGGGCAAACGCCTACGCTGGCCGGACGACTACTTCTTCCTCAACCTCACCGGCAGCTTCCAGCGCTACAACCTGCAGAACTGGAACTCGCTCTTCGCCTTCACCAACGGCACCAGCGACGTGTATGCCGCACAACTGCGCTTCACGCGGCGCTCCATCGCCGAGCCGTTCTGGATCACCCAAGGTTCCGAAACGGCCATCTCCGTGAAGGCCACCCCGCCTTTCTCCCTCTTCGAACCGGAAACCGACTACACCCTGCTGCCTGCACAAGAACGATACGCGCTGGCCGAATTCCACAAATGGAAGTTCACCAGCCAGTGGTTCACCAAGCTCACCCGCAGCAAGAGCCGCCACGACCTGGTGCTGATGGGCCGCGTGGGCTACGGCTTCATCGGCCGCTACAACCCGCGCAAGGGCGACTCCCCCTTTGAGCGCTTCTACCTCGGCGGCAGCGGCCTCACCGGCTTCCAGCTGGACGGCCGCGAGATCATCGCCCTGCGCGGCTACGACGACCTCTCGCTCTCACCCAACTTCGGCAGCTTCTTCGTGAACAAGTACACCGCCGAACTGCGCTTCCCCGTATCGCTCAACCCGCAGGCCACCATCTTCGCCCTGGGCTTCGCCGAAGCCGCCAACGCGTGGAGCTCCATCGAACGCTACGACCCCTTCAAGGTCTACCGCAGCGCCGGCATCGGCCTGCGCCTGTTCCTGCCCATGTTCGGGCCCATGGGGCTTGACTACGGCTGGCGCCTGGATGACGTGCCCGGGCAGCCCAACATGGCCAAGAGCCAATTCCACTTCACGATCGGCATAGATCTTGGCGAGCTCTGACCGCGATCGCCTAAATTCGACGGCAATCCCATGAACTTCCCCCTCTTCCGCACCGCCCTGCTGGCCCTGCTCCTGGCGGGCGCCTCGGCACAAGCCCAGCGCATCGCCTTCGTGGACACGAAGTACATCCTGGAGCAAATGCCCGACTACGCCGCCGCGCAACAGGAACTGGACCGCCAGAGCAAGAAGTGGCAGGACGAGATCGACGAACGGTGGGGCCAGATCAAGCGCCTGCGTGAAGCCTTCAACGCCGAGGCCATCCTGCTCACCGAGGAGATGAAGAAGAGCCGCCTGCAGGAGATCGACCAGAAGGAACAGGAAGCCCGCGACCTGCAGCAGAAACGCTTCGGCGTGGGCGGCGACCTCTTCAAGAAACGCCAGGAGCTGATCCAGCCCATCCAGGACCGCATCTATGAGGCGGTGAAGGAAGTGGCCGGCACCAGTTACGTGGCCATCTTCGACATTGGCGGGGTGGGCAACAACGTGCTCTACGCCAGCGAGAAGTACGACAAGAGCGACAGCGTGCTCCGCAAGCTGGGCATACGACCCGGACAGGACGGCAAGGACGCCGGCAACCTGCGCAACGAAGATCCCGAAGACGACGGCGGACAAGCCCCCGACATGGACAAGGACCGGCCCACCACGCCCAGACCGGGCGGTGGCGACACCATCACCAAACCCAAGCAGTGAACCTGAACCCCATCATGAGGAAAACCATCCTGACCTTCTGCGTGCTCCTGGCCGCCACCACCGCCTTGCAAGCCCAGAGCTCATCGAAGCTCGGCCACATCGACCGCCAGGCCCTGATGCTGATGCTCCCCGAGCGCAAGGCCGCGGAGACCAAAATGCAGGAGTTCGCCAAGACCTTGGACGACCGCCTGAAGGCCATGGGCATGGAATACCAGAACAAGGTGACCGACGCCCAAGCCAAGGCCGAGACGATGACCAAGACCGAACAGCAGGTGGCCCTGCGCGAGATCCAGGAGCTCGAACAGCGCATCAGCGATGCCCAAGACAAGGCCAAGGAGGACCTGACCAAGCAAGAAAGCGAATTGCTGGCACCCATGATCGAGCGCACCAACAAGGCCATCAGCGACGTGGCCGCCGAGGGCAACTACGCCTACATCTTCGACACCAGCACCGGCATGGTGCTCTACTCCGGGGGCGGCACGGACATCCTGCCCCAGGTGAAAGCGAAGCTGCAGATCCCCTGACCCCCCGGCGCATGGGCGCGGACCCAAGCATCGGCATCTTCGACTCCGGCATCGGTGGCCTCACCATTGCCGCGGCCATCCGGCAGGCGCTCCCCGCGGAGCGCCTGCTCTATTTCGGCGACAACGCCCATGTGCCCTACGGCGAGCGCACCGCCGAGGAGATCCTCACTTTCAGCACGGGCATCACCGAGGCCTTGCTGGGGAAAGGCTGCCATTCCATCGTGATCGCCTGCAACACCGCGAGCAGCGCAGCCCTGGTCCCGCTCCGCCAACAATTCCCGCACGTGCCCATCGTGGGGATGGAGCCCGCCGTGAAACCCGCCGCCGAACACACCCGCACCGGCGTGGTGGGCGTGTTGGCCACCCGCGCCACGGTGCAGGGCCGTGCCTTGGCCGATGTGGTGGAGCGCTTCGCCCACGACGTGGAGGTGATCCAACGAGCCTGTCCCGGCCTGGCCCAGCACATCGACGCCGGGCACCTCGACGAACCCGAGGTGGAAGTGCTGCTGCGGGGCTGGATCGAACCCATGCTTGCGCGTGGCATCGACGCACTGGTACTGGGCTGCACCCACTACCCGCTGGTACGGCCGTTGATCGAGAAGATCGCCGGGCCGGGTGTGCGCGTGATCGAGCCTTCAGCCGCCATAGCCCGGCGCTTGGCGCAATTGCTGGAGCAGCACGGCTTGAAAGCACCGGATGGCGCCCATGGTTCACTGGCGTGCTGGACCAGCGGCGAACCGCTCCGGTTCCAGCCCGTGTTGGAGCACCTCGGACTGCACTGCGGCCCTGTCCGGCGCGGGGGCTGGATGCACGGCCAATTGACGCTTGAGTGAAGTGGTGCCTGCTCACGTACAGGGACAACCACCCCACTGCCCCGTTCGGTCATTCCGCCTTGTACCAGCCTGCATAGAGCCCATAGTTCCGCGCGATCCGCCCGATCTCGCCTTCGGAAAGGTCCTTGCCCACCGCGCCGATGCGCTTGGCAGGCACACCGGCCATGAGCGAACCCGGCTCCACCACCATGCCTTGGGTCACCACGGCCCCCGCGGCGATCACGCTGCCGGTGCCGATCACGGCCTGGTCCATCACAATGGCGCCCATGCCGATGAGCACGTTGCTTTCCACGGTGCAGCCATGCACGATGGCGTTGTGCCCGATGCTGACGTCATCACCGATGGTGAGCCCGCATTTCCGGTAGGTGGCGTGCAGGGTGGCGTTGTCCTGGATGTTCACCCGGTGGCCGATGCGGATGCTGTTGACATCCCCACGCACCACCGCGTTGTACCACACGCTGCATCCGTCACCCATCACCACGTCGCCGATCACCACGGCGGTTTCGGCCAGGAAAGCGTCCTTTCCAATGGTCGGGACAGTGCCGTTCAGGGGGCGGATCAATGCCATTGCATTTCGGTTTATGTGCCCGGCGGGGCCAGCTCGTGAGCGGACGGCGATGTACGTGGAACGCCCCTGCACCAGGCCTATAGTTCCGCGTCCAGCCGTTGTTGATCTGTTTGGTCAGTGCTCTGGGGCCGGCACCGTTTGCTCGCCACCGGCGGGATCCGGGGCTAAGGCCGGAGGTGCATCGTGCTCCTCCTTGGTCATCCGGCAGCATGCGGGCAGGGCGGCCCGGGCCGTGGGATCGGGCTGCACGCCATCGGCCAGGTAACCGATCTTGGCCACCGCCTCGCGCAGTTTGGCCGGATCGGTCTTCTGCGCCTTGTACTCCACGTGGATGTTCTCGTTGGTCAGGTCCACCTTCACCGAGCGGACGCCTTTCACGTAGATCATTTCGGATTCGATGCGCTCCTTGCAATCACCGCACACCGCGTTGGTGTGGATGTCCACGGAGGCGAGCTTGTCATCCCCTTGGGCTTGTGCGCGGGGGGCTGTGGCCAGCAGCGCGATGGCGGCCAGGCCGTTGAACAGGTTCTTCAGTTTCATTGCACGGGTGTGGTGTTTTTGGCCTTCAAGGTGTAGCGCAGGCCGAAGTAGGCCATCTGCATGTTCACGGGCCCCCAGATCATGGAGGCATCAAAATACGGACCGAACGGATCTTCCACGGAAAGGATCTGCCGGTTCTGCAAGGTACCGGTGATGTTCTCCCCGCCCAGGTACAGTTCCCAATCGCCCAGCACGCGGCTGATCTGTGCGTTGAGCGTGGCATACGCCGGGGACCGGTCCGCCATGCGATAGGCTTCCGGGTTGCCGTGGGTGATGGGCAACCGGGCGGTGCCAAAGCCGTTCACGGTGATGTCGAAGCGCCAGTGTTCATCCTTGGAGGTGTACCCCAGGTCCACCAAGCCCCGGTGCGAGGGCACCAACGGCCGCTCGCGCAGCTCGCCGGAGTAAGTGGTGCGTGCATCGTACCAACGGTAGCTGGCCTTCATTTCCACTTGTTTGCCCAATTGCACCTGCAGGTCGGTGAGCACGCTGTTGGCATAGCTGGTCCCATCCAGCATGTAGAAGACCAACTGCTGCGGGTCGCGGTCCATATCGGCCACCACCTGGGCGGTGAAATCCGTGCGGTAGGCGTCCAGTGCGAACGACCACTTTTTGCCGAACCATTTGAACTTGTGCAGGAAGGAGACTCCGGTGTTCCAGGAACGTTCGAAATCGAGGTCGCCCTCGAACACCACCTGGCGTGCGCTGGCCTGAGCTGCGGGCGTTTCTACGATGGGGTTGGCGCTGCGGAAGCCGCTGCCCCCCGAGAAGCGCACGGTGGTGAGCGGGCCCAGGTCGTACTTCAGATGCAGGCGCTGACTGACGGCTTCGCCGTATGTGCTGTTGAAGTCGGCGCGTACACCGGCCACCAGCGTGAAGCGCTCCCGGTTGCGGGAGTACTCGGCAAACACCCCCGGCATGCGCTCGGTACGACCCAGGTCCATGCGTTGGGCCGGCACCGGACTGAAGAGCTCCTCATAGTCGTCGAACTGGAAACTGGCACCGGCCTTCAATTGGTCCTGGTGCTTGAGCAGCTGCTGGTACACCACGTTGGCGTAGGCGCTGCGCTGGGCGCCTTGGTAGTTGTTGTCGCCGAACACCGAGGACATGGTGTGGTCGCGGAAACCCGTGAGCAGACCGATGCTCTTTCCGGGGTCGTTGAGGATCCATCCGTTCTTGAGCACCACATCGGCCATTTCGTTGCGGATGGCCACATCGTAGCGTCGCCCATTGGCGGATTCGCCCACGGGGGCATCTTCCATCTGCCCGCCATCGCGCTCATCGGTGACGTACCGCACGATCAGCTGGGTGGTGCGTTTCTCGGTGCGTTGCATCCAGCGGTCCAGGATGTTGAACCGCTTGCCCAGGGGCTGGTCGATGAAGCCGTCACCGTTGTCGTCCAGGGCGTTCTGCAACATGCTGCCGTGCACCATGAGGATGTTGTCCCCGGCCTTGCCCAGGTGCTGTGCGGCGTTCACGTTGAGTTCCGCCCGCCCGTTGCTGTTGGCGTAGAAGTTGGTGAAGAACGGCGGCGAGGCGGCGGGGTCCAGCAGGCAGATCTCGATCTGGCCGGTCATGGCATTGGGGCCGTTCACGGCGGTGCCGATGCCCTTGCTTACATTGATTTCGTTGATCCAGGGGCCGGGGATCAACGTGAGGCCGGAATTGGAGGAGAGGCCCCGCACGAAGGGGATGTTCTCCAGGCTGAGCTGGGCGTACTTGCCGTCCAGCCCGAGCATGCGGATGGTCTTTGTGCCGCTCACGGCATCGCCGTAGCTCACGTCCACCGTGGCGTTGGTCTCGAAGCTTTCGCTGACATCGCAGCAGGCGGCACGTTTCAGTTCACGTGCGCCGATGGATTCTATGGCCTGGAGCGTTTGCAGGCTGAGCCGGGTGCTGGCCTGGCGTTCGGAGACCTCGGCGGCGGCCAACTGCACCGAGCCTTCCACCACCACGGAAAGACGCCCTTTGGGCGGGCCTTCCAAGCGCAAGGTATCCGGCGAGGTGGCAAAGGAAGAGGTGACCAGGAGCGCTGGCCAGGCCGCGGGCACGGGCAGCATGAAATGCCCGGTGGAATCGCTCATCACGGCGGTTCCACCGGCCCAGCCCACCCGGGCATCAGGCAAGGGTTGGAGGGTTTGGTCCGCCTCGCGGACCTTGACGGTGCCGTGCACCATTTCCTGTGCCGGCAGTGCCGCGGCGATCAAAGCCGCAGCGATGAAGTGGATGATCTTGTTGAGGTCCATCTACGGAATTCTTCAGGGTGAACAAGGGAAACAGGCCGGCGGCACAGGGCCGCGGCCATCACCAGGAAGAACGGCTAGATGCGGAACACGCCGGTGGAGGCCAGCACACGCAGCAGCGGGGCGGGTGGCGGCCCAACGCCGGATCCATCGGCCTGAACGGCGTGTACCAAAGGCAGGGGCACCTGCACCGGCCATGCCATGGGCACGGCGGTGGGCACCGGCACGGCCACATGGGTGCCGGCCACAAAATCGTCCCGCTGGGGCTGGGCTTGCAGCACCTCGCAGCAGGTGGCCTTCAGCTCGTCCGTGGGGTGCGCATGGTCCGTGGGGCAGCAATCCGCCGGTTGGCCCACGCTCAGTTCGGTATGCCCGCCCATCACGCAGGTCATGCGCGCCAAGGCCGGTGCGGCCGTGCCCAGCAGCAACAGCAGCATGGCCAGAACAGCCAAGCCGTGTGAGCGGTATGAACGCAGCGAGCGCATGGTGGGCAAAGTTACCCGATGTCCGCACCGGAACAAGCCGGAGTAGCCGAACCTCTTGGAAAGCCAAATGGAGGACCCGGACCGTGGACCAGCCCCTGCCGCCAAGCGTCCCGCGGGTGGAAGCCACCGGGCGACCGTACCTTTATCGCCGATGGAAACCCCGGAAAGACGCATGCCGGTCACGGTCTACGCCGAAGACACGCCCAACCCGGCCACCCTGCGGTTCGTGGCCAGCAGGTCGTTGGTGCCGGAGGGCCGGATCATGGAATTCTCCACGGTGGAGGAGGCCGAGGCGGTCTCTCCCCTGGCAGCCCACGTATTCAACCTGCCGTTCGTCAGTGGCGTGTTCATCAGCGGCAACTTCATCTCGGTGACCAAGAACGACGGCATCGAATGGGACCTGGTGCAGATGGCGTTGCGCGAACACATCCAGGACCACCTCAACAACGATGGGCGCGTGGTACTGGAGGGGGCCGATGCCCAAAGCCTCGCCGACGCCAACGAACGGGCGGTTTCCCATGCCAAGCCGACCTCTGCGCTGGAGGAGCAGATCATCTCGGTGCTGGATGAATACGTAAGCCCGGCCGTGGCGGCCGATGGCGGGCACATAGCCTTCAAATCCTACCGGGAAGGCGTATTGGCGGTTTCCCTGCGCGGCAGCTGCAGCGGCTGCCCCAGCAGCCTGGTCACCCTCAAGGGCGGTATTGAGAATCTCATGCGGCAAATGGTGCCCGGGGTGAAGGAGGTGGTGGCGGAGGAACTGTAGTCTCCGGCCAAACGCATTTCACCCGGCCACCTGTGCCAACGTGGCAGCGGCCTGCCCGCAACCAAGCCCTCCATCCTGGGCTTGTGCGAACCGGGCCGCACCCCACTCTTCCGCTAGGCGTGTGCGGCCACATGAAGGTCCGTGGCGTTCGAGCTTGGCGCGGGGGTGGAGCCATGGAAGCCGGGTTTGCCGCGGGACCAGCGCACATCCCTTGCCCAGCGGACTACCTTCGTGGGTATCGATCCCCACTGCCATGAACGCCTTGATCACTTCCCGTGGGCCTGTTCAGCGATGGTTGTTGGTGCTGGTTTGTGCCGGATGCTTGGCGGGGTGCAGCACCACCGAGATCATCGCCTCGGAAGATGCGGCCACCGCAACCAACGTATGCACGGACTGCCACAAGACCACGTGGGCTTTCGCCTGGGGCCTGGTGGAACCCGTGCCGATCGACCCCAAGTGCCGCACCGGGAAAATGACCAAAGCACGCGTCAAGGACAACTTGGGCTACGCCTTGCTCACGGTTGCCACTTTGGGGATCGTGATGCCCCAATGCGTGGAATGGGATTGTGCGCCGGACGACCGGCCCATCGGCGATATCGAAGACCCGGAGTAACCGGGGGCCAAGGCCTTCCATGCTTCCCGAAGTGGATGGGGGGACATGCGGGAGAAGGTCCACAAACCATCCACCTCACCAACCCTCCCTTGCGCCATGGCGTTTCCTGTCGGCATCGAACCGATCGCGCTGGACCAATTCGAGAACAAGCACCGCAACTTCACGCAGGTGCTCAAGCCCGGCGCCTCCTTCCACCTGGTGAACCCCCATTTGGAAAGCCCCTGGAAGGAGTACAAGGCCACCACGGCCAACTTCCAATGGTTGATCGCTGCGGCCATCAGGAATTCCTGGCGGCTGCGGGCCTTGGGCCGGGGCTGGTCGTTGAGCAAGGTGGCCGTTACCGAAGGCGGCCTGATCGACACCATGGACCTGCGCAACTGCTTCAACGTGAAAGCGGACATGGCACACCCGGACATGGTGGCCACCGGCCGTGTGGAGAACCTGTTGCTCGCCCAGTGCGGATTGAGCATGTTCGCCCTGAACAACAAATTGGAGAAGGAGGGCCGGCCCCGGCGCTGCATCCGCGCCTCCGGCGCAGCCAACGGGCAAAGCATCGTGGGGGCCTTCAGCACCAACACGCACGGCGCGGCCTGGAACTTCGGCTCGCCACAGGACCAGATCACGGGCCTGCACCTGATCACCGGTCCGGACAGCCATGTGTGGCTGGAACGCGCCTCCTCTCCCGTGGTCTCTGACAAATTCATCAGGTCCTTGGGCGCGGAGCTCAAGCGGGACGATGCCCTTTTCAACGCCGCGCTGGTCAGCTTCGGCAGTTTCGGTTTCATCCATGGGGTGATGGTCGAGGGGCAGCCCATCTGCCTGCTCCAGGAATTCAAGAAGCAGAACGTGGCCTATGATGCGGCCATGCGAGAGTGCCTTACCACGCTCGATTTCGACAAGATCAAGGACCGCATGCCGGGGCCATACAAGAAGAAAGGGCATGAGCTGTACCACTTCGAGGTGGGCTTCAACCCGCACCGCTTCGCCAAGGACGACCCGGAGAAAGGCCTCTTCCTGCGCGTGCTATACAAGACCGCATACCGTGAGGACTATGAACGCCTGGCCCCATCCCCGAAATTCCAGTACGGGGAGAACACCTTCGGCGTGTTGCAAACGATCCTGGACCACCTGGGCCCGGCCAGTGAATTGCTCATCCCGGGCTTGGTGAACGCCCTGTACCCGCTGGCCTACCAGGAAGGAATGCCCCGCGAAGGCACCTTCGGCGAGCACTTCGGTACCACGCGGGTCCGTGGAAAAGCCAGCAGCTTCGCCATCGGCATGGACATGAAAGATTGCGCCACGGTGATGGAAATGGTGGTGGACGCCAACCGCACCGACCCCTTCCCCGGCGTCACCGCCATGCGGTTCGTTAAGGGCACGGCGGCCACCTTGGGCTTCACGCGCTTCGAAAGGACCTGCGTGATGGAACTCGACGCCATGGACTGCAATGCCGCGCGCACCTTCCACCAGCTCATACTGCACCGGATGGAAACCGCCGGCATCGCCTACACCCTGCATTGGGGCAAGGTGAATTCCATGATCGACCGTGCGCGGTTGGATCGCATGTACGGGCCTTCCGTGGCCGATTGGAAAAAAGCCCGCACCACGCTGCTGGCCCCGGAGGTGATGGAGGTGTTCAACAACCAGTTCATGGAACGCTGCGGGCTGCACGAGGCCAGCGCAGTCGCCTGAACCGCCCCCGCATGGGCCGGGCCCGAGCAGGCAGGTGTGCAATCCCGGCAGTTGGTGCATCATACCAGGGAACAACACACCCGATGGAGATGAAGCACACACGATCAGGCTGGCTGGCGCTGGCCCTTGCCATGGCCACCTCCGGCGCTGCCCAAAACCACGGCGAGGTCCATGGCCGCGTATTGGACGCCGTGGGTGAGGCCTTGCCCTTCTGCGTGGTACGCGCCGAACAGGGCGGCCATGCCGTGGGTGTGGAAACGGACCTGGAGGGGCGCTTCGTGCTGAAACCGCTGCCCGTGGGCACCTACGAAGTGAGCGCCAGCTACCCCGGCTACAACACCCGGGTGGTGGAGGTCGTGCGCGTGGACCCGGGCCTGATCACCCGGTTGCCCGTGATCGAGCTGCGCTCCACGCTGGGCACCGTGGTGGTGGTGCGCGAACGGTGGGAGGAACCCCTGATCCGCCCGGATGACCCCTCGCGCATGGTGATGACCACCGC
Organism: Flavobacteriales bacterium; assembly: GCA_018057455.1. Taxonomy (GTDB): domain Bacteria; phylum Bacteroidota; class Bacteroidia; order Flavobacteriales_F; family PHOS-HE28; genus PHOS-HE28. Next base: position 19,292 of record JAGPDT010000025.1, on the reverse strand, counting down.
GCAGATCAAGACCAACGCCACGCGCAAGGACCCGGTGAAGATGATCGCCAGCATGACGCCCGGCGTAACCAAGGCACGGAACAGCGATGAGCTTTACTTCCGGGGATCACGCGCGGGCAGCATGGCCTACTACGTGGACGGCGTGAAGGTGACCGGCAGCAACCCCGGCGTGCCTTCCGAGGCCATCAGCCGCGTGAGCGTATACACCGGCGGACTGCCCGCCAAGTACGGCGATGTGACCGGCGGGGTGGTGGCCATAGAGACCAAGAACTACTTTGAGTTGCATCAGCAGCGGAATGTGGGGAGGTAATTGTATGTTGGTTGCCGTGGGCAGCCGCACAGTGCAACGCCGGATCGGCCAGGAAGACCGGGCCGACGTTGGGCATGATCAACTCCCGTGGTACGCCGAAGCGCCATGATTGAGGTGCCCGGGGAACCACAACCGCGTACCGACCACCGGCAACAAAAGGATGTTCCTCCGCCGCCGATCCACCACAAACCCCTCTGACGAGGACCTCGTCACCCGGTTGCGCGCCGGTGACCGGTCCTCCTTGGGCTTGTTGTGGGACCGGTATGCACACCTGCTTTTCGGCGTGGCGATGAACTACCTGAAGGATGTGGAGGCCGCCAAGGACCTGGTGATGGACTTCTTCACTGACCTGCCGGCACTGGCCGGCAAACACCGGATACGGGCCTTCCGGCCGTGGGTACATGCCGTTGTGCGCAACCGGTGCCTGATGCTCCTCCGCAAAGCGGGCCCACATGCTTCCCTCATGGCGGACCCGGTGGCGGATGACGACGGTCACCTGGTGCTCCGGGAAGCCTCACTTCAAGCCCTTGAGGCCGCCATTGCCCAACTTCCCGCAGGCCAAGCCATGTGCATCCGGCACTTCTACCTGGAACGGAACAGCTACCAGCAAGTGGCCGGGCGCACCGGCCAGACGGTGGAACAAGTGCGCAGCCATTTACAGAACGGCAGGCGCAACCTGCGCATCATACTGGAACGCCATGGCCACAGCCGCTGACCCCTTCGCGCCACAAGCACCGCCCACCTTGGAACGGCTGGTCCGGTATGCCCAAGGCACCCTCAACCCGCAGGAATGCCATGCGGTGGAACTCCACTTGGAACAGGACCCGCTGCTGCGGGAAGCGTTGGATGGCTTGATGATCCCCGGAGCGCTGGATGCGCTGCGCACCCTGCGCAAACCGCCCAACGGGCGCTCCCCGTTGAATTGGCCCTTGCTGATGGTGGCCGTTGCAGGAGTTGGATCACTCCTGGTCTGGACCTTCACGCGGCCCATGGGGGAAATCCCAATACGGACCCACGCGCCGGATTCCAAAGCAACGCCTGCAGGCTCCATGCCTGCGATGGTGGATAGCACCTTGTCGGTGGTGGATGCTGAACTGGGAACACTGCCCGTGGAGCCGCAAGCCACCAGTGAACCTGCTGCGGAGCGGTTCCGCGAGGACCAGGCGCCTACCGGCCCCGTGGAACGCACCGGCGTGGAGCGCATGCCGGCCCAAACACCACGGGTGGAGCAACGGCCCAGCAAACCGGACCTCCTGCATGAGCATACCGGCCGGAGTTCGCGCCGGCTGCTCTTCCTGCACGGCATGAAGGTGGTGCACCCGGTGGAACTCGATCGCAGCAACCGCGACCTGCCCTCCCCCGGCCGCTACGCCAAAATGGAGACAGCCCGCAAGGACAGCATTCCGGCAATCCTTGCGGAACGGCCCTACTTGACCTTGATCGACCAGGCCCTTGGCGCCCTGGACCGTGGCGATGAACGCCAGGCGCTGGACCAGCTGTACCTGGTGCTGGGCCAATACCCGGAAGATGTGAACGCGCAATTCTATGCGGGCCTCGCCTGCTATCGCCTCGGGCTTTCCACGCGCGCGCAGGGCCACCTCAAGGCGGCTGCTGCCAATTCCGTGGACAGCTTCCGGGAAGAAGCCCTTTGGTACCTGGCGCTGACGACAGAGCACATGGCTGGCCCTACCGCTGCGCACCCGCTTTTCGAGCGCATTGCGCGCGAAGGGGGCTTCTACGCCCCACAGGCGCAAGAGCGGTTGCAACACCCCCGCTGATGGCCCTCCGGTCCGGCCGAAGGTCCGAAACCCGCTGGCGCCCCCGGAAACAGCAAAGCCCCCTGCGGAGCAGGAGGCCTTGCACGGGTTGGAAAAGTGGCGCTTAGTTGACCCCCTTGGCGTCGGCCGGGATCACGCTCACGTAGCTCTTGTCGTCGCGCTTGCGGCGGAACTCCACCGTGCCGTCCACAAGGGCGTAGAGGGTGTGGTCCACACCGATGCCCACGTTCTTGCCGGGGTGGTGCTTGGTGCCGCGCTGGCGGACAAGGATGTTGCCGGCAACAGCCTGGCTGCCGCCATAGATCTTCACGCCCAAGCGCTTCGAGTGCGACTCGCGGCCGTTCTGGGTACTGCCTTCACCTTTCTTGTGTGCCATGGCTTATCGGGGTCTTTCAGGACCGGAGCGGACGGTGCCCGCGCCAGCTGCTTGATCACTTATTATCGTCCTTCTTCGGCGCGGCCTTCTTGGCGGCGGCTTTCTTGGCCGGGGCCTTCGCTGCCTTCGCAGGGGCTTCCTGCTTGGCGGCGGCTTTTTTCGGTCCGGCCTTTTTGGTGGCGGCCTTCTTGGCGGGAGCGGCTTCGGCGGTGGCGCGGGTCTTCTTCACCGGCGGGGTGTAGGGCTTCACCTCGGGGGCCGTGCTCTTGCTGGCATCGAACTGCTCGCCTTTGGCGAGGATGGCCTCCACCCACAGTTCCGTGAGGTATTGGCGGTGGCCGTTGAGCTTTTGGTAGCCCTTGCGGCGCTTCTTCTTGCCCACCATCACCTTGTCGCCCTTGCTGTGGGCCAGCACTTTGGCCGCAATGCGGACGCCGTCCACCACCGGAGTGCCGATGCTGGTCTGGGCACCATCGCTCACCAGGAGGACGTTGCCCAGCTCCACGTGCTTTCCTTCCTCCAGCTCAAGCCGGTGAACCTTCAGTTTTTGCGGGGCCTGCACCTTGAATTGCTGGCCGGCGATCTCTACAATGGCGTACATGTTTCCTGAAAATGGGGTGCGAAAGTAGCGGTTCTTTATGATCTGGCCAACAAGTTGTCAGCGGTCAGTTGTCAGTTGTTGGTTGTCAGGGGCTTCCGTGTGCCGTGGGGCGTTGCGATCCACCCTGCTCGTCTTGCGCATTGGGCCGCATGGTGTCAGTTGTCGGTTGTCAGGGGCTTTAGTGCGTCTTGGGCGTGCGCCACTCTACATGTGCTGCGCTTCCATGTCGCGGCTACGCCTAACAACTGACAACTACCACCCCAGTACACGCCGTCGCGCCAAAGCCTGACAACCGGCAACTGACAACTACTCACTACTTCACCCCGAACGCCTTCTTCACGGCCGGTACGGCATCGAGTTCCTCCCAGGGGAAGAGCTTGACCTTCACGGCGACCTTCCGGCCGGCGTTGTCGAACTTCTTGGTCACCGTGCGCGGGGAGCGGCCCAGGTGGCCATACGCGGCGGTTTCGCTGTAGATGGGCGTGCGCAGGTTGAAGCGCTTCTCGATGAAGTAGGGGCGCATGTCGAATTCCGCCATCGCGGCCACGGTCTTGGCGATGGCCCCGTCGGCCAGCTTCACTTTGGCCGTGCCATAGGTGTTCACGTAGAAGCCCACCGGTTTGGCCACGCCGATGGCATAGGCCACCTGCACCAGCACTTCATCGCAAACGCCTGCTGCCACAAGGTTCTTCGCAATGTGGCGGGCTGCGTAGGCTGCGCTGCGGTCCACCTTGCTGGGGTCCTTTCCGCTGAAAGCTCCGCCACCGTGCGCGCCCTTGCCGCCGTAGGTGTCCACGATGATCTTGCGCC
>JAGPDT010000025.1:8852-15317 GCA_018057455.1 Flavobacteriales bacterium | reverse complement strand
AGGTTCTTCGCAATGTGGCGGGCTGCGTAGGCTGCGCTGCGGTCCACCTTGCTGGGGTCCTTTCCGCTGAAAGCTCCGCCACCGTGCGCGCCCTTGCCGCCGTAGGTGTCCACGATGATCTTGCGCCCGGTGAGGCCGGTATCGCCGTGCGGACCGCCGATGACGAACTTGCCCGTGGGGTTCACGTGGTAGGTGATCTTGTCGTTGAACAGGGCCTGCACGCGCTTGGGCAGTTGTTTTTTCACACGGGGGACCAGGACCTCGATCACGTCCTTCTTGATCTGTGCGAGCATCTTGGCCTCCGGGGCGAAATCATCGTGCTGGGTGCTGATCACGATGGCATCGATGCGCTTGGGCGTATGGTCGTCGTTGTACTCGATGGTCACCTGGCTCTTGGCGTCCGGGCGCAGGTAGGGCATCTTGGTGTTCTTCTGGCGGCGGATGGTGGCGAGTTCCTTCAGCAGGCGGTGGCTGAGGTCCAAGGCCAGGGGCATGTAGGTGTCCGTATCGCGGCAGGCGTAGCCGAACATCATGCCCTGGTCGCCGGCGCCCTGGTCCTCGGGCTTCTTGCGCTCCACGCCTTGGTTGATATCCGGGCTCTGCTCATGGATGGCGCTGAACACGCCGCAGCTGTGCGCCTCGAACATGTACTCGCTTTTGGTGTACCCGATGCCGCGGATCACGTCACGTGCGATCTGCTGCACGTCGAGGTAGGCTTTGCTCTTCACCTCACCGGCCAGCACCACCTGCCCGGTGGTGACCAAGGTTTCGCAGGCCACCTTGCTGTCGGGATCGAAGGCCAGGAAATGGTCGATGAGCGCGTCGCTGATCTGGTCGGCCACCTTGTCGGGGTGGCCTTCGCTGACGCTTTCGGAGGTGAAGAGGTAGGGCATGAACTTGCTTTCAATTGCTCCCTTTCGGGAATTGGACCGCAAAGAAACGTGTTTGCACGGCACGAAAGGCACCGGGCTGAACCACGGGCAGGGCTATGGGCTCTCACGCGCCCTGCGGGCGCGACTTCCGTAATCTTTTTACCACGGATACACACAGATGAACCTGCCCTCCGGAGGCTACCGTGTGGACACATTTTCAAAGGGCCAAGGGGCCCGTTCTCGGCAAACGCAGGGATGTGTCCACACGGTACCCTCCGGCAGGCGGGCACGGATCAGGATTTGTCGGTTTGCCTGGATCTTGATTCCGTCATCCGCATTCCCCCGGTATACGCAGGGCGTGTTTATCTGTGGTTCCGGTCATTGAATGCATTCGCCGTCACGCGCAGGAATAAGACCCGATCGATCTGAGACCACCAGGCATCACTTTCCTGAAACAGGCATGGTGAGCTCCTTGAACACATCTTCCAGGTCGCGTTCGGCGCGTTGCAGCGTGAGCACCTTCAATCCTTTGTCCACCGCAAACTGGAACACGGTTGGGCGAATGTCCTGATCTTCCGGGAATGACAGGGTCCACGTGTTGCCTTTGCCGCGAGCCGCTTGCAATACGCCTGGAAGTGCCATCAGGTCCTGGTCCGTGCAACGCCCATCGAACTCCACCAAAAGCGCTTGTTTTCGATCACCCATGCCACGGAGGTGCTTGGCATTATCATCCGCCACTATACGGCCCTTGTCGATGATGATCACGCGGCTGCAGATGGCTTCCACCTCCTGCATGATGTGGGTGCTGAGCAACACGGTGCGCTGCTCGCCGATGTGCTTGATCAATCCGCGGATCTCCACGAGCTGGTTGGGGTCCAGGCCGCTGGTGGGTTCGTCCAGGATCAGCACCTTGGGGTCGTGGATCATGGCTTGCGCCAGGCCCACGCGCTGGCGGTAGCCTTTGCTCAAGGCACCGATCTTCTTGTGCTGTTCCCGCTCCAGCCCTACCCGGCCGATCATCTCCTTCACCTTGGCGGCCTTGTCCTTCAGCCCGTACATCCCCGCGGTGAATTCGAGGTATTCCTTCACGTAGAGGTCGGTGTAGAGCGGATTGTGCTCGGGCAGGTAGCCCACGTTACGGCGCACGTCCATGCTGGCCTCGCGGATGTCGAAGCCGCACACGCTGGCATCGCCGGAGGTGGGCGGCAGGAAGCAGGTGAGGATCTTCATCATGGTGCTCTTGCCGGCACCGTTGGGCCCAAGGAATCCGACGACTTCACTGCCGCCGATCTCGAATGAAACGTCGTCCAGCGCCTTTTGCGCGCCGAACTGCTTGGTGATGTGGCGGACGGAGATGGACATAGGGGCAAAGATCGGGCGATCAGATGATCAGTCGCCTTCGCGATTAGGCTCTGGTGACCGAAGTGTGATGCGATGGCCTCCTGCACGGTCTCCTTTGGGAATTGGAAGCTCATGCAGGGTCTCCGGATTTGACATCCCGGTTGTCCGAAACTTACCTCGGGACCCTGCGGCTCAACAGACGATAGGCCACCTTGGTGATTACGCTTCAGTGCCCAAAGAATGATCAGGCATCTTGGGCACGGCTGGGTGCGCTACCTTTCCGCGTGATCACGCTCGCAGCTTCCCTGCTCCGATGAAATTTGCGCGGAACCTTCCACCCCTGGTTGTCCTCGCGTCCCTGTTGGCCGCCAGCACCGCACTCGGCCAGGCACCTTCCACCTACAAGATGGAATTCGTTCGTGCCGGCCAGGTGAAGCTCGCTGATCACAGCTTGGTGACGGTGATCCTGAAGGTGATGCCGTTGACCGATGATTTCAAACTGGTGCTGAGCATGCGCGTGGGCTACGACATGGGCAACGGCGCGGCCGAGGTGGACGTTGAGAAGGGGAACAACATCCGCTTCACCGTGTACGACACGGCCCTGCACGAGATGAGCAAGAAGCTGCGCCAGTTCATCGCGGCCCGCACGGAGCTGAAGTCGAAGAAGAATTTCTTCCTGCTGCGGATGGATTTCCGCGTGCCGAGAGACGAGCGAGTGGAGCGGATGAAGCTCCAGTACGGGCTCTGGGAAGGAAAGAACGACGAGATCCGGCACGAACAGATGTTTGATTTTGTGGTGGAGGATGCGAGGCGGTGAAAGCGGGTGTCTTTTTGCTACTGTAATCCACTCTTTTCTTTCCACGCCATCTTTGGCCCTCCGCGACCAAGCGAACACCCCATGCCCACCGGCCTCCTCATGCGCTCCACCGGCAGCCGCTACAGCGTGCGCGGCGCGGATGGCACCTTGCACGATTGCATCGCCAAGGGCAAGCTGCGCACAAAGGGATACACCAGCACCAACCCTTTGGCCGTGGGGGATGAAGTGGACTTTGATCCCGCCGCGGAGATGGTGGGCAAGGAACTCGTGGGCGCCATCACCAAGCTGCACGACCGCCGCAATTACTTGGTGCGCAAGAGCGTGAACCTCTCGCACCACAAGCACGTGATCGCGAGCAACATGGACCAATGCGTAGTGCTGGTCACCGTGGCGCGTCCGTTCACTTCCTTCGGTTTCATCGACCGTGTGCTGGTGACCGCCGAGGCGTATCAGATTCCACCGGTCATTGTCTTCAACAAAGTGGACGACCTCGGCGATGAGGAGTTTGGATTGCTGGCGGAATATGAGGACGTATACCAAGGAGCCGGCTACCGTACGTTGATCACCTCCGCACTAAAAGGCACCGGCGTTGCCGACTTGAAGGAACTGCTCCAAGGCAAGGTGACGCTGTTGGTGGGCCACAGCGGTGTGGGCAAGAGCACCTTGGTGAATGCAATAGACCCTGCACTGGACCTGCATACTTGGGAGATCAGCGCGTCCACCGACAAGGGGCAGCACACCACCACGGCGGCGCAGATGTTTGAGGTGCAGTTGCCAGTTGATAGTTGCCATATGGCAGTGGGCAGTGGGCAGCGGGCAGATGGCAGTTGGATACCTGACAACGAACAACTGACAACTGACCACCCCTCCCCCACCTTCATCATCGACACGCCCGGCGTAAAAGGATTTGGCCTGGTAGACTTGGATCAGGAGGTGATCGTGGACCAGTTCCCCGAATTTTTCAAGCTGAAGGGGGAGTGCCGTTTCGGGGATTGCAAGCACATCAACGAGCCGGGATGCGCGGTGCTGAGAGCCGTGGGGAGCGGTGCGATCGCTGCCAGCCGTTACAGAAGTTACGTGGACATGGTGGAAGGCATCGATGAGGAAACCAGCTATCGTGCCGGATGAAGCATTCACAAGGAACCCAGAACACGAGGCTGAACCTTATCTTTGAAGAAAGATGCTCGATTGGCGCGACCATATCACCTCCGACCCGAAGGTCATGCTGGGGAAACCTTGCTTCCGGGGGACGCGTGTGCCGGTGTACTTGATCTTGCAAAAGATCGCATTCGGGGAACGCCCAGAAGACCTCTTGAACGGCTACCCGGGTCTTACGGTGGAAAGCATCCAGGCCGCACAGTTGTTCGCCGTTGATGCGGTCAACAACGATATTATCTACCCTGCGGTCCCTTAGTGTTGCCAGATGGACTTCGTCGCGGATGAAAGCGTAGACGGCCACATCATCCGAGCATTGCGTTCAGCAGGCCATACCGTAAAGGACATCCATGAAACCGACCTTGGTGCGCCAGATGTGCGTGTTCTTGAGATCGCGCATGCAAGCAACACCGTTCTGATCACAGAGGACAAGGACTTTGGAGACTTGGTCTTCGCCAGCAATTCACCACATTCGGGCGTGCTGTTGATCCGACTTGATGGGTTCCCTCCACCGGACAAGGTGGCCCGCGTAATGATGGTGCTTGGGCATCACATCAACGAATTGCAAAGGGCATTCACAGTGCTTGACAGGAACAAAGTGAGGATCCGGAAACATCCGTGAACTACGCCGCAAGGAGTGCGAATTCACACCACCGCCACCACCTTCACCACCTCCGGGGCCGCGCGCTTGATGGCTTCCTCCACGCCGGCCTTCATGGTCATGGCCACCATGGAGCAGGTGCTGCACGCTCCGTGGAGCCTTACGCGCACAATGCCGTCCTTGGTGACCTCTTCCAGCGAGATGTCCCCGCCATCGGCTTCCAGGAACGGGCGGATCTCCGTGAGGGCCTGGTTGATGCGCTCCTTTGTCCGGGCCAGGTTGCGCGTACCGGTGGGTGATGCGGTTTCCATTACTTCACGATCAGTTCTTCTGCCGGATTCGCCACCTTGCCAGCAGGCGCCTGGTCCAGCGTGGAAAGTATACGCACCATGGCATCCAGCAGCGGCGCGAAGGCCTGTGCGGCAGGCGTGTTGCCTTGCATCACCGCGGGGCGGCCCACATCGGCGGCTTCGCGCACGCTTTGCACCAAGGGCACCTCGGCCAACAAGGGCACCTTCAGTTCTTCCGCCAGCTTGCCCGCGCCACCCTTTCCGAAGATATACTGGCGTTCACTTTCCGGGGTGTCCTTCAGGTCGCGGCCGTCGGTGGCCTGCACCGGGGCGAACCAGGACATGTTCTCCACGATGCCGAGCACCGGCACATTGATGCTGGGCAGTTGGAAGAGGCCCACGCCCTTGCGCGCATCGATCAACGCCACGGGTTGCGGGGTGCTAACCACGATGGCGCCGCTGAGCGGCACGGCCTGCACCAAGGAAAGGTGGATATCTCCGGTTCCGGGGGGCAAGTCAACCAGCATCACGTCCAAGTGGCCCCAATCGGCATCCTTGAAGAGCTGGTCCAAGGCCTTGCTGGCCATGGGCCCGCGCCAAGCGATGGCCTGTGAGGGGTCGGCAAAGAAGCCGATACTGAGCATTTGCACGCCGTGGCTCTCCACGGGGATGATCATGTTCTTGCCGTCCACCTGCTTCACGCGGGGCTTTTCCTGCTGCACATCGAACATCATGGGCATGCTGGGGCCGTAGATGTCGGCATCCACCAAGCCCACCTTCAGGCCGCGCTGGGCCAGGCCCGCCGCGAGGTTGGCGGTGATGGTGCTCTTGCCCACGCCGCCCTTGCCGCTGGCCACGGCGATGATGTGCTTCACGAAGGGCAGCACCTTGCGCAGGCCGCCACGCGCACCGCTGATGGGGCGCACGCTCACATGCACCTTCACATCGTTGCCCAGGGCCTGTTTCACTTGGAACACCACGGCCTCCTCCATGCGCTTGCGGCTGTGCATGGCGGGGTTGCTCACTTCCACGATGATGCTGATGGTGCCCTCGTCGATGACGACCTCCTGCACGAGGTCCAGTTCCACGATGTCCTTCTTCAGGTCGGGCTCAATGACCTTGCTGAGGGCTTGGTAGAGGGCTTCTTCGGTGATCTGCATGGCGGCGCGAATTTACCGCTGAAAACCGCGATGTAGATGAGCGAAGTCAGTCTGGTCGGTCGGCTCCTCAGAACTCCAGTTCCACCGCCGGGTCCCAGAACTTCTTGGCGAACGCCACCACTTGGTCGTCCTTCACCTTCACGCCTTCCTTCTCAAGCAAATCCTGCATGGCCGTAGGGCTACCGAAGTGGTGCTTGCCGGAGAGCAGGCCGTTGCGGTTCACCACGCG
>JAGPDT010000025.1:0-8752 GCA_018057455.1 Flavobacteriales bacterium | reverse complement strand
TCTTTGAGTCTTGAGTCTTCGAGTCTTGAGACTTGCGTCTTGCTATCAGATCAAATCCCGAATCGCACATAGTGGATCGTCCTTCCTTCCTCCAGCCACATGCTCTCGTAGAAGGTACGGATGTTAAGCACGGCCTGCTCTTGGGGCGAGACACGGTGAACCAGTTCGGAATAGACGTTGGCGCTGCTTTCCTCGGTGCGCAGCTTGTGTTCCGCGATCTGCTCCAGCGTGTATTCATATAAAAGCGGGCTGTCGGTCTTCAGGTGGATGATCCCGCCGGGCTTGAGGATCTCCTTGTAGCGCGCCAGAAAGAGCGGGCTGGTGAGGCGTTTGCGGGCTTTGCCGATCTGCGGGTCGCTGAAGGTGAGCCAGATCTCGCTGACCTCGTGCTGGCCGAAGCAGCGCAGGATATGATCCACATGGGTGCGCAGGAAACCGACGTTGGCCAAGCCTTCCTCACGGGCCGTTTTGGCACCGCGCCAGATCCGCGCCCCTTTGATGTCCACGCCGATGTAGTTTTTCTCCGGCTGCAGCCGCGCAAGGCCGACGGTGTATTCCCCGCCGCCACAGCCGAGCTCCAGCACCAACGGGGCTTCACGCTTGAAGAATGCACTGTTCCACTTCCCCCTGTAAGGAAGCACGGCCGCTTGCAATTCACGGAAAGTGGGTTGCACCACATGCGCAAACGTGGCGTTCTCGGCGAAACGGGAGAGCTTGTTCTTGCCCATGGACGGGGATGAAATTCGGAGGGTCTTGGAGAAGGATCGCGAAGGAACGGAGAGTTCGGGAAAGGAAGGGTCCAAGCCCGCATGGGCGATGTACCGCCGCAAAGCCGATCGGAGGCGCGACCTTCGCGCCATGCTGCGAGGTGCACGTATCCTGGTGGCCCCGCTGGATTGGGGCCTGGGCCATGCCGCACGCTGCGTGCCGGTGGTGCAGGCACTCTTGGAGCAGGGCTCCCTACCGGTGATCGGTGCCGACAAGGGCGCGCTGGCCTTGCTGCGCGACGCATTTCCCGCGGTGGAAGCAGTGCGCATCCCCGGCATGGAAGTACGCTATGGCAGCGGCCGCTCCCAGGCCTGGGCCATGGCCAGGCAGTTCCCCGGGATGCTGCGGCAGGTACACGAGGAACATGCCTGGCTAGCGCGCAACCGGGGCCGTTTGCAGTTGGACGCGGTGGTCAGCGACCAGCGCTTCGGCCTGCATTCACCGGCATTGCCCAGCGTGCTGATCACGCACCAGGTATTCCCGTTCACGCCATTCGGGCGCGGCATCGCACGGCGCATCAACCACAGGCACATCCAACGATTCGACCACTGCTGGATCCCCGACCATGCCGATGCACCGGGACTGGCCGGGGACCTATCCCACGGAGGGAACATGCCGGTGCACGCGCGCTACATCGGGCCATTGAGCCGCTTCCCGCAGAGCGAAAACACGGTGCCCTCACCGGCCTACCGTGTTGTTGCGGTGATCAGCGGGCCGGAGCCGCAACGCACGCTGCTGGAGCAACGGGTGCTTCACCAGCTCCCGTCGATCCCAGGCCCCCACCTTTTGCTCACCGGCAAACCGGGTGCAGAACACCTGCAATCGGGCCAAGTGAAGGTGTTGGGCCATTTACCGGCGCGGGAGCTTGAAAGCGCACTCCGGCAGGCCGAACTGGTGGTGGGCCGCACAGGTTATTCCACGTTGATGGACCTGGAGGCGTTGGACCGCGGTGCCTTGCTCATCCCCACACCAGGCCAGCCGGAACAGGAATACCTCGGGCGGCTGCACGGCCCGCGCGGGACCCACTTGGTCCAAGCCCAAGACCAGCTCAACATCGCCGTTGCACTTGGACATCGGCTTGAACGGCACGGCCCTTGCAAAAGCGCCGGCGCATGGTCATCCGCTTTGTCCGAACTTGCAGGCTCCATCGCCCGGCATCGAACCGCCCACCGCCCATGAACCCACGCACCCTTGCCCCCATTTCCGCGCTGCTGCTACTGGCCTCCGCCGTGCAGGGCCAATCCCAGGCGGACCAGCAGCTGCGCGAGGCACAGGGCCGCTACGCCGCCGTGCAGCAGCAACTGGAGCTTTTACGTGGCCAGCTGGAGCAGGCCAAGCTGGCGGTGATGCAGCACGACCTGGCCCAATGGGGCTATCCGCGCGTGGAGGCCGGCGAAACCGTGGTGGTGCATCCGGGCCATGCACTGGTTTGGAACGACAAGTACAAACTGCCCAAGTGGACGGCACACATCATTCTGCCGGACATCATGGAAGGCAACTTGGCACGCATCGACACCTTCCTCCCCGATCCCCTGGTGAAGAGCAACACGGCGCTGGTGACCAGCTACTGGTACAGCGGCTACGACCGTGGGCACATGGTGCCCAGTGCCGACATGCGCTGGAGCAAGGACGCCCTGCAGGCCACCTACTTCTACTCCAACGTGGCGCCGCAGAAACCGGAGATGAACCGCGGCACCTGGGCCGACCTGGAAGACTGGATGCGGCGCTATGTGCACTACTCCGGCCATCGCGTGTTCGTGGTCACCGCCCCGATCCCCGGCCCGGACATGCCACTGCTGAACAAGCCCAAGGCCGAGGCCGACGTCTACGCCCCGCCCCTGTTCCTAAAGGCCATGGTGGACCTGGATGCCCCGGTGAAAAAGGGCATTGCCTTCCTGATGAAGAACAACTTGAACGAGCAGGGCCTGCTGAGCTATGCGGTATCCATCGACAGTGTGGAAACGCTCTCCGGCCTGGACCTCTTTCCCGCGCTGGAGGACACGCTGGAAAACCGCATCGAGGCCCAGCACAATACCCAGGACTGGTACGGCGAGGGCGACAAGGCCATGGGTGAAGTGGCCCCGATCCCGGCACCCTTGCCCGGCGGGCGCTTCAACACCTTGCAGGCCAAGTACCACATCGGCAGCAAGGCCACCGTGTGCGGCACGGTGGTGAGCACGCGGCGCACCAAGAAGGCCAATGCCCTCTACCTCAACTTCGACCGCCTGTACCCCAACCAGGATTTCTACGCCACGGTATGGGACTACAACAGCCCGAACTTCTCCTACAACCCCGAGACCTATCTACAGGGCCGCAAGGTGTGCGTCACGGGGATGGTGAGCGTGTTCGATGACATCGCGCGGATCAGCATCAACAACGAGAAGGAGATCACCTTCTGGGAAGATGTGATCGACGGGCGATGATCCTTTGGGCGCGGCTCAAACCAAGCCGTTCTTCAAGGCCTTGCTCACCGCCTCAGTGCTGCTGCACACGTGGAGCTTCTCGTAGATGTGGCGGATGTGCGTGTTCACCGTGTGGTAACTGATGGCCAGGTCGGCGGCGATCATCTTGTAGCTGCGCCCGTCCACCAGTCGCAGGAGCACTTCCTTCTCGCGATCGCTCAGTCCGGCGTCCGTCTTTCCACGCCAGGCGGGTGAACCTTGGTGGAAGAACGCCAGCACCTTGGCGGCGATGGCGGGGGTCATGGCGGAGCCCCCGGCATGCACGTCCCGCACGGCCTTCATCATTTCGTCGGCCGAAGAGGACTTCAGGATGTATCCGCTGGCGCCGGCCCGGATGGCCTCGAAGACGCGGGCATCATCATCGAAGACCGTTTGCATGAGCACGCGTGCATCAGGCCACCGGGCCTTCACCAGGCGCACGCCTTCGATGCCGTTCAATCCGGGCATCTGGATGTCCATGACGATCACATCGGGCTTGGCCGCCCCGATGTCGCGCAACAACTGGCTGAGGTCCGGGTGCGCCGACACGCAGACCATGTCCGGCTGGGCGTCCACCAGCAGGCGGAACATCTCGCGGAGGTCCTTGTTGTCGTCGAAGAGGATGACCCGGATGCGTTGCATGGATGCCAACTTAAGAACAGGACCGTGCCCGGCCAGCCATGGCCCGAACGCCACGACGAAAGTCCTGTTCTTTCCCGTGGCCGTCAATCGCGGATCTTGGTGAGTACGACCTCCACGGCCACCAGTGCCCCCAAGCCGGGAGCGCTCTTCAGCACCAGCTCGGCCCCCAGGGACCGCGCCCTGCGGGCCATGCTGCCCAGGCCGTGGCCATCGGGATGCAGTGCGGGATCGAAGCCCGTGCCATCGTCCTTCACGCCCAACCACAAGCGCGAGGACCTGCGGTGCAGCGAGACCTGTACCGTGCCGGCGCCGGCGTGTTTGCTGCAGTTGTGCACGGCCTCCTTGAAGAGCAGCAGCAGGTCCTTGCGCGCGCCCATGGGCAACTTCAAATGCTCAACACCGCCGGTGATGTTGAAGGACACGTCCACGCCTTGGTCGGTAAGCAGTTCCTGGGCGATGCGGCGCATGCGGGCCACCAGGGCATCACCCTCATCATGCTTGGGGTCGATGGCCCACACGATGTCCCGTATGCTGCGCAGGCTGGCGCTGCTGGTCTCGCCCAAGCGCGCCACGATGTCCTTCACCTGGGGCGAGCCTTGGTCCGATAGGGAGGCGGCCAGTTGGGAGCCAATGGTGATGGCGCTGAGGGAAGACCCCACTTCATCGTGCAGGTCGCTTGCAATGCGGTCGCGCACTTGCTGCAAGCGGAGCTTCTGGAGGTACCGGTAGCGGGAAACGATATAAGCCAACCCGCCCGTGGCCATGGCAAGGGCCCAATAGAACCACCAGCGCTGGCCGATGGGGGCGGCCTTGAATATGCGGGCCATGGCCACGGGGGTGCTGCTTCTCCCGTTGATGTCCAGGGTTCGTGCCAGCAGCCGGTAGGTACCAGCGGGAAGACTGGCGTACACCAGCCTTCCGCTGGCATCCGCGCGGCGCGGCGCGGGATCAACGCCTTCCAGCTCGAAGGTGTAGCCATAGGGCACGGCCGGGGCCAGGTCCAAGGCGCTCACCTCCACTTGGAGCGGACCGGCATCGGTGGGCAATACCAAAGTGCCGTCCGCGGCGTGCCGCAGGGCCGAACCATCGGCCAAGAGCAAACCCGTGAGGTAGGGTGTTGGCGGAGCCACGGGCTTGGGGACCAGTGCCGGATCGAACACATGCAAGGCGTTGTCCGCGATGAAGGCGATACGCCCGTCCCGTAACCCTTGCGTACACAAGGGCACGGTAGGCAGGCCCGGGTCGCCGGGTATGGGCAATACCTCCCAAACCCCGGTCTTGGTCTCCAGCACGGCATAGGCCCCTCGTGCCGCACACCAGAGCCTTCCGGCGCGGTCCAACGCAAGTCCGTGCACGGTGCGCCCGGCACCGGCCGGAAGCGGGTAGGCCTTCATGCCCGTACCGTTCCACATGGCCAGGCCGCCGTTGCGGGTGGCGATCCACAGGCGTCCATCCGCATCGGGCAGCAGGTCGAGGATCTCATTGGCAGGCAACAAGGAAGCCGGCCCATCCCCCCGGAATGCCCTGAACTCATTGCGGGGTGTGGAGCGGTTTAGCTGCCACTGGTACAGGCCATCGGAGGTTGCGGCCCAGTACACGCCCTTGGCATCACGCACCAGCTTGTTCACCAGGTTGCTGCCCAGGCTGGTGGCCTGCCCGGGTTCATTGTAGAACAGCTCCCTATGCTTGTCCCGGAGGTCGAGCACGGCGATGCCGTACCCCCGCACCCCCATGACCAGCACCGCCCTGCCGCCGAATGTATCCGTGGCCAGGCTGCGCACCTGGAACAAGGCCGGTAGGGGGTGGTGGCGGTCCTGTTCCCCGGCGGGGGCCGCCAGCGGATCCGGTGCCGTCAAGGGCACGGCTTGAACACCCCGTACACACCGGAACACCCCCT
Organism: Flavobacteriales bacterium; assembly: GCA_018057455.1. GTDB lineage: Bacteria > Bacteroidota > Bacteroidia > Flavobacteriales_F > PHOS-HE28 > PHOS-HE28. Next base: position 3,004 of record JAGPDT010000025.1, on the reverse strand, counting down.
CTTCCGTACCCAGGAAGGCCCCTCCCGCAACAGGGAGCAGGGTGGTGGTGCGCATGGGCCGCGGTCCGCCCGTGCCGGGCAATTGCCGCAAGGGCCCGTCCGAGTTGCCCACGAAGAGGCCTTGGGTGGTGCATACCGCCAGTTCACCGCTGTCCAGTTCGGCAATGCTGAAAGGCACCGGTGCCGGGTCATCCGCTGCGGGCATGGATGCCATGGGAACCGAGGTGGACCACCACCGTTGCGGGGCATGCACGTTGAGGCCATTGGCAGTACCCACCCAGGTGCGTCCTTCGCGGTCGCGTAGCAAGGCCCTCACCCGGTTGTCGCTGAGCGAACGGGGATCGCCGGGCCGGTGGCGCATGGCCCGGTAGGTTCCATTGCGCAGGTCCACCCGCAGCACGCCACTGGCCGCCGTGCCCACCAGCAGGTGCAGGCTGTCATCGGCCAATGCCGCGCGCCCTTCATCCGGCAAGGGCCACACAAGCCCGGCCCCTGTCCGCAGGTCGCGTACATGCATGCGCTGCTGCCACCCCACCCCGTACAGTCTGTTGCCCGAACGCACCGCTGCGGTGATCGACTGGTCCGCGTACAGGTCCATGGCAAAGGCCTGGCCCAGCAGCCTGCCGTCCCTGCGGTCCGCGAGGTATTGCTGATGGCCCAGGAGAAACCCGATCGCCAACCGGCCATGGCCCGCATCGGTGATGTAGTGGCACCAATCGGTCCCGTCCATGGGCCGGTCCACGGCGTAATGTGGGGAAATGGGACCCGTGCCCTTCCAGTAGGTGAACAGGCCGGTCCGCTTGTCCATGAACATGACCGGCGTGCGCTGCGCCCCGATCATCAGCATGGTGTCGTTGAGGTCGAAAAGGCAGTTCAGGCGCAGGTTCCGGATGGCCGACGTGTTCCCGGGGTCGGGCCGGAAGCTGCGCTGCACTTGGCCTTGCGCATTGAACCGTGCGAGCCCGCCCTCCTGGGTGGCCACCCAGATGGCACCGTGCCGGTCCTGCACGATGTCGGTGACATGCTCGCCGCCCAGTCCGTCCCGGGCATGCCACACGCGCACGTGGTGCCCGTCGTAGCGGTTCAATCCACTCTCGGTGCCCACCCACAAGAAGCCGTCGCGGTCTTGGAAGAGCTTGGTGATGGCATTGTCCGAGAGCCCATCGGCCGTGGTGATCTGCCGGAAGTACAACTCCTGGCCCGTGGCCATGGAAGCCACCGACCAACCGAGGAGCCACGTGCAGAGCAGGCGCATGCCCGGGAAAATTAACCCGATCGGCTCCTATTGGTCCAGCCACGAAGCGGACAAGCGTCGGAGGCCGTTCACTGCACGATGATGGCCTCGGTGAACACCGTGTTGCTCTCGTTGAGCGCGCGGTCGGCGATGTGCACCCCGAAACGCACGGTATCACCCGGCACCTGGGGCAGCACCAAGGGGCTGAGCTCCACGGCGATGTCGCCTTCCAGGGTCTTGTTCTGCCCCGTGGGCGTAATCACCGGGATCCGGTAGTACAAGGGGAGCGTGAACACCTGCAGCTCCCATTGGCCATTCTGCAGCTTGTAATAGTCCACGAAGAAGTTGTGGTACCAATGGCTGCCCGGGTTGAAGGGCGCCAAGGTGTCGCCCGGCGCCAGGCCGATGTCACCATCGCCATCGGTGAATGTAATGGTGAGGCGCGCGGAATCGGTGCCTTGCACATACGACTTGAAGCCGATGTGCGGTTCCTTGGGGAACTCCTCGGTTTTCAGGCAACCTGCGGCCAGCAGCACCGCCAACAGCAGTGCCCCGGATAGTTTTGTGCCGATCGTGCGCATGGCCGGTCCCAAAGGTATGAACGACGCCGCCCGCCCCTCCATTGTGCCCACGGGCCTGTTGGACCGGCCATTCGCCGTGGACGGACCGGACCGCTTCGCGGCTTTGGCCATGGAGCTGTTCGCCCTGCATGCCGCCCATAACCCGGTCTATGGCGAATACCTGCAGGCCTTGCGCATCGACCCGGCCACCGTGGTGGTCCCGGAGGCCATCCCCTGCCTGCCCATCGGCTTCTTCCGGGATCGGACGGTGTTGGTGGAAGGCCTCCAGGCCGGCCTCCGGTTCACCAGCAGCGGTACCACCGGGGCCACCACCAGCACCCACCACGTGCCCTGGCCGGCATTGTACGAGCGCTCCTTCCTCACCTCCTTCGGCACTGAATACGGGCGACCCTCACTTTGGCGTGTACTGGCCCTGCTGCCCGCCTACCTGGAGCGGCCCGGCAGTTCCTTGGTATACATGGCGCAAAAGCTCATTGCGGCCAGCAACGATCCGCATAGCGGCACTTGGCTGCACGATCTGGACGGCCTTGCGGAACTGCTGCGGCAGGGCGAGGAGGACGGTGTGCAAACCCTGCTGATCGGCGTGCCCTTCGCCTTGCTGGACCTTGCGGAAAAGCACCCCCTGCCGTTGCGGCACACGGTGATCATGGAAACGGGCGGCATGAAGGGGCGACGGCCCGAGATGGTACGGGAGGAACTGCACGCGGTGCTCACTGAAGCCTTCGGCGTGGCTACCGTGCACAGCGAATACGGCATGACCGAACTGCTATCGCAAGCCTGGTCGCAAGGCGGCGGCATGTACCGTTGCCCGCCGTGGATGCAGGTGCGCCTCCGCGATGTGAACGACCCCTTCAGCACCGTGGCCGCGGGCCGCACCGGCGGCATCGACGTGATCGACCTGTGCAACATCGGCAGCTGCCCGTTCATCGCCACGCAGGACCTGGGCCGCGTACACGCCGACGGAACGTTCGAGGTGCTGGGGCGGTTCGACAATAGCGATCTGCGGGGCTGTAATTTGTTGGTGGGATAGGGAGAAGGTGGCAGAGGGCAGTGGGCAGTAGGCAGTGGGCAGTGGGCAGAGGGCAGTGGGCAGTGGGCAGTAGGCAGTAGGCAGAGGGCAGTGGGCAGTGGGCAGAGGGCAGAGGGCAGTAGGCAGACGACAGTGGGCAGACGGCAGTGGGCAGAGGGC
>JAGPDT010000081.1 GCA_018057455.1 Flavobacteriales bacterium | reverse complement strand
TTCATGCCGCTCCATGGACTGGGGCCAGGGCACCAAGGCAGGCTGGGCGTGGACCGCCAACGATAAGCAGAAGGCGGATATGGTCAGCGCTTTGTTCATGGTCGTTCAATTGAATCCTCCCTGTCCATGGTACAACTTCACCGGCCCGTCCAGCTTCAGTTTCAGCACGGTCATCCACGGATCTTCAGCCTCCTTGGGCACATCAACGAAGACCAGCCCCGGCACCTTGCTCCAGCTGATCTTGCCCACCACGCGGTGGGTGAGGGCGATCGGCTTGCCCACCACTTCCGCGGAAAGAACCTTGTTGTCCAGGCCTTTGATCAGCGCGCTGCCACCAGTGCCGCCGGGCAGGAAGAGATAGAGCGCGGTGCTGTCCTTGCTCAGCGTGCTGGGGCCGTAGAAATGGCCGTTGGGCAGCCCGGCCACCGTGCCATGGATGGCCTCGGCGTGCTTCCCGGTCCACTGGCCGATCTCCTCCAGCAGCTTCACCTGGCCGGGCGGGATGGTGCCGTCCTCCTTGGGGCCGATGTCCAGCAGCAGGTTGCCGCCGTGGCCGATCACATCGGCAAAGATGTGGATGAGGTCGTGCGTGCTCTTGTACACGGTATCCTGCGGTTGCCAGCCCCAGTTATCGTTGCTGGTGAGGCAAAGCTCCCAGGGGCCGGGCGGCGTTTCCACCGGGATGTTCTGTTCCGGCGTGGCGTAATCGCCATAACCCTGCAAGCGTCCGTTGATGATGGCCTTCGGGTTCTTCGCCAGGATCCCTTCGCGGATCTTGGCCGCTTCCCATTCCTGCGCGTTGTGCTCCCAATCGCCATCGAACCAAAAGAGGTCGGGGTTGAACAAGGTGGACAGCTCGGCGATCTGGCACTGGTTGTACGTACCGAAGCGCTGCCAGCGCGCTGGATCGTCCGCGATCTTGTACCGGGAGCTGTCGCGCAGGAAGCCCGGGTAATCGGGATCGCTCCAGTCGATCAGCGAGAAATAGGCGCCGCACTTGATGCCGCGCTTGCGCAGTTCCGTGAAGAAGGGAGCGATCACATCACGGCCGCACGGGGAAGCGGTCACCACCGAGAGCGGCTTCTTCCGCCCGCCCGGTGCCAACTTGGTGTCGTAGAGCGCCACGCCATCATGGTGCTTGGTGGTGATCACGGCGTACTTCGCGCCACTCTTGCGGATCAGCTCCGCCCACGCTGCGGGATCGTACCGTTTCGCCGTGAAGCCCTCGATCTGTTGCATGTACTCCGCATGCGGGATGGCGCCGTTGTGGAAGCTCCAGCTCTCCCCCACGCCCTTCACGCTGTAGATGCCCCAGTGGATGAAGATGCCCAGCTTGGCATCGCGGAACCATTGGAGTTTGGCGTTGCCGGTGGGTTCCAATGCCGGCTTTTCCTGGGCGTAAAGGCCCAACGTGGAAAGCACGAAGAACAACGGAAGGAAGCGCATGGGCCGAAAATAGTCGGCACCGGCCAGCTGCAGGACCAACGGGGCTGAACAGGAGTAGCTTTACGTTCCAATACAGCCAACCATGCGCCCTGCCCTTGCTTTCGCCGGGTTGATGATGATCGCCGCTTGTGGGGCCCCACCGCCGGAAACCCAGGCGGAAATGCCCACGGCCGCACGTGGCTGCGCGCCCACCTTGGTGCATGATGCCCAATGGTACACCAGCGGCAAGGTGCAGCCGTTGCTGCCAGGATTGGACGGCCTCTCCTACGCCATCAGCACATCGGCCTACCTGCCGCAAGCCCGGCGCGACAGCGTCCAACGCTACTTCGACCAGGGCCTGGTGCTGGCCTACGGCTTCAACCACGCCGAAGCAGCGCGCTCCTTCTGGCAGGCCACCCGGCTGGACAGCGCCTGTGCCATGGCCTGGTGGGGCTTCGCCTACGTGCTGGGGCCCAACTACAACGCGGGCATGGACACGGACAACTACCAGCGTGCCTTTGCGGCCATCACCAAGGCACAAAGCTTGAAAGGCAGGTGCACCGCCACCGAGCAAGGCCTGGTAGAGGCCATGGCCCTGCGTTACACGGCGACCCCCGTGGAAGACAGGGCCCCGCTGGACCAGGCGTACAGCAATGCCATGCGCGCGTTGGTCGCCGCCCACCCCGCCGATGCCGACATCGCCGCGCTCTTCGCCGAATCGCTCATGGACCAACATCCCTGGGACCTTTGGGCGAAGGACGGCAGCGCGCAGCCTTGGACACCGGAGATCCTCTCGGCGCTGGAGCGCTCCATGAAGGTGTTCCCGAAGCATTTCGGCGCGCATCACCTGTACATCCATGCCGTGGAAGCCTCACGCACCCCGGAGCGCGGATTGCCCAGCGCGGCGTTCCTCACCGATGCGGTACCGGGCTCGGGCCATTTGGTCCACATGCCTTCACACATCTACATCCGGACGGGCCGCTACCATGAAGGCGTACGGGCCAACCAACGCTCGGTATCGGTGGACAGCGGATACACCGCGCGGTGCCACGCCGCGGGCATCTATCCCATCGCCTATTTCCCGCACAACATCCACTTCCTCAGCGCCTGCGCCACCTTCGCCGGGGAAAAGCAGACCGCCTGGGCCAGCGCCAAGAACCTCAGCGCCCATCTCGCGCGCGACCTGATGCACCTACCGGATTTCGCCACCCTGCAGCACTACGAGGCTTTTCCATGGATGGTGGCCGTGAAGCTCCAACTGTGGGACAAGCTGGCCGCCGAAGCAACACCGGACAGCACCCTGCCCTACGCCACGGCACTCTGGCATTTTGCACAGGGCGTGCGCCATGCACGCACGGGCCAAGTGGAACCAGCGGCAGCCGAGCTCGAGCATTTGCGCGCCGGAATGCGCGACACCTTGGTGCAGACCATGACCATCTGGGGCATCAACAGTGCACCGCACGTACTGCGCATTGCCGAACACGTGCTGCAAGGCGAAATCGCCGCGGCGGGCAACCGGCCCGATGACGCCGTAAGGCACTTCACCGCCGCCGTGGCCGCCGAGGACTCCCTGCAATACCAGGAGCCGCCGGACTGGAGCTTCCCCGCCCGGCACGAGCTGGGCCGCGCGCTCTTGAAGGCGGGCAGGTTCTCCGACGCGGAGCAGTGCTTCGCCCAGGACCTGGTGAACTGGCCGGAGAACGGCTTCGCGTTGGAAGGGCTGCGCGAGGCGCTCTACGCGCGCAACAAGCCCGAGGCCGCCGTGGCATTGGATGAGCGCATTGTTGCGGCCTGGAAATACGCCGACCGGTGAAGGCCCCTGGACCTCGAACTCCCCAGGACCAAAGGAACTGCCTGGGCCCGGCAGACCGGTCCGCCCACAGGGCACTGCACACATGGCAGCCTCCGCCATAGGACCAAGGACAACTGCACCTGCATGTACAACTTCCCCGACGCCATCCAAGCCGACCCCGGACATACCCGGCAGTTCCGGAGCGGCGTGCAGTTGATCGCCGAGTTCACCTGCCCGCTGGAGAACGCGCAGGAGGACATGTGGAGCCATTCGAACTACTTCGTGTACGTGCTGGAGGGCAGAAAGGACTGGCAGAGCGCCGATGGCCAGCTGGAATTGCATGTGGGCGACATGGCCTTCGTGAAAAAGGGTGGCTGCATCGTCAAGCAATACTTCGGAGCCCCGTTCTGCGTGCTCCTCTTCTTCATGACGGATGAATTCATCTGCGAGGCGTTGCGCTCCGTGGCCATCCACCGCCCTGCCACCGGCCCGGTGAAACCGCTGGAAACCATCCATGTCACCCCGGCCATCAGCGGTTTCATGCACGGGATGTGGCCCCACTTCCAAGGCGCGCAGCCCATGGAGCCTGTCCTGGTTGAACTGAAACTGCGCGAATTGGTGTTGCTCATCGCGGGCGACCCGCACAACCAGGGCTTCGTCGCGGGCTTCCTTGCCATGATGCAAGGCCGTATGCATGAACGCTTGCGCCGCGTGATGGAGGACAACTATGCCTTCAACCTCCCGCTCGAAGCCTATGCCCGGATGAGCGGGCGCAGCCTTTCCGCCTTCAAGCGTGATTTCCACCAGGTGTTCAGCGCGGCCCCTGGCCGGTGGCTCCGCCAACAACGCTTGCGCAGGGCCAAGCTGATGTTGGCTTCCGGTGATCGGCAGGTAAGCGAGGTGGCCTTTCAATGCGGCTTCGAGAACCTCTCCCATTTCAGCAGGGTCTTCAAAGAGGAATTCGGCCATTCCCCCGTCGAATTGAAGAGGCTGGCGGCGGGTTGAACTGCACGGAACAAGGATCGGTCCGCTGGGAAAAACAAGGACCATGCAGGTGCCCGGACCTTTGTCGGCACAAACCAACATCCATCATGGAAACCAGCACTGCATCCATGGCCCCGGGCCGACCGGGACCGGTCAACGTCCAATTCTCCGGCGACATTCCGAAGAATTACGACGCCCACCTTGGCCCTCTGTTCTTCGAACCCTTCAGCAAGCTGATCGCCGAGCGGGTGGCGGCATGGAATCCTGCTGATCTGCTCGAACTATCCTGTGGCACCGGCCGCCTCACGCGGCAGCTCGCCCAAAAACTGGACAGCAGGACGCGCCTCCTGGCCACCGACATCAACCCCGCCATGCTCGCCCATGCCCGGCAAACAGGGGCCGATCGGGACATCGAATGGGGCACCATCGATGCGGTGCACCTGCCCTACCCGGACCAATGCTTCGACCTGGTGGTGGTCCAATTCGGCGTGATGTTCTACGCCGACCGCTCCAAAGCCTACAGCGAGGCCTTGCGCGTGCTGCGGCCCGGCGGGCGGCTGATCTTCACCAGTTGGGACCACATCAACCACAATCCCGTGGCCCGCATCACCCAGGAAGTGGTCCAGCACTTCTTCCCCACCGATACCCCGGCGTTCTACACCGTGCCGTTCGCTTACCACGACAAGGACCTGATCCGCGAAGAAGTGCTCACCGCGGGATTTGGACGCGTGCGTCTGGACCTGCTCCAGCCCTTGGGCCACGCCACGTCCGCCGCTTCGGCCACCATGGGCCTGTTGGAGGGCGTGCCGCTGCTCACCGCGATCCTGGACCGCGACCCCGCGCTGCTGCCGGTGATGAAGACGGAACTGACGGCCCGGTTGGCCGGGCAGTACGGCACTGGAGCATTCCACGTGCCCTTGAGCGCTTGGGCCGTGGAGGCCACCAAGTGAAAGAGGAGATGCCGAGTGGCCGACGGATGGGAATGGTCCGTCGGCCACTTGCATGAAGGATACCACTGGCACTACGGTGCTGACTTCACTTCCCCGGAAGTGTAGCGGAGGTGCCCGGAGGGGGCAGCATGGCGAGCCACGGAGGCCCCTGTGGCCATGGATCCGACCTTGCCCCTTGCACTTGGCCACCTTGATCCGCGGCCGCTCCCCCTCACTCGCGCACCACCCGCGTGGTCCGCACGGCGCCATCGGCTGCTTGTAGTTGCAGCAGGTACAGCCCCGGTGCCAGCGCATCCACGGCGATGCCGCCAGCGTCAACGGTTCCGCGTTGCACCGTGGAACCCGTCATGTCGTGCAGGACATACCCCACCGTGCGATGGCCCGGCCAGTCCACTTGCACCCGGTCGTTGGCAGGCACCGGAAAAACGGAGACCGTTGTTACACCTGGAGCCTCTTCCAAGCCCGTGGTGATGTCGTTCAGCAACAAGCGGTGTACCCCTCCGCCCAAGGTGCCGGCATAGAGGTAGTTGTCATCATTGGTGAGCCGTGCCACTACCATGTTGGTCAAGCCCGTATTGATCGGTGCCCACGTGGCGCCGCTATCAGCGGAGAATTGCACCCCGCCACCATCAAGCCCCACGAACACGAGGGAACCTACGGTATGCAAGGCATAGACCTGACCCAGCGGCGTTTGACCCATCGGTTGCCAGCTTTGGCCATCGTCCATGGAACGGAACACCCCGGCGGACCCGCCCAACAGCAAGTAGTCGCCGATGCTGGCAAAAGCATAGACGACCAGTGAGGTCAATCCGCTGTTCATCGTGGACCACGTGTCGTCGCTGTGCGCGATCCGCCGGACCCCGGTGCCTTGGGCCCCTACGAACAAGTAACCATTATGGGAGATCATCGGCCAAAGCGGTGACGAACTGACGAGCGTAGCGGTAGGATGCCACGTGGTGCCCTGGTCCACCGACCATGAAACAGCAGCGTCGTACCACTGGCAGGTGTAGAGTGTATCGTCATGGTTGATGAAACCGCGTGCACCGGACTTGCCGATGTCCACCCAGTTGGCACCATCGTCAGCGCTGCGGAACGTGGGACCGAATTGTGTTCCGTTGTAAAGCGTGCCATCAACCGATTCGATCCACCAAGAGGAAGAATTTGTGATGCCTGTGCCGGATCCCGACCAGGTAGCACCCTGATCGATCGAAACATGCATTCCCCCGTTGTATTGGCTGGCGAAGACCTGCCCCTCCTGTACGGCGATGCCGTAGATGGAGCCGGGCAGGCCCACCTGTTCCCATTGGGCTTGCAGCGGTAGCCGGCCCAGGATGCCCGAAATGAGCAGAAGTGTATGCAATGATCTCATGTGCGTGCGGTTTTCCACCAAGTTCTGTCCTTGTCCTAACCGGTGCAAGCCCTTCCGAGGGAGCGGCCGTTAGATCGAGGGAGCGGCGGGTCTGCTGTTGTTTTACTCACACGCAAGGTTTCCATCATCTGAACCCTGCGGTCCGAAGGTCTTCCGCAGTTACCGTCCTTGATCATGCCACGGCGTTCATCAAAACGCAGGGTCTCGAGGCGAAGACCTTAGTGGAGGATTCCATCTGCATGGATTGACCCTGAAAGGGTCACAAAACGTAGCAAATGGATAGACAAAAGGCCATGACCCTGAAAGGGTCACACAGTTGGGTGACCCTTTCAATACGTTATTGTGCGATCCTTTCAGTGTCGGTGAACCGCGTAATATTCTCTACGCTATACGACCCTTCCAGGGTCGGAAGTCCACCCCGTGCCGTCCTCTCCCGTCATCGCCCATCTTTGCCCGCATGAAGCAAAGCCTTGCGTGCCTTGTGTTCCTGCTCATGCAGGCCCTCCTTCCCGCCCATGCCCAGCAATGGAACTGGGCCACCAGCGGCGGCGGCACCAGCAATGACGACTTCTGCCAAGCCATTGCCACCGACAGCCAGGGCAACGTGTACTATGCGGGAACCACGCGCGGCAGCAACGGCCAGTTCGCCTGCGGGGCGGTGGACGTGGGCGCCACCACCGGCGCTGTGTTGGCCAAGTACAACGCACAGGGTGTCTGCCAATGGCTGCGCAGCATCACCGTGCCCAGCTTCGAGGCCCGCGCCTACGCCATCGCCGTGGATGCGCAGGACCGCATCTACCTCGCAGGCAGCTTCCGCGGCACGGCCACCTTCAGCAACGGGATAGCCCTCGCCAGCAACGGCGGCACCGGCATCTTCCTCGCACGCTACGACACGGCCGGCACCTGCCTGTGGGCCCGCAGCGCCGGTGGCAACAACGCCACCAGCGAGGCGCGCGGCATCGCCCTCTCCGCCGATGGCGGCATCTTCATCGCGGGCAAGGCCGGCGGAAACCCCGTGCTGGCCGGCGACCTGCAGCTGGCCAACCCCGGCAACTACAGGCAGGTGTTCCTGGCCCGCTATGACAGCACCGGCAACGCACAGTGGGCGCGCATTTCCTCCGGCTCCGGCAACGAAAAAAGCGGCAGGGGCATCAGCATCCAGGGCAACAGGCTCTTCGCAACCGGCCAAGCCAGCTATGCCGCCACCACCTTCGATGGCCTGAGCCTGACCAACACCAGCACCAGCGGCAACCTGTATGTGATGGCCTGCGACCTGTTGGGAAACGCCCAATGGGCACGCAGCTATTCCGGCCTGGCCACGGTGGAAGGCACCGGCATAGCGGCGGACAGCCTGGGCAACCTCTTCGTGGCCGGCAGCCTCTGGGGCAGCTTGAACGTGCCCGGGGATACGCTGCAGTCCGTGGGCAATGATGACGACATCCTCCTGCTCGGCCTGGACCAGCAAGGCAACCACCGCTGGGGCCACAGCGCGGGTTCCGCCGAACGCGACCTGGCCTGGGCCGTAACGGCCGATGGCATGGGCAACGCCTACGTGGCCATGCAGTTCGAATACAGCATGGACCTGCTCGGGCAGGCCTTCACGGCGCTGGGTGATGAAGATGCGCTGATCATGAAGCTCCGCGCCGACGGCACGCCCGTGTGGTCCAGCCGGCCCAGCGGCTTCCAGCGCGACATAGCCCTGTGCATCCATCGGCAAGCGGAAGCCCCGCACCGGCTGTTCTTCGGCGGCTACTTCTGGGGAGCCATCACCTATGGCAGCTCCACCGTGGATGATGTGCAGAACGGCGACGGCATGCTCGTCAGCGGCATGGATACCACCTTCGCGGTGAACATCCATGCCACGCCGGCATGCCCAGGCGATTGCAACGGCACCCGCACGGCCTTCATCAACGGCGATGGCCCTTTTGACGTGCTCTGGGGTGATGGCTCCACCGGCTTCGCGCTTGATGACCAATGCGCCGGAGGCCTTGAAGCAACGGTGACCGATGCCCATGGACAAAGCATCATCATAGCATCCACCGTGCCCACGGGTGCCCCGCCCGGGCTTACGGTGCAGGTGCAGCTCGATTCGCTGTGGCTGGAAGGAGGAACGGATTGGCAATGGTACTTCAACGGCAGTCCTATCGCCGGTGCGGACAGTTCTTCGCACATCGCCGCATTCACCGGACAATACCACGCCACCTACAACGGGCCGTCCGGTTGCCGATGGTCGTCCGATACGGTGACGCTGGTGCTTGGCGTGGGGATGCATCCGGCTGATGCGGCCAGCCTGCCTCTGCTGTACCCCAACCCCGCAACGGACCGGCTGTGGGTATACGGCAGCACGGCGATCGCAAGTGCAACAGGCCGCGACCTCACCGGGCGTGAAGTGCAGGTGCCCGTGGTGGAAGGCAGGGAACTCTCCACGGCCCATTTGGCACCGGGGCCCTGGATCTTGGAATTGCGCTTCGCGGATGGGCGTGCGGGGCGCTGGAAGGTGGTGAAGGCCATGCGCTGACCGCCACCGTGGCCCGGGGACCTGGTTGTTGTGCGAAGCGCACATGGAACCCCGGGGAAGGGCAATCGGCCATGGATTGCTTCTGTCTTGGTGCATGCACAAAGCGGAAGCGGTGACCAGGCCGCTGCGGAGCGATGCATCCCTGATCCGTTGCAATCCACGGATAGCGTGCACAATAGCCCTGCCCGCCACCGCCACCAAACCGCCGCCCCTACATTCGCCCCTCATGAAAAAAGGCATCGACATCCTCCGCGACCCTGCTTTGAACCGGTCGGTGGAATTCACCCCGGAAGAGCGCAAGAAGCTCGGCTTGGAAGGCTTGTTGCCGCACGCCGTCACCACCCAGGAACAGCAGGTGGACCGCGTGATGGACATGCTGCACCGCAAGGCCAACGACCTGGAGCGCTACATCCTGCTCAACGGGCTGCAGGACCGCGATGAACAGCTCTACTACTCCACCGTGGTGAAGCACTTGGAGGAGCTGATGCCGCTGATCTACACCCCCACCGTGGGCCAGGCCTGCCTGGAGTTCTCGCGCATCTTCCGGCGCACCAAGGGCCTGTACATCACCCGCGAGCACAAGGGCCGCATCGCCGAGGTGCTGGCCAACTGGCCCGAGCAGGACGTGCGCATCATCGTGGTCACCGATGGGCAGCGCATCCTCGGCCTGGGCGACCTGGGCGTGAACGGCATGGGCATCCCCATCGGCAAATTGGCGCTGTACACGGCCACCGCCGGCATCCCCCCGCACCAGTGCCTGCCCGTAACGTTGGACGTGGGCACCAACAACCCCGAACTGCTCAACGACCCCTTTTACCTGGGCTACCCCGATCGCCGCCTGGAAGGCGATGCCTACGTTGAACTGGTGGATGAATTCGTGCATGCCGTGCAGCGGCGCTGGCCCAAGGCACTGGTCCAGTTCGAGGACTTCTCCACCACCAACGCGTACAAGCTGCTGGACAAGTACCGCGACCAGGTACGTTGTTTCAACGACGACATCCAGGGCACGGCCGCCGTGGCGCTCTCCGGCGTGTTCGCTTCCACCCGCATCACCGGCATGGCCTACAAGGACCTGAAGATCATGTTCCTCGGCGCCGGTTCCGCCGCAACGGGCATCGCCGACCTGATGGTCTCGGCCTTCCAGGAAGAAGGATTGAGCCTCGAAGAAGCCCGCAAGCGCTGCTGGTTCCTGGACAGCAAGGGCCTGATCGTGGAGGGCCGCGACCAGCTCAAACCGCACAACCTGCGCTACGCACACCCCTACCAGCGCATGTCGTTCCTGCAAGCACTGGACAACATCCGCCCCAATGTGCTCATCGGTGCCACGGGCTCGCAAGGAGCCTTCGACAGCACCGTGGTCCGCAAGATGAGCGAGATGAACGAGCGCCCTGTGATCTTCGCCCTGAGCAACCCCACCTCACGCGCGGAATGCACCGCCGAGCAAGCCTACGCGTGGAGCGATGGCAAGGCCGTGTTCACCAGCGGCAGCCCCTTTGCACCGGTCACCTACAAAGGCCAGCAATTCCGGCCCGGCCAAGGCAACAACGCCTACATCTTCCCGGGCATCGGCCTGGGGGCCTTGGTTTCAGGCTCCAGCGTGGTCACCGATACCATGTTCCTGATCACCGCCCGCACCCTGGCCAACCTGGTGGGCGAGGACGACATCCGGCACGGTTCGCTCTACCCGCGCTTGAACCAGATCCGCAAGCTGTCCAAAGCCGTGGCCGTGAGCGTGGCCCAGGAAGCCTACCGCGCCGGCCTGGCCACCTTGCCGCGCCCCGCCAACTTGGAGGATGCCGTGGAAGCATACATGTACGACCCCTGGAAGCAGGCGCCACGGAAGGAGGCGTAGCTTCTGCGCGCAGCAGGCCAACCGGGTCCTTCTTCTTCAACCTTGATCAAGCTTTCGAAGGCCAGGACAAGAGATCCGGCCTGCGCATACCGGCTCCGGGAAGCAGGGCTTGACGGACGATGGATCGCCAGCACAAACAGCATGGAGCACTTACGGGCCTTCGTTGGGGGCGGCCAACGCCATCGGTCTTCGACTTGAGGGTACTTCGGGGCAACCCCAACAATGGCCACGCCAACCGGTACATCCGGCACCCAGCGGAATGTGCGACGCAACGGAAGGGACCTTCCTTTCCCCCGCAAATCCGAACTTCGCCCCCGTTCACTTGTCTCCCTTTCCCCAACCGACCCTCATGACCAACGCAGCCGTCCGCGCCCTGGAGCCCAACGCCATCTGGAACCACTTTGCCGACCTGAACGCCATTCCGCGCGCATCCAAAAAGGAAGCCCGTGCAACGCAGTTCATCAAGGAATTCGGTGCGCAGGCGGGCCTGCCCACGCACGTGGATGAGGCGGGCAACGTGATCATTAAAAAGCCCGGCACCAAAGGCAAGGAAAACAACGCCCCCGTGGCCTTGCAGAGCCACCTGGACATGGTGCACCAGAAGAACGCCGGCACCGATTTCAACTTCGATACCGACGGGATCAAGATGAAAGTGGAGGGCGATTGGGTGAAGGCCGAAGGCACCACCCTCGGCGCCGACAACGGCTTGGGCGTGGCAAGCATCATGGCGCTGCTCGCTTCCACGGACATTCCGCACCCACCGTTGGAAGCACTGTTCACCATCGATGAAGAAACCGGCATGACCGGCGCCTTCGAGCTCAAGGGCGGGCTGCTCAGCGCACCCATCCTGCTCAACCTGGACACCGAAGATGATGACGAACTCACCATCGGCTGTGCCGGCGGCGTGGATGTGACCGCCAAAGGCACCTACACGGAAGAAGCCATGCCCCACGGGCATACCGGGCACCTGCTCACCGTTACCGGGCTCAACGGCGGCCACTCCGGCGCGGAGATCCACCTCGGCTTCGGCAACGCCAACAAGATCATGGGGCGCCTGCTGCTGCTGGCACAAGGGCACGGCATGCGCCTGGCCAGCGTGGACGGCGGCGGATTGCGCAACGCCATTCCCCGCGAAAGCAAGGCTGTGCTAGCCTTGCCCGAGGCCAAAGCCAAGGCGTTTGAAGCCGCAATGAACACCCTGGCAGCCGCGATCCAAGCGGAGTACCGCACCACCGACCCCGGCCTGAAGGTCACACTGGCCAAAGCCGATGCCCCGGCCAAGGTGATGGGCGCCAAGGACCAGCAGGACTTCCTGCTCGCCGTGCAAGCCTGTCCGGACGGCATCTTCCGCATGAGCCCTGATGTGCCCGGCCTGGTGCAGACCAGCAACAACGTGGCCCGCGTACAATTGGGCGGTGGCGGCTACACCGTGATGTGCCTTACGCGCAGCTCGGTGGAAAGCGAAAAAATGGACCAGGCCGCCACCATCCAAGCCGCCTTCGCACTCATCGGCGGGCAGGTGGAATCCACCGGCGGCTACCCCGGCTGGGCACCCAAGCCGGAAGCGCCCATCGTGAAGCTGATGGCCGACACCTACCAGGACCTCTTCAAGGAAAAGCTGAAGGTGCTGGCCATCCACGCCGGTCTGGAATGCGGCATCATCGGCCGCAACTACCCGGAGATGGAAATGGTGAGCTTCGGCCCCACCATCAAAGGGCCGCACAGCCCGGACGAACGCGCCAGCATCAAGAGCTTGCAGAAATTCTGGACGTATTTGCAGGAAGTGCTGAACAGGTTGTGAGGGCCCATGGGCGGTGCAGGCCGGACGGTAACCCCCTGCACGGAACCCCGTTCCCATCCTGTTGATAAAACCGCCCTGGACCCCATCGCCGCGCCGCCGCGCACAGGGCCGGGATCGAACCTGCGCATGTGGATAAAAGCCCGCCCCGGCCCTCCCCCGGCGGGGTACCTTCGTGGCCCTTCGCCATGCAGTTCTCCCACCTCCACGTACACACCCAATACTCCCTGCTGGACGGTGCCAGCAACATTGCCGCCCTCTTCAAGAAAGCCGCGGCCGACGGCCAGCCCGCCGTGGCCATCACCGACCACGGCAACATGTTCGGCGCCTTCAAGTTCGTGGCCGAGGCCGGCAAGCACAAGAACGACGACGGCTCGCCGAA
>JAGPDT010000124.1 GCA_018057455.1 Flavobacteriales bacterium | reverse complement strand
GGCATTTCGTACTATTGGGGACCGTACCGAACGCACCCATGAAACTGCTTTGCCCTACCGACCTCACCTTGGCCGCCGACATTGCGTTGAGCTATGCAGGCCATATCGCCAAGCGCTCCACCGGCGAGGTGACCATGTTCCACGCCTTCGAGAAAAAGGGAAACCCGGCGGATGGACTGGACCTCAAGAAGGCCCACGCCGCCACCCTGGAACGCATGGCCGGAGAAGGCGTGCGGATCGATGAGGTGCTGCGCGAAGGCGCCTACATGAAGGAGATCGTGGCCGAATCGGCCAATGGCCATGCCATGATGGTGGCGGGCACGCACGGCGTACGCGGGCTCCGACAGGAATGCTGGGTTCCGACATGCTGAAGCTGGCCCGTACCGTGGCCGTGCCCAGCTTGGTGGTGCAGGTATACTCCCCACGCGTGGTGCGGATGGACCGCATCCTGATGCCCGTGGCCGGCCATGATGACATCTCGCCCTTGCTCCATGCAGTGACCACCTTGGCCCGCACCTGCGGATCGCACGTGGAGGTGTACCAGCAACTGGCCGAAGGGCAGAGCACCAGCAACCAGTTGCTGCGCAACAAGGTGCGGATGCTGGAACACCTCGCCCATGCCGGCATCAGCCACAGCGAGGTGAATGAACCGGTGGAGAAATTCTACGAGGGTTTCGTGGTCCGTACCGTCCGCTACGCACGCAACAACGCGGTGGACTGCATCGCCATCATGGCCCAGGCCAGCGGTGAGCACAAGAAGATCGCCGACGGCGAGAAGCAGCAATTGCTCACCAACGAACTGGGCGTGCCGGTGCTGTGCGCAATCTAGTAGCGCCGGCCGATCACATCGGGCGCTGCCTTGGTCCGGGAGATCCTCTCCGCGGGCGGCCATGATCGCGCACGGCAGCATCAGCCAATTGCGGTCCTCCCGCTCAATCCCACTCCAGGTCCATCTGCTTGCCCGGCTTTCCGCCGATCATCGGGTCATCCGGTGAACGGTCTGCCCTGTCCGTCTTCTCCACCTTGTGGCCCCTGCGGAATTCCTCCATGGGTGAACGCTCCAGATCTTCCTCTTCCGGGGGGGGCAGGTGCCCGATCTCCTCTTCACTGATCAACATCCCAAGCTGTTCTTCCAGCTCGGGGGTCATCACGGTGAACACCTCGCCCACCAGCCGGATGTCCTTCACCTTGTAGGGCGTCAACCGGTTGCCCAGGGCCTTTACGCCTTTCACGGCAATGAACGATGCCAGGTCGATGGTTTCATCCGCGCGGTCGTTGCTGCGCTTGTCGAAGGACACCTGCAAAGCCGTGTCGTGCACCAAGGTGTACACGGTGAGCTTGCTTTCAGGATGCTCGGTGATGAATCGCACGGGATCGCGGGCGGATTCCACCAGGAAGCGCTTTACGTGGAACTGCTGCTTCTCCCCTTCCCAATACACGGCGGTGAGGGGTGCTGCCGGGTTCCATTTCACGATGGTCAGGGCCTCATCCGGGAAGTGCGTGCCCATGGCGAAGGGGAACAGCTGGTAGTGCCCGGTGGCAAGCACGGCCAGGATCTTGTCCTCCCCGCTGAAACGGCCCAGGTAGCGCCCATGGCCGGAATCGTTGATGCGGCGCACGGTCTCATCGAACCAGATCGGGATGGCGCCCAACGTGCTGCCGCCGCGTTCCTTCTGTACGGCCTTCTGCACCATGTTGCGCGTGAGCAGGTTGCCCTTGCTGCCGCGGCCCTTTACAGCCAGCTGGCCGAGATCCACGTCAAATTGCGTCTTGCGCAGGCTGGGCTTCGGCCGCAGGTTGATGCGCACCACTTCGGAGGCACCGTCCGGATTGACGGTGAAGTAGAGCACCTTGCTGCCCTTGCTGCCGCCGGTGAGGTCGTACTCCTTGTCCCGCGTGATGGCCGTTACGGCGAAGCGCTTCATGTAGCTGGCCCCTTGCGCCCCGTCCTGATAGATCAGGTGGTAGATGGTGCGCTCGTCGTTCTTCTTCCATACGGCCACGTGCAGCACGCCCTTGCCGATGAATTTCTTGTCCGCCACCTTGGTCACCAGCATGGTTCCGTTGTCGCGGAACACGATGATGTCGTCGATCTCCGAGCATTCATCCACCTGCTCAAAGCCGCGCAGGCCCCAGCCCATGAAGCCCTCGGCACGATCCACGTAGAGCTTGCGGTTGGCCACGGCCACGGCGGTGGCCACAATGGTATCGAAGGTGCGCAGCTCGGTCTTCCGCTCGCGGCCCGCGCCGTACTTGCGCTTGAGTTCCTTGAAGTAGTCGATGGCGTAGTCCACCAGCGCATGGAGCTTGGCCTGCACCTCGGCCAGTTGTTCCTCCAGGCCCTTGATGTGCTCATCGGCCTTGAAGCTGTCGAATTTGCTGATGCGCTTGATCCGGATCTCCGTGAGGCGCACGATGTCCTCCTCGGTCACGGCGCGACGCAGGTCTTTCACATAAGGCTTCAAGCCCTTGTCGATGAAGCTGATCACCTCTTCCCAGGTCTCGGCTTCTTCGATCTTGCGGTACACCTTCTTCTCGATGAAGATGCGTTCCAGCGAGGCGAAGTGCCACTGCTCCTGCAACTCGCGTTGTTTGATCTGCAGCTCCAACTCCAACAGGCGCAGGGTGTTTTCCGTGCTGGCCTTCAGCAGTTCATTTACGCCCACGAAGCGCGGCTTGTCGTTCTCGATCACCACCGCGTTGGGGGCGATGCTCAGCTCGCAATCGGTGAAGGCGAAGAGCGCGTCGATGGTGTTGTCCGGCGATACGCCGGGGGCGAGGTGGATCTGGATCTCCGCATTGGCCGCCGTGTTGTCCTCGATGTGGCGGATCTTGATCTTGCCCTTGTCGTTGGCCTTGATGATGCTTTCGATCAAGCTGGCCGTGGTGGTCCCGAAGGGGATCTCGGTGATCACCAATGTCTTGTTGTCTTCCTTGCGGATGCGCGCCCGGCAGCGGATGCGCCCGCCTCTGCGGCCTTCGTCGTAGTTGTCGGCATCGGCCAGGCCGGCCGTGGGGAAGTCCGGCACCAGCTTGGGGTTCTTGCCCTTGAGCACGGCGATGCTGGCGTCGATCAGCTCATTGAAGTTGTGCGGCAGCACCTTGCAGCTAAGGCCCACGGCGATGCCTTCGCCGCCTTGGGCCAGCAACAGCGGGAATTTCACCGGCAGGAAGACCGGCTCCTTGTTGCGGCCGTCGTAGCTGCTCTGCCATTCGGTGGTCTTCGGATTGAAGACCACGTCGTTGGCGAATTTGCTCAGGCGCGCCTCGATGTACCGGGGTGCGGCGGCGCTGTCTCCCGTGAGCGTATTGCCCCAGTTGCCCTGCATGTCGATCAGCAGGTCTTTCTGTCCCAGCTGCACCAGCGCGTCGCCGATGCTGGCGTCGCCGTGCGGGTGGTATTGCATGGTGTGCCCGATGATGTTCGCCACCTTGTTGTAGCGCCCGTCATCCAGGTCCTTCATGCTGTGTAAAATGCGGCGCTGTACGGGTTTGAGGCCGTCGTACAGCGCGGGCACGGCGCGCTCCAGGATCACATAGCTGGCGTAGTCCAAGAACCATTCGCGGTACATGCCGCTGACGCTGAAGGTGCCCGCTTGGCCCGTGCCGGGAACGCCCTCAGGGGTGGCGCCTTGCTCGGGTTCGTTGGGCGCCTCCTCGCCGTTCAGTTGATCATCCAGTTCTTCGCTCATCGTTCATATCGCCACCGGCGGAAGGAGATTGGCAAGGGTTGCGCCGCGAAGCTAA
>JAGPDT010000024.1 GCA_018057455.1 Flavobacteriales bacterium | reverse complement strand
CCGTGTGGGATACGCGCGCCGTGGCACCCGGCACTTATACCGTGGAACTCATGAACCACGGTGCTTCCTTGAGCACCGCAAAACTCGTTGTGAAACCATGAACCTGCGCAACCTTGCCGTGGCGGCCCTACTGGCCGCCACCGCAACGGCTGCCCAGCAGCCGTTCCAACTGGACCCCGGCTTTCATTTTGATCCCCAAGGCATCGCCGTGGGGGATGTGCTTGAACGACCCGATGGGAAAATCATCGTCTCGGGCATTATGCAATACCCAAGTTGGGATATTCAGTGCTCGGGTTTATTGTTGGAGCCAAACGGGTCAATAATCCCCAGTCCGTCCGACATCCCAGCATTGGATTGGTATTTCTACATGGGTGGTAAGATGGTTCCATGGGGCGATCAGTTCTATGTTCAGAACAGTCATACCATCCAACGGCTATGGATGGATGGCGGTTGGGACAGCGCCTTCATGGCACATATGCAACCGATGAGCGGTGGTGGCGTAGGTGGTGACTATCATGTGTTTCCTGACGGTCGATTACTACAAGCAGGTAATTACTCCATTCAAGACTCGGTACGCGGATTCGTGGGATGGGGATACGGTTTGTTGTGGCGGAACAGCGATGGCAGTTTGGACACCACGCGCATCCACAGACGAATTTCCAATAGCGGTAACGGTGCTTTGGAGCACATCAAACAACTGCCTGATGGCAAATTCATGTGCAGTGGTGGTTCGGGTTTGTTCGAAGGCGTACCCGTGGAACCCATCTTCCGGGTGCATGACGATGGCGCCCTGGACACCAGCTTCCACGTGCCGGACCTGGATGGGTGGATAGAGAGTTACGGTTTCCTACCACAGCCCGGCGGAAAGGTGCTGGCCTATGGGCGCTTCCACTTTGCCGATATGGTGCCCTGGACCTGCTTGGTGCGTTTGCTTCCCAATGGGCAGTTGGACCCCACCTTCAACAACCAACAATGGTTTGAGGTGACCTACGGCTTCTGGTCGGCCATGGTACAAGACGTGGAACCCATCGGCGAGGGCCTCCTGGCGGTCACGGGTACCTTCGACCGCATCAATGGCGAAGACCACGGCGGCATTGCCATGCTCGACACGGCGGGCAACCTGCTGCCGGGTTATTTTGAAGGGAGCGGTTGCGGAGGCTATTTCAGCTATCCCTACAATGATTACTACCAGGGCATATTGGGCATCGAACCCGCCCAGGATGGCGGCTACTATATCTACGGCTACTATCGCGGCTACGATGATGGTGCCACCAACGACCCCAGCCAGCGGCTACTGAGCAAATTGTACGGCTTGAACGTGGGCATCAACGAGCAGCCGGCACGATCGGCCACACTGCATATCGCGCCCAACCCCAGCCATGGCGGGGCGGTGCAACTATCCGTAGACGAGGTTCCCAAGCGGGCCATACTCAGCATACACGATGCCAGCGGGCGGGTGGTGCTGCGGGAGGAGTGGCCTGACGGCACGTTTACGCACACGCTGCAGGCTGGCCTGCTGGCGCCGGGCACCTACGTGGTGCGGGTGGCCGTTCCCCTGGCTTCGAGGGCCTCTGCCAGCGGAACGGACACCTACACCGGCAAGATGATCGTACTGCCATGAAGAACGGATGTTTCCGCAGGGTCCCCAAGTGGTGACCCTGTGGAAACATCGAGGGGGTACCGGTGGCTGAGGCACTCGAAGCCACCGTACACGATGCCAGCGGGCGCGTGGTGCTGCAAGAACCTTGGCCTGCGGGAAGTTCCAGCTGTACCTTGACTGCGAGGGCATTGGCACCGGGCACGTATATGGTGCGGGTGGCCTTGGGCTCCCCTCATGTTCATACCCGCACGGGGCGATCGGTGATATTGCCGTAAGTGCGGGGAGGTCTGAGCGTATGGAAGGGTTCGATGGGCGGCATTCCCTACGTACTGCCACCTACGAACCAGGCCCTGTGGGCAATTCCCTACGTCATAAGGAGTAGGCCCTCGGTCCGGCCCCCTACCGGGGCAGTTGCCCTCAATACCCGGTACAGTCGTTGCTCCAGCACTTGTCCAAGGTGGTCCGGGAGCACATCGGCCCCGATGGACCGCGTGGGTCGGAAGGTGCGCCCGCGTGGGCAGGTATCATCCCCACCGTTCATGCCAAACCCCGAAAAGCTGATCTTTGCACCCGGTGCCCCAAGTGCACGGTTCTTGCATGCACCACACGTTCCCTCATTGAATTCAACTTCCCCCCAAGCATCCCATGGCCAAGTGGACCAAGCGTATCCTGCTCGTGTTCGGTATCCTTATCGTATTGCTGCTGGTGGCCGCCGTGCTCATCCCGGTGCTGTACAAGGACAAGATCGAGGCGGCCGTGAAGGAACAGGTGAACAAGAGCATCAACGCCACGGTGGATTGGGGCGATTGGGACATTAGCCTGTTGCGCAGCTTTCCCAATGCCAGCGTGGAAGTGAAGAATGTGAAGGTGTGCAACAAGGCGCCCTTCGAAGGGGTTTGCCTGGCCGACCTCGGTGAGGTCCGCGCCACCATCGCCACCATGAGCCTCTTCAGCGACCAGATCAAGATCAGGGAGGTGGCTTTGGTGGAACCGGTCATCCACATCAAGGTGCTCCAGGACGGCCGCGCCAACTGGGACATCGCCATGCCCGACAGCACCACGGCCGAGTTGCCCGAGGACACCGCCACCACACGGTTCAACGTGGCCCTCAAGCAGTACAGCATCACCAAGGGGCACATTATGTACGATGACGAGAGCCTGCCGATAATGATGGACCTCCAGGACGTGGAGCACACCGGCAAGGGCGACTTCACCCAGGACCTCTTCACCCTCAGCACCAACACCACCGTGGAACGGACCACCGTGGCCTACGATGGCGTGAAATACCTGCGCAACGCCAAGGCCAACCTGCAGGCCGACATCGACATGGACCTGCCCCACATGAAATTCACCTTCAAGGACAACAACATCCTGGTGAACCAACTCGAGCTCGGCCTGGACGGATGGTTGGCCATGCCTGCGGACGACATCGACATGGACCTCACCTGGAACATGAAGAAGAGCGACATCGGTACGCTGCTCTCATTGGTACCTGCGGAATTTGCCTCCGACCTCAAGGGTGTGGACCTCTCCGGTAAGGCCGCCTTCTCGGGCTACGTGAAAGGCACCTACAATGAACAGACCTCGCCGGGCTTCGGCGTGAACATCAACGTGGACAACGGCCGCTTCAAATACCCCGACCTGCCCGCCAGCATGGAGGCCATCTTCGTGGATTGCATCATCCAAAGTCCGCAAGGCAAGGACCTGGACGGCATGGTAGTGGACCTCAAACGGTTCGCCCTGAAGCTCGCGGGCAACCCCGTGGAAGCACGCATGCACCTCTCCACGCCCATCAGCGATCCCAACGTGGATGCGGCCCTGAAAGCCGACATCGACCTGGCCAACGTGAACAAGGTGGTGCCCATGACCAAGGGGGATGCCCTCACCGGCAAGGTGGTGGCCGATGTGCGCATGGCCGGCCGCATGAGCGATGTGGAAGCCCAACGCTTCGAGCAATTCAAGGCCGAAGGCCAGCTCGCGCTCAGCGGCATGAACTACCGTAGCGATTCCCTGCCGTACCCGGTGGACATCCGCTCGCTCATCTTCGACTTCAGCCCGCGATTCCTGGCACTCACCAACTTCACCGGCAGCGTGGGCAAGAGCGACGTGCAGGCCAGCGGACGCATGGACAACTACCTGCAATGGTGGCTCAAGGACAGCACCCTCACCGGGGCCTTCGATGTGAAAAGCAACCGGTTCGACCTCAACGAACTGATGGGCCCGGCCGATGCGGGCTCCACCGCCGCCGCGGCCACCACCGATAGCGCCGCGGCAGGTATCATCGAAGTGCCGCGGAACATCGACTTCACCCTCACCGCCGCCGTGAAGGAAGTGCTGTATGAAAACCTCGTCCTGGCCAACGCCGCCGGCAAACTGCACGTGCACGACCAGCGTGTGGACCTCCGTGGCATGGGCTTCAACATCTTCGACGGCCGAATGGGCATGGACGGCTCTTACGACACCCGGGACCAGGCGGCCCCCAAGTTCAACATGGACCTCAAGGTGAGCGACGTCGACATCAAGAAGTTGGTGGACAACGTGGAAATGGTGCAGGAGATGGCCCCGGTGGCCAAGTATTGCACAGGGCGCGTAACCACCACCTTGGCCTTGGCCGGAACGCTGGACCCGCAGATGGCGCCGGTGATGGCCAGCCTGGCGGGCCAGGGTGTGCTCAAGACCAAGAACATCGCCTTGTCGGGCTTCAAGCCCCTGCAGGAAGCGGCCAACGTGCTGAAAATGCCCCAACTGGCCACGGCGAACGTCCAGGACATGGACTTCAGCTACGACATCCAGGACGGCAAGATGATCACCAAGCCGTTCCAGGTGAAGATCGATCGCCTCACGGCCCATGTGGCCGGCAGTACGGCCTTTGCGGACCATGCCATCGACTACACCCTCAAGACCAAGGTGCCCACGGACATGTTCGGCGCTGATGCCGGCCAGCTGGTGGGCGGTCTCCTGGGCCAGATCAACCGCACCTTGGGCACCGATACCCAATTGCCCAAGGAATTGGACCTCACCGCCAAGATCACCGGCACCGTGGAAAAGCCCGTGGTGAAACCGGTGTTCGCCGGGGGCGGGAACGTGAAGGAGACCATCAAGGAAGAAGTGAAGGAACAGGTCAACCAGCAGATCGGCAAAGCCAAGGAGGAAGCCATCGCCAAGGCCCGCGAAGAAGCCGCTCGCCTGTTGGCCGAGGCCCAGAAACAGGCCAACGACATCAAGGCCAGGGCGCGCAGCGAGGCGGCCAACGTGAAGGCCCAAGGGTACAAGGCCGCGGACGACCTGGTCAACCAGGCCAACAACCCCTTGGCCAAAGCCGCGGCCAAGGTGGCGGCCGACAAGGCGAAAAAGGCCGCCGATGACAAGGAGAGGCAGTTCATTGCGGAGGCGGACAAACGCGCCGATGGGCTGGTGGACCTGGCCCGCAAGCAGGGTGACGCCCTCATTGCCAAAGCGGAGGCCACGGATACCACGGTGAAGTGAACAGGGCGATGAAGTGCATCGCGGACCCGGCGTTTGATCCCATGGAACGTGAGGAGAGCAGGTTGGCCCTACCGGGCTTGCTGAAAACCGCCTGCCTGTTGCTATTGAGCGTGCTGGGCACGGCGGCATCCGGGCAGGATAGGGAAGGCGATCCCTGCGGACCACCGGCCGACAAGAAGGTGGGCAAACGCCTGGAAGAGGCCATGGACGCCCGTAACCCCACCGAGCGCCACCAGAAACTGAAGGCCCTGTTGGATGAGCAGCCCGACTGCGCCGAATGCCTCTTCCGCACCGGGGAAAGCGCCTTTCTGCGGGCCAGGTCCGGGGCGGGCAGCTTTGCCGCCGGCCTGCAATACCTTGAGCAGTACCAGCAGACCTGCCCGCAACAGCGCACGGAGCTGTACTACTACCTCGGTTCCATCTACTATGCCCAGGAGCAGTATGCCGGGGCCGCACAGGCCTTCCAGCACTTCCAGGACCTGCCGCAAACGGCCGGGGGCGATGCCGCCGACGAGCACGGCCGCATGATGGGCGAGGTGGAACGCATCCTGCCCGAGCTGGCGTTTTATCGCGATTTCTACCGCGACAAAGCGCCCATGGCACCCACTCCGCTCCATGGCGTGGATACCCCTGCCGATGAATACCTGCCCATGTTCTCGCCGGACAATGAGCTCCTTTTCTTCACCCGCATGAGCAAACGCCAAGCGCTCGGCGACCGGTTCCCCCGCGACGTGGAGGAACTTACGGAGGCCAGGCGCGCATCCGTGCAGGCCGATTTCGGCGGAGGCCACCCGTTGCCGCCGCCCTTCAACACGGGCGACAGCTACGGCGGCGTCACCGTCAGCCTCAACAACAAGGAACTCTTTGTCACCGTGTGCAGGCCCGTGGACGCCGGCTACAAGAACTGCGATATCTACAGCACGCACTACACCACCCATGTGGATTTCAGCTCGGGCAAGCAGACCTTCACCTGGAGCGAACTCAACAACCTGGGGCCGGCCATCAACACCGAGGATGGTTGGGAGAGCCAACCTTCGCTCAGCTCGGATGGCAGGACCTTGTTCTTCGCCACCCTGCGGCGCAACAGCCAAGGCACGGACATCTACTCCAGCGAGCGCAACGAAAAGGGCGAATGGGCCCCGGCCCAACCCTTGCCCGCGCCCATCAATACGGCAGGTGATGAAAAGGCACCCTTCATGCACAGCGACAGCCGAACGCTCTACTTCGCCGCGCGGCCCCCGCGCGATGAACACGGCAACGAACAGCTGGGCACCGGCCACCGCGGCATCGGGGGCTATGACATCTTCTACAGCCGCCTGGCGGAAAACGAAGGCTGGACAACGCCCAAGAACCTGGGCAATCCCATCAACACCCCGCAGGATGAGCACGGCTTGATCGTCAGTGCCGATGGACGGACCGCCTATTTCGCAAGCAGCCGCTTCAAAGGGCCCGGCGGGTTGGACATCTACGGGTTCGATCTGCCCAAAGAGGCCCGCCCCCAGGAAATCACGATCGTGAAAGGCGAAGTGAAGGATGAGTTGGGCAAGGCCGTGAAGGATGCCACGGTCTCCATTACCTACATGGACACCCGCAAGACCGAAATGCTCAATGTGGACCCCAACGACGGCAAATACGCCGCCGTACTGCGCCTGCAACCGGGCTCCGACGTGATCGTCACCGTGAAAAAGCCCGACCACGTCTTCGACAGCCGCTCGTTCAGCCTGGAAGACACCGTGCGGGGAGGCGTGGCCCACGTGGACATGCAGCTGGAAAAAATCGAGACGGGCCGCAACTACAAGGTGAACGACATCCGCTTTGCCACCAACAGCGCGGAGATCACCGGCGCCAGCCGCTTCATCCTGGCCGAGTTGGCCACCTTCTTGATGGATAATCCCAAGGTGCGCATCGAACTGCAGGGCCACACGGACAATGTGGGGGACTTGGAAGCCAACATGGCCCTGAGCCGCGACAGGGCCGCCAACGTGCTGGAACACCTGGTGACGCTCGGGATCGGCGCGGCGCGGCTCACCAGCAAGGGGTTCGGCCCCACCGTGCCCATGGCCGACAACGGCAGCGAGGCCGGCCGTGCCCTCAACCGGCGCACCACCTTTGTGATCACGGCCCATTGAGCACGCCTGCGGAAGGTCCACCGATCGCCAGCCGTAACTTTACCGGGATGAGGATCATTGCCGCGTTGTTGTTGCTGGCCGTCGTGGAGGTGAACGCTCAACTTCCCCTTGGTGGAACCCCGCTCAACTGGGATCCCTCTGCTCATCCGGCCGCCATGGTGGCCGATCTGCACTTGGGGCCGGTGGACCCAGCCGCCACCGAAGCGGCGGCGGACACCGCCGGTGCGCCGCGCGGATACCGGTTCGGCACACGCAGGGACGTGGGTGTGGACATGATCGCCGAAGGCCACTGGTCACACCTGCCAAGTGGGGGCAGGGTGTGCCGTTTCACCGTGCACAGCGAAGGCGCGATGATGATGAGCATGCAGTTCAGCGAACTCGCTTTGCCGTGGGGCGGGCGCCTGTTCCTCTACAATGCGGCACGCACCACTTTCCTCGGGGCCTTCACCCAGGCTGATCAGCTGCCGGATGGCCGGTTTGCCACGGCCTTCCTGCCGGGCGATGCCATCACCGTCGAATACCAGGAACCGGCCGGTGCCCCACCCGCGGCCATCCGGGTGTCGCACGTCACACATGCTTGGCGCAGCATCTTTCCGGCGGCCCAGGCGGCACAGCGTGACTTCTATCCCGGCTACCCCAGCTCCCCCTGCCACAACAACGTGGCCTGCCCCGTGGCCGCCGACTGGCAGGACCAAAGCCGCGCGGTAGTCTGGTTCATGACGCCGGAGGGCCATACCTGCAACGGCACCCTGCTGAACAACACCCTCCAGGACGGGAAGCCCTACGTGCTCATCGCCAACCACTGCTACGTGCCTTCCGAAAGCCAATGGGTGTACTACTTCAATTACCAAAGCCCCACTTGTTCCGTTGATACCGGGCAGACCATGCAATCGCTCACGGGCAGCGTCAGGCGGGCGGTCCTCTACCACGGCGATTTCTGCCTGATGGAGCTTTTCGACACGCCGCCCCCTGCCTTCAACGCCTACTACGCCGGCTGGGACCGCGGCGGCAATGCGCCACAAAGCGGTGCGGCCATCCTCAACCCCTTGTCGGACGTGAAGAAAATCGGCTTCTACAACACGCCGGCCACCTCGGCCGCCTTGGAGGAGGAAGAGGTGCCCTGTTGGGCGAGCCGCTGGTTCAATGGCATCCTGGAAGCGGGTGCAAGCGGTGCCCCGTTGTTCGACCAGAACAAGCGCTTGGTGGGCCATATGGTGGGCGGTGGCATGACCTGTGCCACGGCCACCACCGACACCGCCTTCGCCTCCAAGTTCAGCTTCAATTGGAACGGCGGCACCAACGCCGGTTCACGCCTGCGCGATTGGCTGGACCCCGCCAACACCACCACGGCCTTGGACGGATATGACCCCAACGGGGCCCAGCCGTTCGTGGCGGTGAGGCCCAAGGTGATGCTGCAAGGCCCCTATGTACAGGCGGCCGGCCTGATGACCGCATCGTTGAGCAGCACCGGCCTGCTTCCCCTGGCCGAACCCTATACGGGCCTGGGGTATGCCATGGCCGGCAACGGAGGCGGCGAAACCACCGATCCGGATGTGCTTGCCGTGGCCGGGCCCCGGGCGATCGTGGACTGGTTGCTCGTGGAACTACGGCACAAGAACGACCCGGCCCTGGTGCTCGCCAGCCGCGCGGCCCTGTTGCGCAGCGATGGCCAGGTGGTGGGCGTGGACGGCGTGGGCGCCGTGGAGTTCCATGGAATGCCCGCCAGCAACTACTACGTGGCGGTAAGGCATCGCAATCATTTGGGCATCATCACCGCCACCCCCGGATCACTCACCGCAATACCCACCACGATGGACTTCACCGATGGCAGCATGCCCCTGCAAGGTGGAAACAATGCCACCGTGCAGGTGGGCAACACACGCTGCCTGCGCGCCGGTGATGCCAATGGCGATGGACAGGTGAGCTATACCGGGCCGGCCAATGACCGCGATGCGGTCCTGCTCCGCATCGGGGGGGGCTCAACCACCACCGTGGTCCCGGGCTATGCCAGGGAGGATATCAATTTGGACGGTGCCACCAAGTACACCAATGCGGGGAATGACCGCGACCGGATCATTTCCGTGCTGGGCGGCACGCCCACCGCGGTACGCACCCAGGTGTTGCCGTAACGCTCCTATTCCTCCTTGCCCAGGCGCTTGGCGTTCTTGCGCATGCGCAGGTTGAGCAGTTCCACCAAGGTGCAGAAGCCCATGGCGGCATAGAGGTAGTTCTTGTCGATGTGGACGCCGAAGCCGTCCAGCAGGAGCACCACGCCCACCATGGCCAGGAACACCAGGGCCAGCACCTTCACCGTGGCATGGCGGTTCACGAAGTCGCTGATCAGCTCCGCGGCCACCAGCATGATGATCACCGCGATCACCACGGCCAGCACCATGATCAGCAACTGGTTGCTCATGCCCACGGCCGTGATCACCGAGTCCAAAGAGAACACGATGTCCATCAGCACGATCTGGAACACCACCATGAACACCGAGGCGCGCGCCCGGTTCTCTCCTTCCTTCTCCTTTACGAATTCCACCTTGTGCCAGATCTCCATGCTGGCCTTCCAGATCAGGAACAGGCCCCCGGTGATCAACACCAGGTCCTTGCCGGTGACCGCCAACGATCCCAGATGGAACAAGGGTTCCACCAGGTGCATGATCCAGCTGAGGGTGAGCAGCAGCAGGATGCGCGTGATCAACGCGAAGGCCAATCCCATGCGGCGCGCCTTGGCCTGGTTGGCCTGGGGCAGCTCCCCGCTGAGGATGCTGATCATAACGATGTTGTCGATTCCCAGTACGATCTCCAGGGCCGTGAGGGTGAGCAGTTGCACCCAGCCTTGGGTGGTGAGGAAAATGGAGAAATCAAGGCTTTCCAACGGTATCATGGGCAGTATCGGGGGGCGCGAAAGTACTTCGCGCCGTTGAAAGGCACCGGCCCCCGGGCTGGGCCTCCGTATTCCACGCGCCATGCCGGCGCGGGGTGCTCCCAAACACGAACCACGCTGCAGCACGGCGGGGTCTTCATCGAAACAGATGCAATGGCCCTTCTTGATGCATGAGGATCCCTGCGGGTCCCTGGTTCCGGGCACTGCATGCAGGTGCCGGCAGGCGCGCGTAAGATGCTTTGGCCCAGGGGCACCGGTAACGGTCGCGCAGGCTGTTCAGCGCGGCCCTAGGCCGTAGAGTGAAATGGTCTCATTGCGGTTCACCGGGTTCAGCCAGTGCACCACGCGGTCCAGCAGCCCGGGTTCCGCGCGGCCGATCGGATGCATGGGACCCAAGGCCGCCTGCATCCTGGCGAGCCGGGCATCCAGGTCTTCCGTGCCGATGAAGAGCACCACGTTCGGGCGGTGCTCCGGCCCGGGGGCCGTGGCCATCGCCCGGATGTCCGCTTGGGGATCCGTCAGCACCTGCTGTGCCACCTCCCACCGGCCCAAATAGAACTGCGGCAGCATGGGCGGGTCCTGTTCGGCGGTGTCCTCCACGATGATCCCCCGTACATCCGTGCCCCGCAGCATCAACATCGCCTCCACGCGTTCGCGTTTGCTGTAGCTGAAGGTGAGCGGCACCAGCAGCAGCAGGTTGAAGGCCCAGGTCCAGGTCATCACACCTTGCCACAGCTTGCGGCGTGCCTGCCACCACGGGCTGCGCTCCCGGAAGGTTTCCCAGGCCGTGAAGCCAAGCACCAGCACCAGCGGGACGATGGAAAGGATGAAGCGCTCCTGTTTGTTGGGGAACAGGGAATGGAAGAACAGGAAGCTGAACACCGGCAGCCAGATCAGCAGGGGCTTGGGGCGCTTGAAGAACCCGAACAACACGGCCAGGGAAAAGGGAGGGATGAACACCCCGCCGAGCACCAACAAGTAGTTGTACCAAGGCTGGTCGAAGTAGGTGGTGGAATTGGCCAGGTTGTAACGCACATACTCGGTCATTTCGGCGAACGGCCGCCCCCAGATCGCCAGGTCCACGAGGCCTTGCACCAGCACAATGGGGAGCAGCAGCCCCACGCCGAACAGCACCGCACCGCGCACATTGCGCTGCATGAGCAGGGCAAGACCTGCACCGGCGGCGAAGAAGAGGGTTTGGAAGCGAAGGTCCACGGCCAGGCCCGCGAACATCCCGGCGATCAGCACATCCCTTCCCGTGGGTTTGTCCCCGCTGCGCACCAACCACCACGCGCACAACATCAGCGGCGGTATGGCCACGGTTTCCACCAGGTTGCGCACTGAAAGGAAGGGCATGAAGAAGAACAAGGCGAGCAACAGGCCACAACGCCAGGCCGTGCCGGGGTTGGAGAGGCGCAGGGCGAGCCGGTAGCCTGTCCGTACGGCGATCAGGCTCCAACCCGCGTGGAGCAAGCGCACCACGACCATCTTCCAAGAGGGGTCGGTGAGGCCCAGCAGGGTGCAGAGCTTGAAGAGCAGGTAGTGGAAGCCCGGGTAGAGCATCATGTGCCCGGTGGGCTGCGGGGTACCGCTTTGGTTCCAGGGCAGCCAACGGTTGTAGTCATGGCCGTCCACCCAGCTTTGGGCTGCTTCGATCATCAGGAAGTGGTCGTCGTGGGCGAAGTACCCCCCGGAGAAGAAGGCGGCCAACAAGCGGGGTACGAGCGCGATCAGTGTGAGCCAATACAGCGGGCGTTGCTGCATCTGGGCATGGAGTTCCCGCATGGCCATGGTGTTCAAGGCGGCAAAATAGCCATGGCCGCCCGCAGATAGGGCCGGGCCTTTCGGCCGCGATGATTTCGTGCATACGCTGTCCAAGGCGCCCCGTTGGCCTGTGTGCGGCCAGGAGCCGTGCTGCACACGCGCTTCCTTCAAGCGTCCGGAGCCGTGGCCGCGTAAAGGTTCAGGGCTCGGGAAAACCAGGCAGGCAGGCGGTTAGTTTTGCCGTCCTTCCCTTCCCGCATGAAGATCCTGGTCCTCTCACGCAGCGGAAAGCTGTATTCCACCCGCCGCATCGTGGAGGCCGGCCGCGCCCGTGGCCATGAGGTGAGCGTGGTGGACCATGTGAAGTGCGACCTGGTGATCGCCCGCAAGGACCCTCATGTGATGTACGGAGGGCAGCGCCTGGAAGGTGTGGATGCCATCATCCCGCGGATCGGTGCCAGCGTCACCTTTTATGGCGCGGCGGTGGTGCGCCAGTTCGAGGCCATGAAGGTGTTCACCACCGTGGAAAGCCAGTCCTTGGTGCGCAGCCGCGACAAGCTCCGCAGCCTGCAGATCCTCAGCAAGGCCGGCGTGGACATGCCCCGGACCGTGTTCACCAACTACAGCAAGGACGTGGCCGTGGCCGTGGAACGCGTCGGCGGCGCCCCCTGCATCATCAAGTTGTTGGAAGGCACCCAAGGCCTGGGGGTGGTGCTGGCCGAATCCAAAAAGGCGGCCATCGCCGTGCTGGAGGCGTTCAATACCCTCAAGGCCCGGGTGATCGTGCAGGAGTACATCAAGGAAGCCCGCAGCGAGGACATCCGTGCCTTTGTGGTGGACGGCACCATCGTTGGCGCCATGCGCCGCACCGGCAAGGAAGGGGAGTTCCGCAGCAACCTGCACCGCGGCGGCAAAGCCGAGCTGATCCAACTCACCCCTGAGCAGGAGGAAATGGCCATCCATGCGGCCAGGGCGCTGGGCTTGCGCGTGGCCGGGGTGGACCTGCTGCAGAGCGCGCGTGGCCCGTTGGTCATTGAAGTCAATGCCTCGCCCGGCCTCGAGGGCATTGAAGCCGCCACGGGCACCGATATCGCCACCGAGATCATCAGCTTTGTGGAGCGGGGCGTGAAGTAGTGACCGGGAAGGCCGCGCCACACCCGGGTCCTTGGGCTATCGGCCAGCACGCGCCCTGCGGGCGCGGATTCCGATTGATTTCCGGCCCTGGATGGACCCGCCCCGGCAGAGGCCGTGGGCCCGCCAATGATTTGTGCGTGGGCCCGGAGGCGATCGTCCTTCCTGTTCCCTGTGCGTCCGGTGGTCCAACATCCATGATTGAACGGACCGTCAGGTGCACGGATTTTCCCCGGTCGTGCAGACCGATGTCCGTTCCCCCCCGGGAAATACCTTTGGCCTCCCAATTCCACACCCTTTGCATTCCAAGATCCTCATCCTCGACCACGGTTCGCAGTACACGCAACTGTTGGCACGCCGCGTACGTGAGCTGGACGTGTATTGCGAGATCCACCCGTTCCATGCGGCCGCCACCTTCGCGAATGACCCCACCGTCAAGGGTGTCATCCTCAGCGGCAGCCCCGCTTCGGTGTTTGATGAAGGGGCGCCCGACACGGACCTGCGTGGCTTCCAAGGCAAGCTGCCCGTGCTGGGGGTTTGCTACGGGGCCCAGCTGCTGGCCAAGCGTGCCGGTGGCGAAGTGGTGCGCAGCACCACCCGTGAGTATGGCCGGGCGTTGCTGGACAACATCTTCGTGCAGCAACCCTTGTTCACGGACATCCATGTGGGCACCCAGGTGTGGATGAGCCATGGCGACAGCATCCATGCGGGATCGGACCGCATGGAGGTGCTGGCCGGCACCCGTGCCGTGCCCGTGGCCGCCTTCCGCATCAAAGGAGAGGAGACCTACGGTGTGCAGTTCCATCCGGAGGTGTTCCACAGCACCGATGGCACCCGTCTGCTGCGCAACTTCATCATCGGCATATGCGGCTGCACGGCCGACCATTCCCCGGCGGCCTTCGTGGAAGAGACCGTGGAGGCCCTGCAAGACCAATTGGGCCAGGACCAAGTGGTGCTGGCGCTCAGCGGCGGTGTGGACAGCTCCGTGGCGGCCATGCTCCTGCAGCGCGCCATCGGCGACCGCCTGCATTGCATCTTCGTGGACCATGGCCTGCTGCGCAAGGGTGAGTACGACCAGGTGCTCGAAGGTTACCGCGGCATGGGCCTCAACGTGGTGGGCGTGGATGCGCGCGACCGCTTCCTTGCGGCCCTCAAAGGGTTGGAAGAGCCTGAAGCCAAGCGCAAGGCCATCGGCCGCACCTTCATTGAAGTGTTCGATGTGGAGGCCAAGCGCATCCGGGGCGTAAAATGGCTCGGCCAAGGCACCATCTATCCGGATGTGATCGAAAGTGTCAGCGTGAAGGGCCCCAGCGTCACCATCAAGAGCCACCACAATGTGGGCGGCTTGCCCGAGCGCATGAACCTCAAAGTAGTGGAACCCCTGCGTTCCCTCTTCAAGGATGAGGTGCGCCGCGTGGGGCGCTCCCTGGGCCTCGATCCCGCCATCCTCGGCCGCCACCCGTTCCCCGGCCCGGGCCTGGCCATCCGCATCCTGGGAGAGGTCACTGCCGAGAAGGTGGCCTTGTTACAGGACGTGGACCACATCTTCATCCAGGAACTGCGCACCGCCGGACAGTACGACCAGGTGTGGCAGGCCGGGGCCATCCTGCTGCCGGTGCGCAGCGTGGGCGTTATGGGGGATGAGCGCACCTACGAGAATGCCGTGGCGTTGCGCGCCGTTTCAAGCACGGACGGCATGACGGCCGACTGGTGCCACCTGCCCTACGAGCTTCTGGCACGGATCTCGAACAGCATCATCAACAAGGTGAAGGGCGTGAACCGCGTGGTGTACGACATCAGCAGCAAGCCCCCGGCCACCATCGAATGGGAATGATCCGTGCATACCTGCTGGCGTTGGTCTTCGTGGGCTTGTGTGCCCCGCAGGCCGTGGGCCAGGAGGTGCGCACGGTGAACGGCACGAAGTACATCGCGCACACCGTGGCGCAGGGTGAAACGCTCTTCGGCCTCAGCAGGCACTATGCCGTGCCCTTGGAGGCGCTCACCGGCGCCAATCCAGGCGCTGCCGAAGGGCTCAGCCTGGGCCAAGTGCTCCTGGTCCCGGTCAAGGAGCAGTCCAAAAAGGAACTCCGCAACGCACCCGCCCTGCAACAAGGCCAACTCCTGCATACCGTTGCCCGCAAAGAGACCATCTACGGCATTGCGAAGCGCTACGGAGTTGCGCAGGAAGACCTGCGCCGGTGGAACCCCGACCTGCAGCACGGCCTTGTCATCGGCATGGTGCTGCACATCCAAGTGGCCACCAGCACGGCGGCACCGCCAGCAGCGGTGCAGCCGGCAACAGCGGACAACGACGTGTTCCACCTGTTGCAACCCGGCGAAACCCTGTTCGCCCTGGGCAAGCAGTTCAACCTGCCCGTGGAGCGGATCAGGGAGGCCAATGGCGGATTGCCCGAGGGCTTGAAGGCCGGTACCTATGTGCGCATCCCCAAGCCAGCGGAGCCGCTGCCGGTGGATTCACCGGGCCCTGCCGCGATGGCACCCAAGCCGGTGCCTGCCGCGCACCGCCGCATTGCCGTGTTGCTGCCTTTCACCGCCAGCGACTCGGCCAACACCGGTGAGGACGAGGTCCGCTCCGGGTCGGCCACCGAAGCGGCCGTGGAGTTCCGCGCAGGCCTGGGCCTGGCCTTGGACACGCTCAAGGCGCGTGGCCTCAATGCCGACGTGTACGTGTTCGACACGGGCATGAAGCCTGAGCAATGGTCCAAGTTGTTCAAAAGCGATGAGGTGCGTGGGATGGACCTCTACATCGGTCCCTTCCACAGGGCCGCCATCGAGAGCCTGGTGAAAGTATCGGGGAACGTGCCCGTGGTCTGTCCCGTACCGCAAAGCAACAAGGTGGTCCTGGGCAATCCCACGGTGAGCAAGGCGGTAAGCGGGCGTGCGGACCGGCTGAAGCACATGGCCCGCCAGGTGGCCGACAAGCATGCGCGCGAGAACATCCTCTTCCTCAAGCCGGACATCTACAAGGAACGCGAAGTGCAGGACCTGGTGGCCCGCGAGCTGAAGCAGGCCCTGTTGCCCCAAAGCGGCAAACTGCGGGACAGCCTCCTGGTGGTGCCCTGCAACCGCCGCGATGTTTCCGCCGTGGTGGCCAAGCTGGATCCTTCCCGGCCCAACATCCTGGTGGTGCCCAGTGAGGATGTGGAGTTCATCACCACGGTACTGGGCAAATTTTCATCCTTGGCGCCCAAGTACGCCATTACCGTGTACGGCATGAATGCTTGGACCACTTTGAACACCTTGGACGTGGCGGCTATGGTGAAGCTACACGTGCACGTACCGGCCAGTGCCTACGCAGACCTGGCCTCACCGGCGGTGAACAACTTCATTGCGGCGTACCGGGCCCGCTACGCCAATGAGCCCGGTGAATACGCGTTCCTGGGCTATGATGTGGCACTTTACTACATCCAAGCCCTGATGCGCTCCGGCAAGGACTTCCCCGCGCACTACGCCAAGCCAGTGGAGCAGCCGCTCTACCTGGATTTCCGCATGGCCAAGCTGGGCCCCGAGAATGGATGGAGCAATGGCAGCGCAGTGATGCTCCAGTTCAAGCCCGAAGGACTCCTCCCCGCACCTTGAACCGCTTTGATCCCGACGCTGCTCAGCGCAGCCAGCGGCGTTCCATCACGAACGTGCCGAAGGGCAGCAACGAAGCGATGCCCACCCCGTAGATCCGGTCCATGGGCCATTTCACCCGGGTGAACAGGGGCACCGCCAGCACGATGTAACTGATGAACAATACGCCGTGGGCCCAGCCCACGTATTTCACCAGCAGCGGCAGGTCCGCCCAGTATTTCAACGGCATGGCGATGAAAAGCAGCACCAGGAAGCTGAGGCCTTCGAGCAAGGCCACCCAGCGGAATCGTTGGATCGTGGAAGTGTGGTCGTTCATTTCGGGCGCAAAGATCGGCCACAGGTCCGGATTGCCGATCTTCCAACGGTCCGGCACGGGCTCCATCGCCCGCACCGAATAAGTTTGCCGCATGCTTGGGCGTGGCGGGTGGTTGTTGCTGTTGCTGGCCTTGGGCTTGGTTTTGGCCTTGCTGGGCTTGGCGGTGGGCAGTGTGGGAGTACCCCTGGCCGATGTGTGGAACGCGCTGGTGGGGAACTTGTCCGGGCCGCACCAGGTCATTGTGGTGCAGGTGCGCCTGCCCCAGGTGATCACCGCCGCCGCTGCCGGCGCAGGCTTGGCGGCCGCAGGTCTGCTCATGCAAACGGTCTTCCACAACCCCCTGGCCGGCCCCGGCGTGCTGGGCATCAACGGCGGGGCGGCCTTGGGCGTGGCCGTGGTGATGCTGGCACAGCCCGTGTGGGCCCTGGTGCCCTGGGCGCAGGACCTTTTGGTGTTGCTGGCGGCATTGGTTGGTGCCGTGGCCGTTCTGCTCCTGATCATCGTGGCCGATCGGCGCTTGGGCGATGGCATCACCCTGTTGATCCTGGGATTGATGGTGGGCTACCTTGCCTCCGCATTGGTGAGCATCCTGCAGGTCGCTGGCGATGCCAGGGCGGTCAAAGGTTTTGTGGTCTGGGGCATGGGGTCCTTCGCGGGCATGGCACTGCCGCGGTTGCCGTGGCTGTTGGTGCCCGTGGGCATGGGCCTGCTCGGGTCGCTTTCCATGATGAAACCCATGAACGCGTTGCTCATCGGTGACGACCACGCGCGCAGCCTCGGGGTGGATGTGGGGCGCATGCGCCGAAGGGCCATCTGGACCACGGGTGTGCTGGCAGCCACCATCACGGCGTGTTGCGGCCCCATTGCCTTTCTGGGCTTGGCCGTACCCCATGTCGCCAGGGCCTTGTTGCGCACCGCCGACCATCGGCTGCTGATGCCCGGCACCATCCTCCTGGGCTCCGTGCTGGCCCTGGTCTGCGACCTGGTGGTGCGTGCGCCTTGGCCCGGTGCCGGCTTGCCGTTGAACGCCGTGACCAGCCTCCTGGGCGCACCGGTGGTGATCTGGGTCTTGTTGACCGGAAGAAATTGGGGCCGGGGATGAGCTGTGCGCAACCCGTTCTCCAAGCCCGGGCCTTGGCCATCGGCCATGCTGGCAAGGTGCTGATGGAGCAGATCAACATGCAGCTGTCTGGCGCAAGCCTTACGGCCCTGATGGGCATCAATGGCATCGGCAAGAGCACCCTGCTGCGCACCTTGGCCGGCCTTCAGCGGCCGATCCATGGGGAAGTGCTCCTCCACGGGGGGGACCTGCATGCGCTTTCCGCCACGGACCGTGCGCGGCACATGGCCATAGTGCTCACGGGGCGTCCTCCGGCCGGCATTCTTGACGTGGAGACCCTGGTGAGCTTGGGCAGGCATCCCTGGACCGATCGCTGGGGGCGCACCACCCCCAACGATCGCGCCGCCGTGGAACGGGCCCTGGTACAAACCGGTGCAGCGCACTTGCGGCACCGGTTGCTCGGCACATGCAGCGACGGCGAGAGCCAGAAGGTGCTCTTGGCCCGTGCCCTCGCCCAGGACACCTCCGTCCTGTTGTTGGACGAGCCCACCGCATTCCTGGACCTGCCCAACCGCGCCGCCTTGGTGCGCATGCTGCGCAACGAGGCACACCAGCAGGGCAAGGCCATCCTGTTCAGCACCCACGACCTGCAGCTGGCCTTGGACCTGTGCGATCGTTTGGTGCTCTTGCGCAGCGGCGAGGGCGCTTGGCACGGCACACCGGCCGAGGCCATGGCCTCGGGCGAATTGGCCCGGGCGTTCAGTGGCAGTGGTGTGGCCTTTGACCCCGCCTCGGGTACACACCGGTTCCTGCGGTGACCTCCGGATCTGCGGGACCTGGAGGCCGCGTACAGATACGTTCGCCGTTTCCGCAGTCCGATCCCTGGGGCACTCCTCAAGTTCAGGGGCTCTACCCGCACATGAAAGAGGAAAGCCCCAGGCAACCGGGGCTTTTCAATGGAAGGAGGGGGTGCTTACTTCTTCAGCAGGTCGCGGATCTCCATCAGCAACTTCTGGTCGTCGGTGGGGCCGGCAGGCGCAGGGGGCGGTTCGGCCTTCTTCATGCGGTTCACTGCTTTGATCACCATGAACATCACGAACGCGATCACCAGGAATTCGATCGCCACCGTGACGAACGTGCCCCACTTGATGGCCACTTCCGATACGGCTGGTGTGACCACGGTCCCGGCGGTATCCTTCACTTCGGAAACCGCCTGGGTAAGCACCCACTTCTTGTTGTTGAAGTCCACGCCACCGGTCAATTGGCCCACCAACGGCATCACCATGCCGTCGATGAACGAGGAGGTCACTTTGCCGAAAGCACCGCCCATGACAAATGCAACGGCCATATCGACCAAATTGCCTTTCATCGCGAATTCCTTGAACTCCTTCATCATGCCCATGTTGAGTTGGTATTTGGGGTTTGTTCGTAAGTGATGGCCCGCTGGCGGCCAAGTGCAAAGGGTCAGCCCTCGGCCTCGTTGTTGGCCACCTTGGGTGCGGACGCGGTTGGCCCGCGCAGCTCGGCCAGCAATTGTTTGTGCTGTTCTTTCAAGCGGTCGATCTCTTGCCGGGTGCGGTCCAGGGATCTCTCCATCTCCTTGCGCATGGCCTCGCCTGCCGCGCTCTTGAAGTTGAATTTGCCCATGTTCTCCTCGCCCTGCCGCACTTCGCCCTGCAGTTCCTCGATCTTGCGCTTCACGAACCGGCTCTCGCGTTCTACGCGGTCCTTGCCGTCCGGTGCGGAAGTGATCTCGTTGAGCCGGTTCTGGAAGGACATCTTGCGGCGCTCTCCTTCATTCACCTTCAACTGGTCATACTGCTTGTCCAGCGCGGTACGGTAAAGCGCGCTCAGCTTGTCGTACTGCTTGGGTGAAACACGTCCTCCGTTCACCCAGCGCTGGCTGAACGCCTTTAGCCGGTCCATGTCCGCATTCCGGTCACCGCTCAAGGTGAAGGATTCGATCTCCGATATGAGCGCTTCCTTGGCCTTGGCATGTTCGGCCTGCTCGGCGTCCTGTTGCTCAAAGTTGGCGCTGCGGGCCTTGAAGAACCCGTCGCAGGCTTCACGGAAACGGGTCCACAGCCGGTGCTCGTCCCGCTGGCCGGCATGGCCAGCGTCCTTCCATTGTTGTTGGAGGGTCTTCAGCTTATCGGCTGTTTGCTTCCAGGCCGTGCTGTCCTTGAGCGCCTCGGCCTGGCCGATCAGCGCCTCTTTCTTGTCGCGCGCCGCCTTGAACAGCACTTTCACCGAGGCATAGTGCGCGTTCTTGCGGTCGAAGAAGGTGTTGCAGGCCTCGCGGAAATCGCGCCACACGCGCTCATTGTCCTTCTTGGTGGCAAAGCCGATGCTCTTCCAGGTGTGCTGCAGTTCAAGGACCTGGTCGGTGATCGTCTTCCACTCGCTGGCGGCGACCTGTTCCGCCTGTTTGGCCAGTTCCTTGGCTTTCTCGACCAGGCCTTCTTTGGCGGCCAGGTTGGTTTCGTGCTCCGCCCGGCGCGCCTTGTAATGGTCATTGATCCGGTCGTACACCGCACGGGTGGCGTTCCAGAAGGCCTCGTTCACGGCTTCCCGGTCTTCACGCACCACCGGACCGATCTGGTGCCATTTGTCCTGGTATTCCTTCACCAGGGTTTCCGCCTCGCGCACGGTGTCCACGCGTTGTACGGCTTCCATGTCCGCCACCAGGGCCTGTTTCAGGGCCGTGTTCTTGCGCAGGTCATGGTCGCGCAGGTCCTTGTAAATGCGGATGTGGTAGAAGAAGTCCTCGCGCAACTGGTTGTATTCCTGCTGTAGTTCGCGGAAACTCTGGTGGGGTATGGGGCCGATGTGCTTCCAGTGCTCACCCAGCTCGTTGAACCGGTGGAACGCATTCCCGATGTTCTCCTCGTTGGCGATCAGCTCGCGCAGCTCGGCCATCACCAGCTGCTTGGCCGACAGGTTGTCCTGCTCCTCTTTCTGGCGTCGGCGGTGGATGTCGTTCACCTTGGTGTTGAACGCGTCCAGCAGCTGCTTGAACCGCTTGTCCAACTCATCGTTGAGCGGGGCGGATTCGATGGGCTGGGGTTCGGCGGCCATCTTGGGCATTGCCGCCGGGGGCGGGCCCGAGCGGTCCTCTTCCTCCTGTTCCGGCACGGCTTCTTGCTCGCTGGCCGCTTCGGCAGCCCTTGCTTGAGCTTCTGCTTTCTCCGCAGCCACCAAGGCCTCGTAGGTTTCCTTCAAGGTCTCCACTGCTTCGGCCGAACCCTCCACGTCGGTTTGTTGGAGCAGTTCTTCCATGCGGGCGATCAACTCGCTTTTCGATGCCATGCTGTTCGGATCCAACCCTTTCTGGCGGGTTGAGCGACCAAATATAGAAGGCTGGCGTTCGCCACGCACCAAGGCGTGTGGAATGGCCGCGCGGAGCGGCGTGCAAGGGATCCTCCGATGCCCTCCGTGCGGCTTGGGAACGAGGCCTTGATACGGAAGGCATCGCGATAGCCCACGCGGCTCCGCGGCATGCCGCCAGGGAATTGGACAAGTGGCCCGTGGTGCAGGGCGGCCTCAGCTTCACCGGGCGGTGCGCTCACACGGCGATGCCGAGCATGCACACGTCGTCCACTTGGGGCAGGGGGCCTTTCCATTCCAGGAAGGCTTGTTCCAGCACCTGGGCTTGTGCGGCCATGGGCTTGCCGTGGTTGGCCTGGATGATGTCATCGAGCCTGCGGGCCATGAACTTGCGCTTATCGGGCCCGCCGAACTGGTCCACGTAACCGTCGCTGAACAGGTAGATGCTGTCGCCTTCGTGGTAGTCGATGTGGTGCGTGGTGAA
Organism: Flavobacteriales bacterium; assembly: GCA_018057455.1. GTDB lineage: Bacteria > Bacteroidota > Bacteroidia > Flavobacteriales_F > PHOS-HE28 > PHOS-HE28. The sequence goes on along the minus strand of JAGPDT010000024.1, from coordinate 23,414 downwards.
TTTCCGTTCGGTGCCATGGTGGGATCCGCCCACGGGCCGGCGGTCCCCGTTGATCACCACCAACTTGCCTTGGTGCACCCAGTACAAGGGGCGCAAGGCACCGGCGAAGAAGATCTGGCGGGTTTGGCGGTTGATGCGGCAAAGCGCGATGTCCATGCCGTCGCCGGTGCCCGTGCGGTTGTGGCCTTCCTGGTGCAGGGTGCGGATCATGCGCAGGTTGAGTTCGGTGAGGATGTCCGAGGGGTCATGCGCGGCCATTTCACGCCCCAGGTCATTGAGCAGCGAGCAGGCAATGGCGGCGAGCATGGCGCCGGGCAGTCCATGGCCGGTGCAGTCCGCGGCGGCCACCAGGCATTCGTGGTCGTTGATGTGGTGGTACCAATGGAAATCGCCGCTGACCTGGTCGCGCGGGCGGTTGAGCACGAAGAAGTCGTCGAAATGCCCACGGAACCGTTCGGGCGGGGGGATCAGGGCCGTTTGGATCTTGCTGGCATAGGCGATGCTGTCGGTAATGCCGGTGTGTTTTTTCCGGAGCCTTTGGTGGTCCTGCTCCTCGTGCCGCACCAACCGGCCGATGCGGCGGAAGAGCAGCACGCCGACCAAGGCAAAGAGCAGCACCATGATGGCCACTTCTTTCAGCAGATCCTGCTGTGCGGCCGTATCCAGCGGGGCCAAGGTGGTGTAGGCCAGCACGGCGCCCACCACCTGCCCGCTGCGGTCCACCACCGGGGCCAAGGCCACCAGATGCCCGGCGACCATCGTGCGCACGGTGGTATTGCTGTTGGTTTGCAGGAATTGCCGGGCCCGCATGGCGCCGGGCCCGGTGTAGGCATCACGCAGGGCGGGTTTGTCCAAAGAGGTCACCACGGTCTGGAGTTCCTGTTTCAGCGAGTCATAGGCCACCACGGTCAAGGGGGCGTCCAGGTCGTCGGCATCGGCGCTGCGGCGCAAGGCACCATGCAGCACGTAGTACCAGGCGTCCTGGGTGCTCTTGATCAGCATGCCCCTGGAATCGTACGTCTTCAACAGGCGAGTGATGCGGTTGCCGTCGAGCTGCGCGGCCAAGGTGCCCGCGACGCCGGAGAGGCGGGCCATGGCCCGCTGTTGCGCCGCCTTGTTGCCGCCGCGGTGGCTTTGCACCAGGATGGCCACGCCGATGATCACCGCTGCTCCATAGAGCAGCAGCATGACCTTGCGGGAGGTGGAGGCGAAGTACTGTTTCACGATGCGGACCGCCGTGCTGCAACAATGGCAACGGCCGGACCCGCGTTCCTACGGAGGAAGGGAGGGCAATGTTGCCTTGGGCGGTTCAGCGCTGGGCTGTTTTCCGCTTGAAATCGGCGATGGCGCCGCGCGTGAACGCGGAGAGCACCAACCGGCCGCTGATGGCGGCCCGTTCGGGTAGCAGCGTGGCCCAATCCCCGGTTCCACGCCATAGCACCTGCTTGAGGTCGGCCATGGCCTCGGGGCTGTATGCGGCCAGCTCACGGGCGTGGCCGTCCACCGCTGCGTCGAGTTCAGCCATGGTGGGGAAACAAGCTGCGTACAAACCCCTTTGTTCCGCCCACTGGGCTGTGCGCCATGCCGCCGGTGTGCTGCTCATCAAGGCAAAGGCGGAGGTGCCCACTTTGCGCTCCACGGCCGGGCCCACCACGAACGGACCGATCCCGATGGCCAATTCGCTCAACCGGAGCGCGGCGTGCTCATGTGCATAGCACACGTCAACGGCCGCGGCCAGGCCTACGCCGCCGCCCACCGCCTTGGCCTGCACACGGCCCAGCACCAGGCAGGGCACCGTGCGGACCGCGTTGATCACCAACGCAAAGCCGTTGAAGAAGTCCAGCCCTTCCGCTTCCGTGCCGATGGCCGCCAGTTCATCAAAACTGGCCCCCGCGCAAAAGGCCTTGTCGCCGTCGCTGCGCAGCACGATCACACGCACGCCTGCCGTGGCACCCGCGTTGGTGATCTGTTCCGCCAGGGCCCGCAGCACCGTGCCGGGCAAGCTGTTGCTCTTGGGGTGGTGGAAGGTGACGGTGGCGATGCCGTTGTCCATGCCGGTCTTTACATATCCTTCTTCCATGGGGTGATGATAGGGGGGCTAAGGTCGGATGGATGGATGAAAGGATCAGGGGCCTTCGTGGCCGAGGATGAACACGCAGGGCCGTTTTCCCAGCAAGGGCACGGCTTTGCGCCAATGGGCCAAGGTGCGGGTGTGCACACTGCCTCCGGGTTGCCCCAGGTCAATGGCCAGGCAAAGCCGGGTCTGGTCCGCGCAACTGGCCAGGAGGTCGGCCAGCAGGGCCTCATTGCGGTAGGGTGTTTCAATGAAGAGTTGCGCGGCGCCGGTGCGCTGGGCCTGTTGCTCCAGGTGTTTGAGGTGTGAACGGCGCTGGCCCGGGTCGCGCGGCAAGTAGCCATGGAAGGAGAACCGCTGGCCATTGAGGCCCGATGCCGCCAAGGCGAGCAGCAGGGAGGAAGGCCCCGCGAGCGGCACCACGCGCGCACCCGTTCGGTGTGCCTCGGCCACCAGCCGTGCACCGGGGTCGGCTATGCAGGGCATGCCGGCCTCACTGAGCACCGCTGCATCCCTTGTTGCGAGCATCTTCGCGTATTGCCCCAGTTCGGCCGGGGTGGTGTCCTTGTCCAGCAACCGCAGCTCTATGGCGTTGAGGTCGATCGCCGCGGACATGCGGCGGAGCATCCGGCGCGCCGTGCGCTCGTCCTCGCAGAAGAAGAGGTCCAGCTGCTCGGCCACGGCGGTATTCGCCGCGGGCAGCTGTTCCGGCCCGCCCGCTTCCCCCAGCCATACAGGCAGCAGGTACAAGGTGCCTTCAGGCTTCATCGCGGAGGTCGTTGAGCAAGGTCCCGATGGCCTCTTCGAGCAGCGCATGTACGTATTCAAAGCCCTCCGGCCCGCCATACCAAGGGTCGGGCACATCGCCGCCGGGGTGGGTGGAAGACCAGTCCAGGATCAAGCGGGCCTTTGCGGCCAGGTCCGGGTTGGGAGCCAGGCGGAGCATGTCGGCCAGGTTGGTGCCGTCCATGGCCAACAGCAGGTCGAAGCGTTCGTAATCGGACCCATGGAACAGGCGTGCCCGCAGGTCGCTGATGTCCAAGCGGTGCTTGAGCATCTCCGCCTGCGCCCGCGGGTCGGGCGCTTGGCCCAGGTGGGAGCGGCCCGTGCCTGCCGAATCGGTGTACACCTCCAAACCGCGTTCACGGGCCATGTGGCGCAGCAGTCCTTCGGCCATGGGTGAACGGCAAATGTTGCCCAAGCAGACCAAGAGGATCCGTTTTTCGGGGTGTGGGGAAACCATGGTGCAAAGAACCGGAAATTCCACGGCGAAGATCGGCGTGCCGGGTCGTTGCCGCGCGGAGCCACCTGGTGGACATCGTCCGTGCATTCCCCGGGCCAGGCCGGAACTGGGATCAGGCGGCCTGCGGCCGAAGGCGGGAGCAGGGGAGAAGGAGGCACGTTGTTCAATGCATCATCACCGTGTACGACCGGACATCCGGTGTTGCGAGTTCCTTGCGCATGCGGTAGGCGCGGGTCAAGGGTCGCCGGCTGTTGGGCGCCGAAGATCCAGGGCATGGTGGCGCCCGGTTATCTTCGCCGCCGATGCAGTCCCTTACACTGTTGGAGAGCGAGGCCTTCGACCTGACGGTCCGGCGCCTGTGCCACCAATTGATCGAGGATCGCGGAAGCTTGGGGGAAACGGCCCTGATCGGCCTGCAGCCCCGCGGCGTGTTCTTCGCGCGCCGCTTGCGCAAGGAATTGCTGCACATCACCGGCGAGCGGCACATCGCCTATGGTGAGCTGGACATCACCTTCCACCGCGACGATTTCCGCCAGCGGTCCGTCACCGCCATACCCGGCACCACCGACCTGGATTTCAGCGTGGAGGGCCGCCGCGTGGTGCTGATCGACGATGTGCTCTACACCGGGCGCACCATCCGTGCCGGACTGGACGCGCTCTTGGCATTCGGGCGCCCGCGCTCGGTGGAACTGATGGTCTTCATCGACCGCCGGTTCAGCCGTGAACTGCCCATCCAGCCGGACTTCACGGGCCGCTACGTGGACAGCATCGACGGGCATCATGTAACAGTGGAATGGAAGGAGAGTGATGGGGTCGACCGGGTGCTGCTCAAACGTACAAGCCGATGATCGAAGTGTTGAGCGCCCGCCACCTCCTGGGGATCGACGACCTCTCGTTGGCCGATGTGGACCTGATCTTCCGCACCGCGGACGGCTTCAAGGAGGTGCTGGCCAGGCCCATCAAGAAAGTGCCGTCCTTGCGCGACATCACCGTGGCCAACATCTTCTTCGAGAACAGCACGCGCACCCGCATCAGTTTCGAGCTGGCCGAAAAGCGCCTGAGCGCCGACGTGGTCAACTTCAGCAGCAGTTCCAGCAGCACCAAGAAAGGGGAAACCCTGGTGGATACGGTGAACAACATCCTGGCCATGAAAGTGGACATGGTGGTGATGCGCCATGCCGATCCCGGGGCGGGCGTGTTCCTCAGCCGCCACGTGGATGCCCGCATCGTGAACGCCGGCGACGGTACCCACGAGCACCCCACCCAGGCCTTGCTGGACGCGTACAGCATCCGTGAAAAACTCGGCCGTGTGAAAGGCGTGAAAGTGGCCATCGTGGGCGATATCCTGCATTCCCGCGTGGCCTTGAGCAATATCCTGTGCCTGCGCAAGCTGGGCGCTGAAGTATTGCTGTGCGGCCCCACCACGCTGATGCCCCGCTACGCCAAGGAACTGGGCGTGCTCGTGTCGCATAACCTGGATGAAGCCCTGCGCTGGTGCGATGTGGCCAACATGCTGCGCATCCAGCTGGAGCGGCAAGGCGGGGATGGCATCGCCAACTTCCCTTCCCTGCGCGAATACGCCATGCTCTTCGGCCTGGACCGCAGGCGCTACCAGGCTTTGGGAAAGGAAATAGTGATCATGCACCCGGGGCCCATCAACCGTGGGGTGGAGATCACCAGTGAGGTGGCCGACGGCGCCAGCAGCATCATCCTGGACCAGGTGCAGAACGGCGTGGCCGTGCGCATGGCGGTGCTTTTCCTATTGGCCGGTGGGGTGGACCGCACGCCAAAAGGGTGATCCATCGGCGATCCATAAGCCGGGCTTGGCGGATAAATCCTTTCAAGCCACCACGGCAAACCATCCATCTGATTATCTTTGACGGCAGCGCTTGAGAAAAGCAAAGCACATGAACTTCACCATTACCAACAAGGACAAATACGCCCTCGTGGTGGCGAACGTGGACAAATTGGACACCACCTGCGCCCCGGAGCTGAAAAGCGAGCTGGTGTACCTGAACAAGACCAACGTGCGCAACGTGATCATTGACCTGGGCCGCACGCGCTACTGCGACAGTTCCGGGCTCAGTGCCTTGCTGGTGGCCAACCGCCTGTGCAAGGGCGTCAATGGCAGCCTGGTGATCTGCGCCCTGCAGGAATCCGTGATGAAGCTCATCCAGATCAGCCAGCTGGAAAGCGTGCTCTCCATCACCCCCACGGTGAACGAAGCCGTGGACCTGCTGTACATGGAGGAGATCGAGAAGGATGTGAACAAGGAGCCCTAAGCATGATCAGAACCCTACTCTTCGCCGCTTCCGTGGCGGTCGGCATCAGCGGTTTTTCACAGTGCGTGCCCAACCCGCTCTATGCGGACAGCGTGTATGGCGTATGGCCGGACACCACGGAGAATTTCATCGACGGAAACCTGGGGGTGTTCTATTCCGATACCCTCCAGCTCCTGATCCCCTCCGATGCGGGGCTGATCGATCCGCTGTACAACGGCTTCGCCATTGATTCGGTGGCCCTGACGCAGATCACCGGCCTTCCGCCGGGCATCGATATCCTCTGCAACTCACAGACCAGCGCGGCATGCACGTACCTCACCGGCGTGGTGGGCTGCGGCCTGTTGGAAGGAACGCCCACCCAAACGGGCACCTACACCATGTCCATCGAGGTGGTGGGCTATGTGCAGATCTTCGGCATCACCCAGGCCATTCCCTTGGCCTATACCGGGTATTCCATCACCATTGGCAACCTGGCCGGCGTGGATGACCTTGCCATCGTGCGCTTGGGCAAGGTGCTGAACGTGCCCAACCCCTTCGCCGACCGCACCACCATCGAGTTCAATCTGTCCAAGGCCGCGCCGGTCAAGGTGAAGGTCTTCAACCTGGTGGGCGAAGAACTTTGGAACAAGAGCCTGCAAGGCAAGGCCGGGCTGAACCGCCTTCCCTTCGGCCGGGAAGGGCTGGAAAGCGGCATCTACATCTACCGGCTTGAAGCCGCCGGTACCACATGGACGGGCCGCATGATGGTGAACCGTTGAAATGATCCTTCTTCCTTTACGCACGGCCCCCGATGTTGCGGGGGCTTTTCGTTTCCCGGCCCATGCGGTTTGAGGTGACCACCTTGGGTACCGGTGCAGCCTTGCCGGCGCGCGGGCGATATCCCACGGCCCAGTTGCTCAATATCCATGAGCGCCTGTTCCTGGTGGATTGCGGGGAGGGCACCCAAGAGCGCCTGCGCATGGCCCAAGTGAACATGGGCCGCATCGAACGGGTCTTCATCAGCCACCTCCACGGCGACCATTATTTGGGCCTCATGGGCTTGATCAGCAGCATGCACCTGCAAGGCCGCCTGAAGGAGCTGCATGTGCACGGCCCGGCCGAGCTCAGGGAAGTGATCGAGCTGCAACTGCGCGTGTCGCGCACCTACCTGCGGTTCCCGCTCCACATCCACGCCGTGCCGCACCAAAGCGGGGCCATGGTGTTGGAGGACGGGCAAGTCACGGTCACCGCGTTGGCCCTGCGCCACCGGATCGAATGCACCGGCTTTTTGTTCCGCGAGGCCCCGCACCCACGGCGGCTGCTCAAGGAGCAGGTAGGCCGGATCCCCCACTACGCCCGCCGGTCCGTGAAACGCGGGGAAGACCTCCTGCTGCCCACCGGTGAAGTGGTCCCCAACGTGCAGCTCACCGGCCCCCCGCCACCGGTGCGCAGTTATGCCTACTGTTCCGATACGGCCCTTGCCCCCGAGCTGGTGCCCTTCTTGCGCGGCGTGGACCTGCTGTACCACGAAGCCACCTTCGCGGCCGCGTTGGCCGCACGTGCCAAGGAAACCATGCACAGCACGGCAGGCCAGGCCGCCACCATGGCCAAGGAAGCCGGAGCGGGGCAGCTGTTGCTGGGCCATTTCAGTTCGCGCTACAAGGACGTGGGCCTGCTGGTGGCCGAAGCCGTGGCCATCTTCCCCAACACGCTGCCGGCGGAGGAAGGGCGCACGTTCCAGATCGGTGTGCCGTTGGTGCCCTGATGAAGCCGCGTGGGATCCGCGGGCGTGCCGTACATTCGCGGCGACTTTAGGATCATTCTAAACAAGGATGCGGATCAAGACCTTGCTGGCCGACCGGAGCGAGCTCGCCCGCGTGGGCCTGCGCTGCATACTGGAACCGGTGCCACGCATCCACCTGGTGGGGGAGGCATACGATGCCGTTGAAATGCAGGCGAAGATCGAAGGGCTCCAGCCGGACGTGGTGCTGATCGACCATACCGCCGAGGGATTCGGTGCCGATGCGGTACGGGACGCCTTGCGCAAGTTTCCACGTACCCGGTTCGTGGCCATCACGCCGGACCCTTCCCAAATGGCCTTGATGAGCGCATTGCGGGCCGGGGTTTCCAGCTACATCAAAAAGGACTGCAAGCGCGATGAGATCATCGATTCCGTGCTGTACACGGGCGATGGCCAGAAGTTCTTCTGCGGCAAGATCCTGCGGGCCATTGAAGCGGCTTCATTACAGCCCGACAAGCTGTTCCGGCCCGCGCTGGATTGCAACCCCGTGACCCTCAGTGAGCGGGAGTCGCAGGTCATCGCCCTGATCGCCGAAGGCTTTTCCTACACCCGCATCGCCGACCGGTTGTGCCTCAGCGCCCACACGGTGACCACGCACCGCAAGAACATCATGCAGAAGCTGGGCGTGAACAGCACGGCCGCCTTGGTGCTCTATGCCGTGAAATACGGCCTGGTGAGCCCGGACAAATTCCTTTTCAACGCCTGAGCAAAGGGTGCTCCGCGTTCGCCATCTTGCGGCACCATGGCGTTGCTGATCGCGGATATCGGGGGGAGCAGTTCGCGCTGGGCGGTGATCGGCCAAGGCGTTGCCCATGCTTTGCCGGGGCCTTTTCCCGGGTTCAATCCTTCCAGCGGCGACCCCGGCGCAATGCAGGAAACGCTGCGGACCATGGACCTGGGTGCGGGAGCAGGTCACTTGGACGTGGTGGCCTATGGCGCCGGATGCGGGCACCCTGTGCGTGCCGCGCGCATGCACGAGGCCTTGGCCGCCGTGTGGCCCCTGGCCCGCATAGAAGTGGGTACCGACCTGCTGGGGGCCGCGCGCAGCCTGTACGGCCGTGCGCCAGGGCTTGTGCTAATCCTGGGTACGGGCATGAACGCGGGCTTTTTCGACGGCGCACATCTGCGCACGCCCATGCCTTCGCTGGGCTATGTTCTTGGCGATGAGGGCAGCGGTGCGGACATCGGCAAGCACCTACTGCGCGATGCGCTCCATGGGGTTATTCCTCCTGAGATAGGATCAAGCCTGTTTCCCAATGGCCCCATCTTGTCGGAGGTGTTGGAGGCCGTGTACCGGTCACCGGCCGCCCAAGCCTATGTGGCTTCTTTCGCGGGGGCGCTCGCCGGCCATGTGCAGCACAACTATGTGCATGACCTGTTGTCGGCCCGGTTTGTCGCGCTGGCCCAGGTGCTCGGGCGTTACCATGCGTTGGATGAACGCCATGAAGTGCGTGCCATCGGCTCTGTAGCCACCGGTTTCCGGTCCATCCTGGAAACAACCCTGGCGCAGTTTGGCATGCAGCTCACGGCCGCGGTAAGGGACCCGCTGCCGGGGCTGCTGGCGTACCATGCCCCTGTGTTGAGCTGAGCGCGGTCTCGCCCAAGACCAGTTGCCGTAGCTGGCCCAGGCTCCGCTGGTTGGAAGGTGTGTTGATCATGGACAGCACCAAGCGTTTTTCCAGCGCGGTGAGGTGCCAGCTCAGGCTCACCTGCGCGTCCTTGTCCAACCACAATTGGAGATTGATCACGTCCAAGGGCACCGGCATCCACGCATCGGCCGCCTTCAAGGCGAAGTCGAAATCCTGGTCCTGTGCCCGGATGAAGTTGCCGTACACGCTGCCAACGGGTTGGAACAGGCGGCCCAGCAAGGACTGGCCCACGGAGCGGACCTTCAGCTGCTGCTGCTTGTCCCGCATCTGGATGATCACCACCCGCCCCACGTGCTCGGCCAGCCAGTGGCGGTAGGTGTGCAGGTAGGCCAGGGTGGTGCGGTATCCGTAGTTGTCGCGCACGCCCGCGTCCATCACGCGCATCTTCGGTTCGCTGGGCAGGGTGACCACCGGGGTGATGTACGGGAACGTGGCGCTCATGCGCAGGGCGCTGGAGAGTTTCAGGTTCGCCGCATCCTGGTCCTTGAACAGGGCCTGGAATTCGATGCTTTCCGGTTCCACGGTGGCATGCACGGGCCCTTGCGGCCGGATATTGGAGAGATAGGCGACCGGTTGAGCACTGATCAACAGCCGCCGGCCATCGTTGAGGATGGTAGGGGTGATCACCAGCAGGGGCGTTTCGGCCCGGCGCTCGGCTTCGGCCATGTCCTTGAGCCTGATGTTGAGCAGGCCGTCCGTCAGTCCGTTCAACCGGGATTCGAAGGTGTAACCGCGGTCCATGGTGTAGCTCCGGTCTCCATCATGCACCTTGCGGTAGCGGATGAACATGTCGTTGGTGACCAAGCTGAACATCACCGGGTTGAGGATGTCGGCGGCCATGCGGTCCAGGTGGTGCGGATCGCCCGGGTCCATGGCCCCGCCGTTCTTGGCGCCCCATGCGAGTTGCCGGTAGTAGGTGGCGCCGATCAGGCCGCCGCTGCTGCCGGTGAGCAGGGCGGTGCGTTCCATGAGCTGGCCGCCCAACAGGCTGTCTGCCACCTGCAGGCAGCGGAAGGTCCATAGCATGGCCCGGGAGCCCCCGCCGCTGGTGTTGATGATCACCAAGGGCGGCTTTTCGTCGCCATGCGGCAGTGCTTGGTTGTGCCGCAGCCATTGCTGCAGCACGGCTTCCTGCGCCATGGCATCACGCCGTGCGGCGGCGGTGTCCGTGGCGGCCTCGTGGATGACCTCCCTGTTGTAGACGGCCGGCGGGGCCCTGTAGTCCAGTCCGTAGGCCTGGGTGTCGTACAGGAAATCCTGCGTGCCGTGGCTGAGCATGTTGAGCAGCACGGTACCGGCCAGCAGCAAGGTGATCATCCAACCCTTCAGCCAACTGCTGGCGGCGCTGAACAGCATGAGCAGGATGGAGAAGAGCAGGATGATGCTGCTGCCTGCGGGAATGGCGAAGAAGGCCGTGTTGCTGAAGATGCCCAAGGCGATGAAAGACACGGCCACGGCCACTTGGAAAATGCTGCCGTTGACGTGGTTCTGCCACAGCACGGCACGCAGCAGCTCGGGGTCGTAGTGTTTGATGCCCCGCGTGAGCATGATCTGCGGGGGCCAGGTGAGGTACGTGTCCACGCGCCACTTCCGGGTGGTCTGTTGGCGGCGGAGCCAACGGGTGGCCTTGCGTTGCTGGTTGTTCCGGTAGCCCTCCGAACGCGGTGGTGCGGCCGGGATGATGTCCTCCAGCAGGGGTTCGGGCCGGAATGCATCCGCATCGGTGCCCGCCACCTTCACGATGTCGATGTTGGTACGGGTGAAGTACAGCAGGGCGATCAGCAGGAACAAGCCGATGCCCAGGAGGAACCCCAGCAGATGCAGGGTGGTGTCCCCCGGCGGGATCAGTTCCTTGTCCATCTGCAACTTGGCCGAACGCCACAGGTAGGTGAACACAAAGGCCACCGGGATGATGGCGTTGTTGATGTTGAACTTCAGGAAGGGACGGGCCCAGGTGGCCACGAACGGAAAGCGGTAGGCATGGAAGATGTAGGTGAACAGGTTGAACGCCGTGATGAACCCGCCCAGCGAGAAGCCCAGCATCAGGAAGGACAGGATGTTGGCCTGGCCGAAGTACTCCGGGTACAGCAGGATGGACGGGATGCCGTACTTGCGGCCCACCGAGCCGGTGATGTAGCCGAACAACAACAGCCACAGGAAGAGCATCACGTGGTTCTTCTTCAGGTGGAGCACCACCAACTGGAAAGGGAAGAAGTACAGCACCCGGCCCGTGACCTGGCGCAGGAGCACCTTGCGGGTCATGGCAGATGGGGGCTTGTTGACCACATGCGTACAAGATAGGCAGGCCGGGAGGTCCCGTCCATGCCTGCTTGTACGGGATCGCTCAAAGTTTGGCCAAGGTGGCCTCCATCACTTCGGTTTCGATCACTTCCGCCCGGGCCCTCAAGGCCTCCGCCTCGGTCATCACGGCCTGTTGGAACGCGGCGTCGTCGAAGCCCTTGAAGTTGGTGCGCACATTGAGGTACGCGGCCAGCGCTCCGGTGCGGGCGCACAGCACGCCCACGCCGGCATCGCTGATGCTGCTGGGCATGCCGATGCGGGCCATGGCCTGGGCCACTTCCATGCTGGCCACGCATACGCGCAGGGTTTCCAAGGGAACCAGGATGGCGCCTTTGGTGGCTTCATGCAGGGCGGCCTTTCGTGCAGTGGTCTCTTCAGGCGTGTGCTTGGGCAACTGCAAGGCTTGCATGATGCGCTCATAGGCCCGCGTATCCTCGTCCACCAGTTGCAACAACCGGGTGCGGTAGGTCTCGGCCTTTACGGCCCAGCCGCTGAACTCCTCCCAGCGGTGGTCCCACCCGCGCTTGTTGGCGCTGAGGTTGGCCACCATGGCGCCCAAGGCCGTGCCCATGGCGCCCACGATGGCGGCCACGGAACCACCGCCCGGAGCCGGGGTTTCACGTGCCGTCTCCTCGGTGAACCGGGTGAGGCTGAGCTGCACCAAGGGGCTGGTGGAGGCATCTTCAAGCTGGTATTCGATGACCTTCTTCGCCGGATCGAAGGGGGCGAGGTCGTCCAGGCCGAGGGACTTCACGGCGATCAGCATCTTCTCCCGCTCGGGTATGCCCAGGCTGCGCTGCTGGCGGAGCAGGAAGAAGTCGGCGGCATCCAGCAAGGCCTGCTTGGGCACCAGGCCCACCAGCTCGCTGCCGGTAACGCGGATGCCACGGGCGGCGGCGCTCTTGCAGGCCTCGTCGAAGGCCACGTGCAGCGGGGTCACGTCGGTGTCGTTCAGGTTGAGCGATACCTGGGCGATGCCGTATTCCTCGATGAACCAGCCGATGCCTTTCACGGCCTTCAGCTTGCCGGGGACCATCACCGGTTGCCCGTGTTCATCCTTGACCAGCTTGCCGGTGAGGGTACCACCTTCACGCTGGGCCCTGCCGCTTTCACGCAGGTCGAAGGCGATGGCATTGGCGCGGCGGATGCTGGTGGTGTTCAGGTTGATGTTGTAGGCGATGAGCACCTTGCGGGCGCCCACGGCGGTGGCCCCGCTGCGGCGCACGCCATCATTCCACCCGGCGGGCCCGAAATCCGGCTTCCAGGCGGGGTCCTGCAGTTTCTTCTCCAGGCCTTCATATTCACCGGCGCGGTTGTTGGCCAGGTTGCGGCGCTTGGCTTCGCGGGCCGCGGCCTCATAGGCGTAAACGGGGATGCCCAGCTCGTTGCCGATGCGCTGGCCCAGTTGGTGGGCGTAGGGTACCAGTTCTTCCATGGTGATGCCGCTGATGGGCACCAAGGGGCAGACGTCGGTGGCGCCGAAACGCGGATGTTCGCCGTGGTGTGCGCTCATGTCGATGAGCTCCTGGGCCTTTTTCACCAGCCTGAAGGCGGCCTCGCAAACGGGGCCGGGTTCGCCCGAGAAGGTGATCACCGTGCGGTTGGTGGCCTTGCCGGGGTCCACGTCCAGCAGGCGCACGCCTTCCACGGTCTCCACCACGGCGGCAATCGCGTCGATCTTGGCGCGGTCACGGCCTTCACTGATATTGGGAACGCATTCGATGATGGGCATTTTTCTTGGTGTTTGCGGGGTAAAGCTAGCGGATGGGGTGGGTGTCCGTGGTCAGTCCGCGTTGTCCGGAAGGCCGACGGCCGGGCGCCGGTGGTCAAGTGCCGTGCGGCAGCAGCATGCTGGCCACGTTGTTCAACAGGTGCAGGAACACGCTGGTCCAGATGGAACCGGTGTTGGCGCGGGCATAACCCAGGAAGACGCCCAGGGGCAGCACATAGAACAGCAGCACTTGCCAGTCGTACTGCTGGTGCACCAGGGTGAACACACCGGCCACGATGGCAATGGAGACGTGCTTGTCCAGCAGGTGCCGCAAGGAGCCGTAGAGCAGCCCGCGCAACAGGAACTCCTCGAACAGCGCCGGCAACAACCCCAGGCCGAGGATCAGCAGGGGGTAGTTGGTGACGGAGCTGAGGACCTTCTGCATGAAGCTGCTGTCCATTTCAGGAAGCAGCCTGCCCAATCCTTCCAGCGCCGCGAAGAGCAGCAGGAAGTAGCCCGTCCATTGGAAGAGCGCGCGCAGCGATGGCAACCGCAACGCGAGGAAGTGGCCCGTACGGCCGCGTTTCCAGCTGTACACGATCCAGAAGAACAGGGCCATGCAGGCGCCGTCGGCCGCCAAGCTCACCAGGGAGAGCACGTCCCCGTTGGTGCCCAGTTCCATCCACCGCGCTTGGAAAGCGGCGGAATCCAGGGTGGAGAGGCTGATGCCGCCGGCACGCAGTTCCGGTGTGCGGGCCAGCACCTGCCAAATGAGCGCGGCCATCTGGGTGAACATGAAGAGCATGAACACCAGCGAGAAGTAGAGCAGGCCGCGGGCCATCTCCAGGCCGGCGGGCCTGAAGGGTTGCAGGTCAGGCTGTGGCTGCTCCGGTACGGATGACTCGTCCATCAATGATCACGGTGTCGATGTGGTCTTGCCCGAAGGCATAGGGGAGGTAGGCCAAGGAAGGGACCGGCCGGGTGATGATGCAACTGGCCCGCTTGCCCACGGTGAGGCTGCCGAGTTCCTTTTGCAGCCCCATGGCGGCAGCGGCGTTGAGCGTGGCCGCGTTGATGGCCTCTTCGGGCAGCATGCGCAGCTTGATGCAGCCCAAGGCCACCACCAGGTTCATGTTGCCGCTGGGCGTGGTGCCGGGGTTGAAGTCGGAGGCCAGTGCCACGGGCAGGCCGGCCTCGATCAATTGCCGGGCAGGCCCGTACGGGATGCCCAGGAAGAAGGAGCACGAGGGCAGCAGGGTGGGGATGGTGGAGGACCCGCGCAGGGCCTCGATGTCCGCCGATTCCATCACCTCCAGGTGGTCCACGCTCAGCGCGCCCTGGGCCACGGCAGAGGCAATGCCGCCCAGGCTGCTGAACTGGTTCACGTGCACCTTGCCGCCGAGGCCATGGCGGCTGCCCGCTTCCAAGATGCGTTCCATCTCGGCCACGGTGAAGTAGTTGCGCTCACAGAAGCAGTCCACGTATTGGGCCAGCTCTTCTTCGGCCACGCGGGGTATGAGCTTGTCCACGATCAGGTCCACGTAGGCCGTGCGGTCCGCCTTGTGTTCCGGGGGAATGGCGTGGGCCGCCAGCAGCGTGGCCCGTATTTGCAACGGCAAGTCCTGCTTCAGCCGCTTGGCCACGCGGAGCATCTTCAGCTCGCTGCCCAGGTCCAGCCCGTAGCCGCTCTTGATCTCCAGGGCCACGGTGCCTTGGGCCATCAAGTGCTCCACGCGCGCCAGTGCCTGCACGTAGAGGTCGTCCTCCTCCATCGCCCGTAGTTTGGCCGCGCTGTTGAGGATGCCGCCGCCCTTGGCCGCGATCTGTTCATAGTCCAGTCCCTTGATGCGGTCCACGAACTCGCCTTCGCGCGAGGCGGCGAACACCGTGTGGCTGTGCGGGTCGCACCAGCCCGGCAGCACATGGCGGTCGGTGGCATCGATCACTTCCAGGCCGTTCCAATCATCAATGCCGGGCCAATCCGCATCGGTGCCCATGGCCGTGATGATCCCGTTCTCGGCCATCAGCCAGCCGTGCTCCAGCTGCGGCAGTTCGCGCATGGCCGCACCCGGCAGGCGGCCGGTGCCCGGGGCATGCACGCCCACCAGCGCCTTGGCGTTCTTGATCAGCAAACGGTTTGCTTCCATCGGTCGCGAAGTACGGCATGGCACGGCGAAATCCCGCATGGCCCCTGTGCTCAACGGGGTGCCGGTCACTTCGTTGGCCCGGTTTCCGTGCGCTATCGCTGTTCCTTGGGCGGTGCATGGTACGGCTTGCCCCGCTCAGGCCCGCGCAGGTCCACGTCGCGGTGGAATTGCCAGCGGTCCTTCTCCCATGTGAAGCTGTCAAACGAAAGGTCCGGCGCCATGAAGGCCGGTTGGCCGGCCAGCTCGGCCACGGTGGGCGAGAGGTGGTCCAGCACGATGGACTTGTAGGCCGGTTCCCAGCGCAACAGCATCTTGCCCGCTGCGGTGTAAGCGTACACCTTCCTGCTTTGCCGCTTGTTGTCCGTGGTGAACAAGGGTGCCCCGAACCGGGGCGTGGGGCCCGAGAGGTACAGCACGTCGATCACCTTGCGGGTCTCTACCTGGCTATGGCCTTTCCAGCCCAAAAGGGTGTAGTAGGTCTTGCGCCCGTCCTTCACCGGGACCACTTCGTAGTACAACGCACCATACCAGTTGCCGGGGTTCAGTTGTGCGCTCTCCGGCCTGGCGATCTGCCCGGTCTTGTCCTGCAGCTCGTACAGTTCCGTCCCGTTGTTGTGGGCCACCAGCAGCGCGCCTTCGTAGCGGAACGTTCCATCGGCCTGTTCCACGTTCCAGGTGAACAACCGGAATGCGCCATCGGGCGCGTCAACGCGCGTAATGGGCACCCCGGCGAAGCGTGCCTGCATGGCGCTGTCCGAACGCAGTACGTCGCCAAGGAGTTGTTTCACGCGCTGGCTGGCGCTGTCGCGCCCGGCGTCGTTGGCGGCCGTGCCGATGGCTTGCAGGGCAAGGACCAATTCACTGTGCGCGGCCGGTGGAACGGCCTGTCCGTGCAGCAGCGGCGGCAAGAGGAAAAACAGGAGTGCGTGCAGGCGGGCCACGGCGGTGGAACGTTGGAGCGGCCACGAAAGTACCCGCCTGGTGCCATGCGCAACAATTGCAAATCCCGCCCGGAGTGTTGACAAGTGGCACGGCCATTGGGCAGAGGCCCCGAAGTGTGCCGATAGTTTTGGCACTTGTCCATGCAACGAACCCTTCTCTTTTCCGCTGTGCTGCTGGTGGGCCTGGTCTCGCTGGGCGGTGGCAAGCCCGCACACCGGTCGCCCGGAACGCTTCCCGATTTTCTTGCTCAACCATCACCCTGGGCCGATTCCGTGCTGGCCACGCTGGACCTGGACCAGCGCATCGCGCAGTTGATGATGGTGGCGGCGTACAGCAACAAGGATGAAAAGCATGCGGCCGGGATCGAGGACCTGGTGCGCCGGTACAACATCGGCGGATTGATCTTCTTCCAGGGCGGCCCCGTGCGGCAAGCCACCCTCACCAACCGCTTCCAAACCGCGGCACGCACACCGCTGCTCATCGGCATGGACCTCGAGTGGGGCCTGTCCATGCGCTTGGACAGCACGTTGAAATTTCCCCGCCAAATGGCCTTGGGCGCCATCGCCGATGACGAGGGCGTGGAGCGCATGGGCGCCGAGATCGCCCGGCAGATGCGGCGCCTGGGCGTGCACGTGAGCTTCAGCCCGGACGTGGACGTGAACGTGAACCCGGCCAACCCGGTGATCAACGAGCGCAGCTTCGGCGAATCGCCGGAACTGGTGGCCCGCAAGGGCATCGCCTACATGCGCGGCCTCCAGCGCGGTGGCGTCATCGCCACGGCCAAGCACTTCCCCGGGCACGGCGATACCGACAAGGACAGCCACAAGACCCTGCCCCTGGTGAGCGTATCGCGCCAACGGCTGGATTCCGTGGAACTGTTGCCCTTTCAGCGCCTGATCGACGCCGGTGTGGCGGCCCTGATGGTGGCACACCTGGAAGTGCCCGCATTGGACAGCACCCGCGCGCTGCCCAGCACCATGAGCAAGGCCATCACCACGGACCTGCTGCAGGAACGAATGGGCTTCCAGGGCCTTGTCTTCACCGATGCGCTCAACATGAAGGGCATCGCCGATGCGGCCAAGCCCGGCGAGATCGAATTGCGCGCCCTGCTCGCCGGCAATGATGTCCTGCTCTTCCCGCAGGATCCCGTGGCCGCCATTGTGCGCATCCGCCAAGCCGTGGACAGCGGGCTGGTGAGCCGCGAGCTTATCGCCGCCAAATGCCTGAAGGTGTTGCGGGCCAAGGAATGGGCGGGCCTGGACCGTTTCCGCCCGCTACGGCTTGATAACCTGTACGACGACCTCAACACCCCGGAAGGGAAAGCCTTGCAGCGGGAACTGGTGCAGGGGTCGCTCACCGTGGCCACCAACCAGGGTGTGCTGCCCATCCAGGGGCTGGATACGCTGCGCATCGCCTCACTGGTGATCGGCGACAGCGTGCACAACGCCTTCCAGCAGGCCTTGGGGCGTTATGCCCGCATTACGGAGTTCAGCTGCGACAAGGTGCTCAACGCCGCGCAGTCCACGCAGTTGCTGGACAGCCTCAAACACTTCGACCTGGTGATCACCTCGGTGCACAACACCTCCTTCCGCGTGAACAAGGAATTCGGCGTGCCCCAGCTCACCTTGGACTTCCTGCGCCGCCTGGCCGACCAGCAGCCCATGGTGTTCGTGCTCTTCGCCAATCCCTACCGTTTGGGCACGGCCTACGGCGCACAGCGCTGGAAGTCCGTGGTGGTGGCCTACGAGGAGAATGCCGACACGCAGGACCTGGCCGCGCAACTGCTCTTCGGCGCCATTCCCGGCAACGGCACCCTGCCGGTCACCGCTTCCTCCTGGTTCAGGGCAGGGCAGGGCGTACAGGTGCCCCCCATCGGCCGCCTGCGCTACGGACTGCCCGAGGAGGAGGCCATGAAGAGCAAGGACCTCCTGCGCATCGATACCCTGGTGCGCCGGGGCCTGCAGGCCGAAGCCTATCCCGGCTGCCAAGTGCTGGTGGTGCGCGGTGGCACCGTGGTCTGGAACAAGGCCTATGGCGCTCCCACCTTCGTGGGCGAGCCACCCGTGACCACCGGGGACATCTACGACCTGGCCAGCATCACCAAGGTGGCCGCCACCACCCTTGCCCTGATGAAATTGGTGGATGACGGACGCATCGACGTGGACAAGACCTTGGGCACCTACCTGCCGGAACTGCAGGCCCGCTACCCCAAGCACGCGGCCCTTTCGCTCAGCGAGATCCTGGCTCACCAGAGCGGCCTGAAGGCCTTCGTGCCCTTCTACCGGCGCCTGCAGGTCAAGGGCCAATGGGAACCCGGGGTGATGGCCACCGTGCCCGATGAACAGCACGATCTGCAGGTGGCCGATGGCCTCTTCATCCACCACAGCTACCGCGATTCCGTGGTGAAATGGGTGTTGGAGACACCCTTGGGCGAGCGCGGCGAATACGTGTACAGCGACATGGGCATGTACCTGCTGCGGCAGGTGGTGGAACGGGTCTCGGGCCAACCTTTCGAGGCCTTCCTGGAAAACGAGTTCTATGCACCCCTGGGCCTGGCCACCATGGGCTTCAACCCCTTGGACAGATTCCCCATGGGCCGCATCATGCCCACGGAGAACGATACCCTCTTCCGGCACGGGCTTGTCCGCGGCCATGTGCACGACCCCGGAGCGGCCATGATGGGCGGGGTGGCCGGCCATGCGGGCCTGTTCTCCAACGCCAACGACCTGGCCATCCTCATGCAGATGCTCCTCAACGGAGGAACCTACGGAGGCAGGCGTTATTTGAAGGCATCCACCATTGCGCTCTTCACCGCCTGCCGCTATTGCACCGGCCATCCGAAAAAGGACAACCGCCGCGGCCTGGGCTGGGACAAGCCGCAGGCCCCCGGCACGCCCGGGCCCAGTTGCGATGAGGCCAGCGCCGCCAGCTTCGGGCATACCGGCTTTACCGGCACCATGGTCTGGGCCGATCCGGACAATGGCACCGTCTACGTCTTCCTCAGCAATCGCGTCTATCCCGATGCCGCCAACAAGCGCCTGCAGCAAATGAACATACGCACCGAGGTGCAGCGCGTGGTGGAGCGCAGCGCACCCAGGCCCGTGCTGCCCGTGCTGCCGGAAGAACAGGGGGAGTGATCCGCAGAGGGCCTTCCGGTGCCTGACCCACCCAACCCAAGCGTACTTGCCGCCGTATTTCAAAGTGGCGGACCTGTGTCGCAGGCCATCAATGGCCCGAACCACACCGGTACGACCCGCTCCTGGTTGCCTTATATTGTGCATCTCAAACCCCTATGCAATGAAACGATCAACTCGTACTTCTCTCTCTCTCTCTCTCTCTCTCTCTCTCTCTCTCTCTCTCTACGGCGGCGTGGCTTTTGACCGCAGCTTCTGTCATGGCCCAGCCGTACTACATACCAGCTGACCCTGGGGATGGCGATAATTTGAACTACAACGTACTGCCCAACGCCGGGCAGGTGGTGAATGATCAAGGCTCGGCAGTGCCGGACATCTCCTATTACACGGAAGGTGGCGTACAGACCTATTTTCGGCAGGATGGCCTTTTTTCCATGGTGTACAACAGCCCGGATACCACTGCTATCTTGGATACCCTTCGCCGCTTCGATGTGGCATTTGCCGGTTTGAAGGCCAATCACCCGGATCCGGTGGCCAGCTTGGTGCGACCCCACCATGCCAACTTCTACCTGCCGCAATGCGGTCCGTCCGGTGCCGCCAACGTGCAATCGTTCGGCTGGCTGAGCTATCTGGAGGCTTTTCCGGACATCGACCTGCACTTCTACGGCGGACAGCGCGGGCAGAAGATGGCCTTTTTCATGCGGCCCGGCGGCGACCCCGATGACATCCAATTGCATTTCCAAGGGCAGGACAGCTTAGCGGTGGACACGGCCGGAAACCTGCTCTTGCTGCTGGCGGGGCGCACCCTGGTATGGCCGGCATTGGTGGCCTTCCAGACCGATAGCCTCGGCAATGTGATCCCGGTGAATTGGATGGCCCATTACGCGGTGGACAATGGCACAGGCAAGGTGTCCTTTATTTCCGGTGCTTTCAACCATGACCTTCCGCTGGTGCTGGTGATCGGTCCCCCGCCTGCTACACCTTGCTGCACCTACGATACCCCCGGCCTGTGCTGGAGCACCTTCTACGGTGGCGTGGATTTCGACTTTCCCAAGGATATGAAGGCGGATGCTTCGGGCAACATCTATGTGGCTGGTCGCACCGTATCCCCTTGGGCCAATTTCCCGCACGTATATGGCGCTTCCCAACAATCCATTGGGGCGAGCATGGCCACTCTTACCAAGTTCGACGCAGCACACGTGCTGCAGTGGACCAATTACCAGGGCGGCAATGGCAATAGTGATGGTGCCAGCGAGAGCGTGGGGACGGCGGTGACCATTGACGCCGCCAACAACCGGGTGTATCTGGCCGGAAGCACAAATGAGGATGACTTCCTTACCTGGTCTCTTTTAGGGGCGTATAACGACCAGAACAGCAACAATGCCCTTTCCAAGGGTTTTGTGTGCCGATATTCCGATGTTGATGGGACCATTCAATGGTCCACCTACATCGGCTTGGGGAATGTTTGGGTGCAGGCCATCGATATATTCCCTTTTAATGGGCGGATCGCCATCTCCGGCGTGGTTCAGGGCAATGGTTTACCGCCGGGCGGCTTTCTGCCTCCTTTCGGCACGTACACGTACAACAATAACCACGGCCAACGAGATGCCTTCGTGGCTTTCTTCAAACCGGATTGCAGCGTGGACTGGACGGCCTACTATGGTGGAGCATTCGCCGAGGACATCGCCTTGGTGAAGTGCTCGGGCAAGGACCTGGTGTTGGCGGGAAACACCCGAAGCAACGGCTTGCCTGTACAAGGGCCCGGTGGCAGCTTCTTAGAGAACTACCATGGGAACCGGGATGTGTTCATAGCCCAATTCAGTGAGACGGGCCTGCTGAAATGGTCCACCTATTTTGGCGGTGCGGGCAACGAGTGCTTGGCTCCGCAAGGCATGGCCGCACCGCGGGACTTGTTCCTCACGGGCACGTCCGGCACCTTGCCCACCTTGGTGAACGGCCCCGGCTGGATTGATAATGTGCCCACCACGGTAGGTCAGAACGGGTTCGTCGCCCGGTTCGGTTCAGACAGCCATGTCGCCCAATGGATCTCCTACCTCGGTGACGGCCCGGTACTCATTGACGGGTGGGGCAATCCGCATCTTATGCACAGCCCCTCCTGCATCACCACGTTGGAGAACAACGGGACCCAAGTGACCATCGGGGGGTACACCAATGACGTCAATTTCCCGGTGACTCCCGTGAATGGCATGTACTATCAGCCGAACTTCGTTCCGGATGCCAGCGCCAATTTCAACAACAAGGATGGTTTCATCATTCGGTTCGATGGGCAGCAACAGATCCAGTGGGCCAGCTACTTCGGCGGGCAGGGCGGTACCATGTACATACCAGAGAACGTGACCGCCGTGGCCGATCTGGGCAGCAGCATCTATGCCGTGGGCTATACTTCCCAGTCCACCGGTGTGGTAACAACGCCCATCCCCTTGGCCGGCACCACCTCCGGTACCATGTTCTTCAATGAGAACTACAACTTTGATGGCCAACTGGGCAACTTCTCGGACGGCTTCATCACGCAATTCTGCAATGACATCCCCACGTTCAAGAGCCTGAATGAGGATACGGAGGGCCATGTTTCGGAAGCTGCCCTGCACATCGCTTGGTCCGCTTTCGGGGAACTTACCCTGTTGGGCCTTGCGGACGGGCTGCATGCACTGCGGGTGTATGATGCGCAAGGGCGCTTGGTGCTGGATCAATTGGTGAACAGTAGCGCTGGCCGCAGCGATGTGGTACCGTTCAACGAACGGAGCGCTGCCTTGTACCTGTTGGTGGTGGACAACGAACGCACCGGCCGCCTGGTGCCGATCCGCTGAGCCATGAACACATGGCACACCCTTCGCGCGGCCGTGGCCGGTATGGCCTTGGTCCTGGCACTGCCCGCCTTCTCCCAGTGGGAGAATGCGGGCCTCCCCGGCGGAAACCACAACGTTAACATGGTATACACCGATAGCCTGCACGACTGGCTACTGGTGGCCTTGCAGAATCAGGAAATCGTTGTTGAGGACACAGGATATTTCCCATTGTGCCACTACAACAGCGTGGATTGGGACACCTTGGGCCTGTTTGGGAATTTGGTCCGTACGGCTGTGGTATACCACGATACACTAATCGTGGGTGGCTCATTCGACCATGTGAGGAGCAGCACCGCAGTGTCCATCGCCTGCTATGCCGATGGGGCTTGGCATCCCTACGGTACGTTCAGCAATGGTGTATCCCAAGGGGTCATCCAACGCCTTCGGGTGATCGACGGCACTCTCTATGCGCTGGGGATATTCGAGACGGCGGATGGCCAGTACTGCCAAAGCCTGGCCCAGCGGGTAGGCGGCCACTGGGAGCCGGTGCCGGGCTGGACCGAACTGACCTTAAATGCGAATCCTTGGCTCATGGAGATCATCCGCTACCAAGGCAAGTTGATAGTCAGCGGCAATTTCAGCTCCCAGGACCTCACGCTGAAGGACATGTTGCAGTACGAAGGCACGGCCTGGGTGCCGGTGTGCAACGGCTGCCTGATGGGCGGTATGGACGGGGTGGGCTCCATGGTGGAGTACCAGGGTTACCTGTATGTAGGCGGCATCTTCTTCTACGCCACGGGCAATGCCGGCCAAGGCATCATGCGCTGGAACGGGCAGCAATGGAGTTCGCTGGGTCCCGTGGGCGATGGCTTGCAGGTCATCAACTATTCGGACCAGTACTCACCGGACATCCATCAACTGCAAGTGCGCGACGGCCTGCTTTACATCGGTGGGTACTACGATTTCGTTGATCACCAGCCCGTGCCTGCGGGCATCTGCACCTGGGACGGCTGGGCATATTGCTTGCTGGAAGGGGAACCCTTCGCCGAACGTTGTGCACCTTTCGCCTTCTACCACGACAGCTTTTACGGGGCCATTGATAACGCGCCAGCCTCCTTTGGGGGGCTGGTGCGCTACACCGGCGAGCTGTGCACGTTCACCGGGGTGGAGGAAGCAACCATCCGGGAGGATGCCCTGCGCATCGCTTGGTCCCCATCCGGGGAACTTACCCTGTTGGGCCTTGCGGACGGGCTGCATGCACTGCGGGTGTATGATGCGCAAGGGCGCTTGGTGCTGGATCAATTGGTGAACAGTAGCGCTGGCCGCAGCGATGTGGTACCGTTC
>JAGPDT010000123.1 GCA_018057455.1 Flavobacteriales bacterium | reverse complement strand
TGGTCCAGGAAACCCATGCTGCCGTCCACGCCGGGCACGGTGATGCGCTTGGCCTGGCCCTTGAAGAGTTCCTTGTCCGGGGTGATGATCTGTAGGTCCATGTTCCGCTTTACCAACAACTACCAACTACCAACTACCAACTACAGCCCACATCACGCCACTTCGGCGAGCATCTTCTTGCCGGCCTCGATCACGTCCTCGATGCTGCCCTTGAGGTTGAAGGCGGCCTCGGGGTACTGGTCCATCTCGCCGTCCATGATCATGTTGAAGCCCTTGATGGTGTCCTCGATGGAGACCATCACACCGGGGGTGCCGGTGAACTGCTCGGCCACGAAGAAGGGCTGGCTGAGGAAGCGCTGCACACGACGGGCGCGGCTCACGGTGAGTTTGTCCTCCTCGCTCAATTCATCCATGCCCAGGATGGCGATGATGTCCTGGAGTTCCTTGTAGCGCTGCAGGATGGCCTTCACGCGCTGGGCGCAATCATAGTGCACATGGCCCACGATGGCCGGTGTGAGGATGCGGCTGGTGGAATCCAGGGGGTCCACGGAGGGGTAGATGCCCAATTCGGCGATCTTCCGGCTGAGCACCGTGGTGGCGTCCAAGTGGGCGAAGGTGGTGGCGGGGGCGGGGTCAGTCAAGTCGTCGGCGGGCACGTATACCGCCTGCACGGAGGTAATGGAACCGCGCTTGGTGGAGGTGATCCGCTCCTGCATGGCGCCCATTTCGGTGGCCAAGGTGGGCTGGTAGCCCACGGCGCTGGGCATACGGCCCAGCAAAGCGCTCACCTCGGAACCAGCCTGGGTGAAGCGGAAGATGTTGTCCACGAAGAAGAGGATGTCGCGGCCACCGCCTTCTTCTTCGCCGTCGCGGAAGTATTCCGCCAGGGTAAGACCGCTGAGGGCCACGCGGGCACGGGCTCCGGGAGGCTCGTTCATCTGGCCGAAGACGAAGGTGGCCTGGGAGGTCTTCAGCGTCTCGGTATCCACCTTTTGCAGGTCCCAGCCGCCTTTCTCCATGCTCTCGGTGAACTCCTTGCCGTATTTCACGATGCCGCTCTCGATCATCTCGCGCAGCAGGTCGTTGCCCTCGCGGGTGCGCTCGCCCACACCGGCGAACACGCTATACCCGCTGTGCCCCTTGGCGATGTTGTTGATCAGTTCCTGGATCAACACCGTCTTGCCCACGCCGGCACCGCCGAACAAGCCGATCTTGCCGCCCTTGGAATAGGGCTCGATCAGGTCGATCACCTTGATGCCGGTGAACAAGATCTCCGCGCTGGTGGTGAGCTCCTCGAATTTCGGGGCTTCGCGGTGGATGGACGCACCCTTGCTGCCGGTCACCTCCGGCATGCCGTCGATGGCATTGCCCACCACGTTGAACAGGCGGCCCTTGATGGCCTCGCCCGTGGGCATGCTGATGGGCTGCCCTTGGCCGGCCACCTCGGCGCCGCGCGCCAAGCCGTCCGTACTGTCCATGCTTACGGCACGCACCGTGTCCTCACCGATCAACTGCTGTACTTCCAGCACCAGGATGGTTCCATCCGCGCGCTTCACGTGCAAGGCGTCGTAGATGTTGGGAAGGTCGTTGCCCGACCCGAAACGAACGTCGACCACGGGGCCGATCACCTGGACCACTTTACCAATGTGCTTGGACATGTTGTGCGGATGGATGGGGCGCGTGCCCTGTTTTTGCGGGCGCGAAGGTAGAAAGGGTTTCCCAATGTCAAATGGATCGTTGATGAATTGCATGGCGTTTCGGCCGGTTAATACATTGGGCAACAACGCAATGAAGGGGACCCGCCAGGGTGTTCGGCCCGCGCCATCAACAGGTCCGCAGCACCGCTGGGTGCCGTTGGCCATGGTGGAACCGGCCGCCCGTGCGAGCTTTACACCCCCGCTCGGGCTGATCCCCGGGCCAGCCATCGTGGCATGCAAGTCCATACAGACCTCTCCGCCTTCCGCGGCGCCAAGCGCCCGGTGCTTACCACGGGCACCTTCGACGGGGTGCACCTGGGCCACCAGAAGATCCTGGACCGGCTGCGTGCCGTGGCCCGCCAGGAAGACGGCGAGACCGTGCTCTTCACCTTCCACCCCCATCCGCGCCTGGTGCTCTACCCCAACGACAACGACCTGCGCCTGCTGAACACCCAGGAGGAGAAGCAGCACCTGCTGGAACAGGCCGGGCTGGACCACTTGGTGGTGGTGCCCTTCTCGCGTGCCTTCAGCCGCATGCACGCCGATGAATACGTGCGCGAGGTGCTCGTGGGCCAATTGGGCCTGCACGCCGTGGTCATCGGCTATGACCATCGCTTCGGCCGCAACCGCGAAGGCGACATCCGCCTCTTGCACCAACTGGGCCGGGCCCACGGCTTCCGCGTGGAGGAGATCCCCGCCCAGGAGATCGACCACGTGACCGTGAGCAGCACCAAGGTGCGCGAGGCCCTGCTCGTCGGCGAGGTGGCCCGGGCCAATGCCTGGCTGGGCTACCCGTACAGGCTGCAAGGCCTGGTGGTGAAAGGCGACCAGTTGGGCCGCACCATCGGCTGGCCCACGGCCAACATCGGCGCCATCGACCCCCATAAGCTCATCCCGGCCAATGGGGTGTACGCCATCACCGCCACCACCAAGCAGGGCCCGTTCCAGGGCATGATGAGCATCGGCGTGCGGCCCACCGTCACCGACCACGGCCCCCGCACCGTGGAAGCCCACCTCTTCGGCCTCCAAGGCGAACTATACGGGGAGCCCATCACCGTGCGTTTGCACCACAGACTGCGTGATGAACTGCGGTTTGAAAGCATGGAAGCCATGAAGCAACGGATCGCCGTGGACAAGGAAGAGGCCCTGCGTGCCTTGGCCCAGCCATGAACGCCCGCATCTGCTTGTCCGCTTGGGCGTTGGGCGTGCTGGGGTGCCTGGCCAGCTCCCCGGCCCAAGCCCAACTGCTTCCGCAAGCCGCGCTGGACAGCGCCCGCACGTTCCGCAGCATGGAAGTGGCCCTCCAACAGCCCGACAGCGTGTACCGCCTGGACCTCTCCGGGCGCAAGCTGAAAGCCGTGCCCGAGGAAGTGCGGCTGCTGAAGAACCTCAATGCCTTGGACCTGGGCCGCAACAAGCTCAAGGCACTGCCCGGCTGGATGAACGAGCTGCAATACGTCCAGGAGTTCAGCGCCGGGCGGAACCGCTTTTCCGAAGTGCCCAACGCCGTATGCCAGTGGAAGCACCTCAAGCGGCTGGACATGCACCGAAACCACCTCGAAGGCCTGCCCGCCTGCATGGGCAACCTCAAGGCCCTCTTTTCCCTGGACCTCTGGAGCAACGACCTCGGTGATTTCCCCGAGGCCATCAGCGGCATGCAGGCACTACGCTTCTTGGACCTGCGTGCCATCCAGTTCTCGCCCAAGGAAATGGAGCACATCGCCGACCTGCTGCCCGCCGTGAAGATCTTCTTCTCCCAACCGTGCAACTGCGGCGAATAGGATCAGCAGCCCGGTTCACCGGGTTCGGTTGCTCATTGGCGTGAAGCAGCGGGCAGCCTGTGGTCCGGAGTTACCTGTCCACGACCACCTGCCGGCTACCACCCGGCCCCTCCCTCTCGCTCCGCAGCGGTCACCCGGAGGGGACCCTGCGGTGCAGATCGGTTCGCCTGGAACAAGTTTTTCCGGCAGAAAAACAAAAAGTGTTGCATTCCTTGGAAAAATGCTTTCATTTGTTTGGTAATGCCACAACAAATGTATATACCCCCCCTCGGGAACGAGGTAGTTCATGGAGGAGCGGCACGGGTTCGCCCGCACGCCTAGGCTCGCTCCTTTACCTG
>JAGPDT010000023.1 GCA_018057455.1 Flavobacteriales bacterium | reverse complement strand
GGTTTCCTCCAAGGCGTCCAGCACATCATCATCCACGGTGTTCTTGCCGGCGACGGCCCGGGCCAATTTGCCGAAGAGCGACGATCGGGAGCGGTCCAGCCCGGCATCGAGCTGCTGCTTCTTTTCCTTGCTGCCGAAGAGTCCGAAAAGGGCCATGGTCCTTCAAGCGAAAAAGGCCTCCGCCGTTCGGGGGAAGCCTTTGTTCGCCGTTGAGCGGGTTTTGATCACTTCTTCGCCAGGGCCTTGTCCACCTCTTCGGCAGGCATCACCTGCTCGCTGAACTGGTAGCCGCCGGACTGGGCGTTCTTCACCATGCGGATGACCTTGACGAACACCTTGGCGTCCGCCTTCTTGAGCGATGCAACGGTTTTCTTTGCCATGGCTTACTTGATCTCTTTGTGAACGGTCATCTTGCGCATGATGGGGTTGTATTTCTTCAACTCCAGGCGCTCGGACGTGTTCTTGCGGTTCTTCGTGGTGATGTAGCGTGAAGTGCCCGGCAGCCCCGAGGTTTTGTGCTCGGTGCACTCCATGATCACTTGTACGCGGTTTCCTTTCTTGGCCATCGCTTAATTGGAATGGGGCGCGAAAGTAGTACTTTGTCCGTTAGCGGCAAAATTCAACTTTGCCCCGGTTGAAGAACAGGCATCACCTGGGGCGACCGCACCAGGCGGATGTGGGGTGCCACGGCCGTTGCAACCTGGTGGCGCAGCAGTTCGCGCAACTTGTGCTTGGCCGCATGGCGCCATGTGGCCAGTGCCACCTCGCGCACGGGCACGGGCGACCTGAACTCGCGCAACCGGGACCGCTGTTCGGCGGACATGCCCACGGTGGCCAGTTCGGGCACCACGGTCAGCCCCCCTTGGGTGTCCACCATGCGCATCAATGCCTCGATGCTGCCCGAGATGTAGGAAAAGCGCCCCCCTTCGCGGCCCTGCTCGCGCAACTGGCACAGGTCCACGACCTGGCTGCGGAGGCAGTGCCCTTCTTCCAACAGCCACAGCCGGTCCGCATGGATCTCCGAGGGCAGCACATAGTGCTTTTTACCGATGCGTTCGCCGGGCGACACATAGAGCAGGAAGCGCTCGTTGAACAAGGGTTCCTCCTTCAGCCCGGCAATGGCCAACGGGGTGGCCAGGATGCCCACGTCCAGCTGCCCATGCTCCAAGCGCTCCACGATCACCGCCGTGGTGAGTTCCTCCACGCTCACGTTCAGGCCGGGATGGGCGCGCAGCAACCCGCCCAGGAACAAAGGCAGCAGGTACGGCGCCAAAGTGGGGATCATGCCGATGCGCAGTTCCCCGGCGGGCACATCGCGGCTGGCGTCGGCCAGGTCCTGCAACACCTGCACTTCCTTGAGCACCGTTCGCGCCTGGTCCACCAGCCTGCTTCCTTCGGCCGTGGGCACCACCGGCACCTTGCTGCGGTCGAAGAGGGTCACCCCGAGCTCCTCTTCCAACTTCTTCACCATGTTGCTCAAGGTGGGCTGGGTAACGAAACAGGCCTCCGCCGCCCGGCCGAAATGCCGGTGCGTATCGATGGCCACGATGTACTGGAACTGCTGGAGGGTCATCCCCGCCAAAAGTAATCATTCACACCATCAATTCAATCATTGATTTAATCAGTTTGATAAATGAGATAGAAGGGCGATCTTTGCACCACTGGACAACCGGGCCCCATAGGCCCATAAAACCGATGAAAGACATGGACATGAAGGATCAAGTACAACTGGCCCCCCAACGCATGGTGGGCTTGGGCAGCAAGTTCCCCATCTTCAAGAAGAAGACCTGCGTGAGCACCGAAAAGGGCAAGGAATTCGCCCAGATCAGCAGCGATGACCTCACCAACACCCCGGGCCGTTGGACCGTGATGTTCTGGTGGCCGAAGGATTTCACCTTCGTGTGCCCCACGGAGATCGCCGCCTTCAACAAGGCCGTGGGCGAGTTCAAGGACCGCAATGCGCAGTTGATCGGCGCGAGCACCGACAGCGAATTCGTGCACGTGGCCTGGCGCCGGGACCACGCCGACCTGAAGGACCTGAAGTTCCCCATGCTGGCGGACACCAGCAAAAGCCTCTCCGAGGAACTGGGCATCCTCACCGCCGATGAGAAGGTGGCCTACCGGGTCACCTATATCATCGATCCGGACGGCCTGGTGCGCTGGGTGAGCGCCTATGACCTGAGCGTGGGCCGCAGCGTGGAAGAGGTACTGCGCGTGCTGGACGCCCTGCAGACCGATGAACTCTGCCCCTGCAACTGGACCAAGGGCGAAGCGACCCTGAACTAAGATGACCGAGCAACCCGTATTGACCTACGAAGAGGGCACCGTGTCCCTGCTGGAGGAAGTGGGCGCACCCACCGGCCTGGGCAATGCCGCGCTGCGGTTGTTGGGAGCCACGCCATCACGCTACGCCCGCGACCTGAAGCTGAACCTCAAAGCGGTGCTCAAGAGTGCACACCTGAGTGGGAAGGAAGCAGCCCTGCTTGCGTTGAGCGTGGCGGCCAACCAGCGGAATGATGCGTTGACCGGGCACTTCCGGACGGTGGCGGAACAAGCCGGTGCCCTGGCCGAGGAAACGGCCGAGGCCGTGGCCTGTGCCAGCTTGCTTGCCGCCAACAACGTGCTGTATCGTTTCAGGCACTTCGCCGGCAAGGAGAAATACAACGAGCTTCGGCCCGGGCTGCGCATGAACATCATGATGAACCCGGCCACGGGCAAACACCTGTTTGAGCTGATGAGCCTGGCGGTAAGCGCGGTGAACGGCTGCGAACAGTGCGTGAAGAGCCATGAGGCTTCGTTGATGGAACTGGGCGCCACGGAAGAGCAGGTATGGGATGCCATCCGCATCGCCTCGGTAGTGGCCAGCTACGACCGCGTGGTGTACTGAACGCACTCCCTGGAATGGTGAAAGCCGCCCTACCGGGGCGGCTTTCCCGTTCCATGGTCCTGCCCCCCGCTCACGGCAATTGTTCCGTTCGTTCAGCCAGCGGATTGGCCCCACCGATGTTCAGCAAGATCAGGTCCCGATCATTTGAAGGGCCGGTATAGCGCACCACACCGTCCAGGTTGTGGTCTTCCTTGAGGTAGCCCGCCGCTTGGGCCGTGGGCACCGAACTGCCGATCAGCTGCAGGATCGGATCGCGGTCGTTGTTCATGCCTGTGTACTTCAACTTCCCGTCAAGCACCGCGTTTCCTGGCCACAAGGTCATGTTGGCCGGCAGCACCTGTTTCCGGGCCGCGGTGCCGTAGGCGGTCAACAGGGGGTCCGTGAAGTCCACCAGGATGCCGTTCTCGTTGATGGCCACGGGCGATGCGGTCATGGCCCCCAAGTGGTTGCGGTGGCGCACGGCCACTTGGTAGTCGTTGGTGGGCAGGTCGAAGAGGAGCTTGGTGTGGCCATCGGTGCCCACCACATCGCCATCGCGTTGGAGCAACGCGGCTTTGGTGGCCGCCAGTTGGGCCGGGAGGTTCTTGTTGCGCAATTCCACCAGCACCCAATCCACCACGGCGTTCTTGCCCGTTTGGTCGAGCAGGGCCGGCGCAACCGTTTCACCTCCTCCCCCTCCGGCTTGGGCAAAGCCCATGGCGGAATAGGGTTCTTGCAGGGGGATCAGGTCCGCGGCCCTCAAGTCGTCGCGCATCAGGCCTGTGGACGGGTCGAACGCTCCGTCCAACGCGACCCGTAGGCTGATGTTGGGCTTGCAATCCACCCAGCGGGCCACGTTGCTCCCACCGATCACGGTGAGCACGGGGTTGTCCGGCTGGGTCCAGCGGACCGTCACATGGTCGGCGCCGCTGCCTTCCTTCATCAGCACCTCGAAGTAATAGTACTTGCCTACCACCAGCGCCACGTTGCCGCTTTGCTGGGACGGGTATTTGCCGTACTCCGTATCACCGGAGTAACCCGGCACTTCGCAGGTGAGCTGCTTGAGGACCGGTTCGGCATTGGGGCTCAGATAGAAGACGCCAGCATCATCGGAGGTGAGGTTGAACGTGTGGTCGCCGGTGGTGGCGGGGATGATGTAGCCCCTGATGCGGGTGCCATAGTTGTTGCCGTTGTTCAGCGGGCCACGGATGCTGGTGGGATAGGTGGTGCCGCTGGGGCTGTCGGGATAGTCCGCATCACTGAGCAGGTTGCTGATGGCCGTGCCCATCACGCCGTTCCAATATTCGCGAAGCACGCTCCCGGAGGCACCCACGCACTGCGGGGGATCCAGGTTGAAGCCCCGGAAGATGGCCTTGGTGGTGGCGGAAAGACCGTCGTTGTCCGTAACGGTGAGCTTTACTTGGTATTCGCCCGTTTCGGTGAATGTGTTGTTCACCACCGGACCTGTCGCCGTGGTTCCATCGCCGAAGTCCCATTGATAGCTGACGATGCTGCCGTTGTCCAGGCTTTGCGAACCATCCAGCGCACTGTTGAAGGGCACCATGCCCTGGAACACGGATGCGAGGATCACCGGGGTGGGCGCAATGGCCGTGCAGTGGGGCAGCAATTGGTGCACCACGGTGGTGCTCAACCCGCCGGGATCGGTCACCGTGAGGATCACTTCATAATGGTAATCCACGCCATAGCACCCCACGCCGGAAATGACCGTGCTGCTGGTCGCCGATGTGTCCACCGTTTCAGGATGGGAGTGGTTGTCGTGGTGGAGCACCGTCTGCCAGGCAAAGTCCAGTTGGCCATCGGAGCTCTCGGCATCGTCCACATCGGCTTGCAGGACAAACGTGGTGTCCACGCCCACCGGGTAGAGCTGCCCATCGGGGAAGCTGCTGATGGCCGCTTGGGGCGGTGTGTTGTTCACGTTCACCAGGAGTGTGGTGGCATTGGGCTGGTTCTGGTCATCGCGCACGGTGAGCGTCACCGTGTACGCCGTGGGCACCCCGGGCATTGCCGTAAAGAGGTGCGAAGGGTTGGCACTGGTGCTTGTACCGCCATCCCCGAAGTCCCACAAATAGGTCAATGGCGCGTTCTCGGGATCGGTGCTGTTGCTGCCGGTGAACTGTACATTGAGCGGACCCGTGCCGAACAGCACGTCCTGTGCGGCCACCGCCACCGGTGGCAGGTTGGTATAGCCCAAAGGGGACACCTTCCGCACCTGGCCCGTTTCATAGCGCACGTACCACAGGGCCCCGTCCGGCCCTTCCTTGGCAAAGACCAGCGCGCCCATGTTGCTGGCGAAGTCGAAGACTTGCACCGCCTTGTTGTCCGGTGACATGGCCACCCGGCGCAACCAGGCCCCGCCGTAATCGGCCATGAAGTAGTTGTCCTGATAGCCTGCGGGCCAACCGGTTCCTTGGATGAAGGTGCCGCCCACCGAGGCATTGCCGCCGAAGCGTGGGCCCGGCATGGGTGATTGGGGGTCGTCCAGGTCGAAGGACACGGCCGTGTTGCCGTTGAAGGCGCTGCACCGCGACTGGAATCCGTGCCTCCAATCGATCACCGGTCGGCTGTGCACGAAGACCGCATCGTTGGGGGGTATCAGCTGGCCGGGATCACAGGGGTTGGGCAGCCCCGGAGGATGGGCCAAGGATTCCTGCACGATCAGGTCCTGGAAATCGAAGCAGGCTTGGGTGCAACCACCTTGCCCATAAAGCGGGTTTGGAGCTTCGAGGTTCGGGGTCCTCGCGAGGTTGTAACCGTCGTGCAGGTCCATGCCTTCGAAGAGGGGCCAGCCGAAATTCTGCCCGGCCGTGTAGCACACGTCCATTTCCTCGAACGTGCTCCATCCGACGTCACCGATGTAGAACGCCCCCGGGTTGCCGGCAGCGGGATCGGTGCTGCCCATGCCGGGCCTGCGCGTGAACCGGAACGGATTGCGCAGGCCCAAGGCCCATACCCTGCTTTGTGGTGAACGGGGGGCGGCCGCGTTGAAGAACGGGTTGCTGGCCACGCCGTTGCCGGTGGCCGGGTCCACGCGGAGTACCTTGCCGCTGAGGCTGCCGAGCTGTTGGGACCGAAGCGCCCCCACGTTCTCCTGCGGCCGGATGATGCTGTCCGCCAAGGCCTGCGCATAGTAGGTCTGGGGGTCGCTGCCCACGTCCACGGAGTTGTAGCTGGCCCCGTCGCCCACGGTGAGCAGCAGCGTGCCGTCGCTCCCGAACACCAGGGCACCGGTGCTGTGTGACTCATGCAACAGCGGGACACCGGTTCTTTTGGTTTCACCGATCAGCACCAACCGGCTTGCCAGGGAGGTGGTATTGAAGGCGGGCCCGATCGCGGTGTACCGCGTGAGCCGCATGATCGTGGCATTGAAGTATTCGTTGGTGGCGGGGTTGTATGCACCCGTGCCGTGGTTCATCAGGTAATGGCGGTCCACGGCATACAACAGGTAGATGTACCCGTTGGTGAGGAAGCCGGGGTCCAGGGCAAAGCCCAGGCAGCCATGGTCGCGCCAGTTGCCCACCTCCTCACTGATGTCGATCAATGGCGTGGGCAATGGCACGCCGTTCTCCACGATCCACACCTTGCCGGCCTTTTCCCACACATAGAGCCGGCCATTGGCATCGAAGGTGAACCCCACCGGTTCGCTGAACCCGCTGACCACCACGGCATCATTGAACTCCGGAGGAACGGACTGTGCAGCCACCCTTCCAACCGTGGAACAGATCACCGCCAAGCCAGCGGCCATCCAAAGGCATCCTGTCATCTGTTGCATCAGATACCGTTTTATCGATGGAAACCATCAGTTCATGACACGAAATTGGTCAATCATCGGGAAAACATCAAACCTGGGGCATGAAATGGCAAATCGCAGGCAGGGGCGCCGTGCTGAACAATCCCCACCACCGCTGCTGCCGGACATCTACCAGCGCGGCAGCCGGAGTGCTCCGCCGCAATTCCTTCCGCAGCTGCCGCAGGCATGCCCGGTACATGGTGTCGGCTTTTCCCAATGCCTTGCGCGCTTCTGACAACTGACCGGAATCCTTGGGTAATTTCGCGGCCCATTTCAGATCATGAACAAAACAATCGCCCTTCTCCCCCTGCTGGCCTTGTTCGGCTGCGCCACCCCTCCATCGCCTGCAACCACCACGCCCGTTGCCACGGACACTACTGCTGCGGGCCCTGACAGCGCCTTCTGGAATGCCGATGCGCTGATCGACAGCGTTGAGCAGAAGCACTTCGAGCACCTGCGCCAGATCACCTACGGGGGGGACAACGCCGAAGCCTACTGGAGCTTCGATGGCCAAAAGCTCGTGTTCCAGGCCAACGTGCCTGCATGGGGCGAATCCTGCGACCAGATCTACACCTTCAACCCGTTCACGGACGACCTGAAGGACAACAAGCCCCAACAGTTGAGCCTCAACGGTGGCCGTACCACCTGCAGCTATTACCTGCCGGGCGACAGCCTGGTGCTGTTTGCCAGCACCCACCTGGGTGATACCGCCTGCCCGCCCGTGCCCCCGCACGTGCCCGGCGGCAAGTACATCTGGCCGATCTACCCCAGCTTCGACATCTTCGTGAGCGACCTGAAAGGCAACCTCCGCAAGCAGCTCACCAACACGCCCGGCTACGATGCCGAGGCCACCGTGTCGCCCAAGGGTGACCGCATCGTGTTCACCAGCATGCGCAACGGCGACATGGACATGTACACCATGAACATCGACGGAAGCGATGTGAAGCAGGTGACCACCGAGCTCGGGTATGACGGCGGTGCGTTCTTCAGCCCCGACGGCACCAAGCTCGTATGGCGCGCCTCCCGGCCCAAGACCCCTGCCGAGGTGAAGGAATACAAAGACCTGCTGAAGAAGGGCCAGGTGCAGCCCACGCAAATGGAGGTGTTCATCGCCAATGCGGATGGCAGCAACGCCAAGCA
This sequence comes from Flavobacteriales bacterium, assembly GCA_018057455.1. GTDB lineage: Bacteria > Bacteroidota > Bacteroidia > Flavobacteriales_F > PHOS-HE28 > PHOS-HE28. The sequence continues at coordinate 38,049 of JAGPDT010000023.1, read as the reverse complement.
GATCACCTCTCTGGGCCAAGCCAACTGGGCACCCTATTGGCACCCCGACGGCCAGCACATCATCTTCGCCAGCAACCACACCAGCGAGCGTGGCTTCCCCTTCAACCTGTTCATGGTGGACACCGCCGGGCAGAACCTGCAACGCCTGACCAACAGCGACATGTTCGACGCCTTCCCCGTGTTCAGCAAGGATGGCAAATACCTTGTGTTCAGCAGCAACCGGGGTGGCCAAGGGCGCGAGACGAACCTGTTCATCGCCAAGTGGAAGGATTGACCACCGGCCAAGGATCATGCTTCTAGGGAAGGGCGAAGGGCGACTTTCGCCCTTCCTGTTACACGGCCATTTCAGGACCGGGGAAGGAGGGATGCCATCCGATGCACGATCTTCGCTCCCGGCATGATTGAAAAACCACCTGCGCCAAAGCCCGGATGGATGCATCGTTTGGGCCAACGGTGGGGCGTGGGTCCTGCACGCGTGGTACTGATCCTGGTGGTGTTTGCCTGCACGGGTCTCACGGTGATGTTCCTGAAACGCCCGGTTGTGGCACTGTTCACGGAAAACGGGGAACAACCACTGCTCTTCTCCGTCCTCTACTACGTGCTGATCCTACCGGTGTACAACCTGTTCCTGCTGGTCTACGGCACGCTCTTCGGGCAGTTCCGTTTCTTCTGGGAATTCGAGAAGCGCTTCTTCAGCAGGATCTTCCGCCGTGGGAAGAAGCGTTAAGTACGCTTCTCGCCCAAGGCACGCTTCACGCGTGCCACAGCCCCGGCGGGCGATCGCCGCAGGCGGCACTCCCAAATGGTGACCACCCGCCACCCTGCCTTGCGCAAGGCGCGCTCGATGCGTTTGTCGCGTTGACGGTTGCGATCGAGCTTCTCATCCCAGAACACCTTGTGCGTGCGGGGCCTGGGCGGATGGCAATTCGGGCAGCTGTGCCAGAAGCACCCGTGCACGAACACGGCCACCCTGCGGCCCACGAATGCCACATCCGGCCTGCCTGGCGCCTTGGCATAGTTCAATCGGTATCCCTTGAGGCCAGCCTGGCCCAACAGCCTGCGCAGCGTACGCTCGGGCCCGGTGTCCTTGGAACGGATACGGCGCATCTGCTCGCTTACGCGTGCGCTCACGGGCCTGGGTGCCCGCCCGTCTCGGAGGAAACTGCGCATCACCTGGTGGATCCTTCCCCAAAGGTGGGAACCACGGCCATGTTCCGTTGGGCAAGAGCGGCTTCTTTTGCAGCATGAACTGGTTCCTCCTGATCGTCGGCGGCCTCTTTGAGGTAGGCTTCACCACCTGCTTGGGCAAGGCCAAGGAAAGCGCGGGCCCCACGGCGTTGTACTGGTGGGCAGGTTTTGCGGTGTGCCTGGCGCTGAGCATGTACCTGCTGTACCGCGCCACGCTCACGTTGCCGATCGGAACGGCCTATGCGGTATGGACCGGGATCGGTGCCGTGGGCACAGCCTTGGTGGGCATCCTGCTCTTCAAGGAACCGGCCGACTTTGGGCGGTTGTTCTTCATGTTCACGCTGATCGCCAGCATTGCCGGGCTGAAGTTGGTGAGCGCGTGAGGGAAGCCGGACGTGGGCAATGGGCAGTATGCAATGGGCCGGTGGTCAGCTCTCCGGTGTGGGCAACGGCTGGGGTGCAGCGGGTTGGCGCTCGCTCCAGGCCTGGTTGAGCGCACCCAGGAAGTGCTCGCTGGATTGGGCGCCACTCACGGCGTACTTGCTGTCCAGCACAAAGAAGGGCACCCCGCGAACGCCGATCTGCCGGGCCTCGTACTCGTCCCCATGAACGGCCTCGGTGAAGTCGTCAGCGGCCAACAAGGATTCCACCCCGGATCCGTCCAGGCCGATCTCCACGGCCACTTTTTTCAGCAGGGCCTTGTCGCCGATGTGTTCACCCAGCACGAAATGGGCCTTGAAGAGGCGCTCTTCCGCTGCACCGGCCAAGCCCTTGGTCTTGGCATATTGGATCAGTCGATGGGCGTCGAAGGAGTTGCCCATCACCGCATGCTCCATCCGGAAGTCCAAGCCTACGGTGCGTGCACGTTCCACCACGCCGGCCACCATATCCTTGGCTTGATCACGGGTGCGGCCGTATTTCTTGGCCAGGTGGTCGAACATGTCCTCCGCAATGCGCACCGGCGCATGGCGGTCCAGTTCGAAACTTTTCCACTCCACCTCCACTTGGTCCCTGTCCGCGAATTGGGCCAAGGCGTTTTCAAATTCACGCTTGCCGATATAGCAGTACGGGCAAACCACATCGGACCAGATCTGCACTTTCATCATGTTGCGGCCGCGTTGTCAGGATCCGTGCCAAAAGGGGCCGAAGGCCGGAACAGGCCGGATCGGCAGGTTTCCGGCCATGTACGCACAGGTCCTCCGTGATCGGCGGGCAGGTGCAGCCCTTGCCACCCGGGCCTACAGCACGGTGATCTCCGTTCGGCGGTTCTGGGCACGGCCTTCGTCGGTGTCGTTGCCAGCCACGGGCTTGGTTTCGCCATAGCCCTTGGCCTCCACGCGGGCGGCATCGATGCCTTGGTCCACCAGGAAATCACGCACGGCCTTGGCACGCTGCGCACTGAGCACTTGGTTGGCCGCATCATTGCCCACGTTGTCGGTATGGCCGCCCACCTCAATGCGCATCGCAGGTGTGGCCTTCAGGAGCTGCAACAGATTGTTCAGTTCCGTTGTGGAGGCGGGCAGCAGGGCGTAGCTGGCGGTCTCGAAGAAGATGTTCCGCAGGGCGATCGTTTGCCCGCTCTCCACCTTGGAGAGCTGCACATTGAGCTGAAATGGTGCGTTGCCGCTTTTTTCGTTGAAGGCGTAGTTGCGCGAGAAGAAGAGGTAGCCGTCGGCGGTGGCGTTCAGCGCGTGGTCCACACCGATGGGCAGGCACACCAGGAATTCACCGGATTGGGGATCGCTATAGGCGGCGGTGGCCAGTTTGCCGCTGGCCAGGTCGTACAACTTCACATCCGCTTCCAGGGGTTTGCCCGTGGCCTTGTCGGTGACCATGCCGCGGATGTAGGTGACGGGGGTGGGCCGCGCCTGCGGGTACAGCTCGAAGCCGTACAAGTCCAGGTCGCCGAAACCGCCATCGCGATCACTGGCGAAATAGGCCAGTTGGCCATTGGCGTTCACCAGTACGCTGTTTTCATCGCCACCGGTGTTGATGGGCCAGCCCAGGTTCATAGCCTCGCCCCAAGTGCCATCGGGCTGCATGCGGCTCACGTAGATGTCCAAACCGCCCATGCCGGGCCGGCCGTCGCTGCTGAAGTAGAGGGTCTTGCCGTCCGGGTGGATCTGCACACTTTCCTCCTTGCCGGGGCTGTTGACCTGGTTGCCCAGGCGTTCGGGTTTGCCGAAGACACCCTCTTCGTCCATGCGGCTCACATGGATGTCGGTGTTCTGTTGGCCGTCCGGCGAACGCGATCCCCGCAGGAAGTAGAGGGTGCGCCCGTCGCTGCCCATGGAAGGCTGGCTCTCCCAGCCACCGCTGTTCACGGGGGCGCCCATGTTCTGGGGCTTGCTCCAGCGGTCGCCCACGCGGCGGCTGATGAACAGGTCGCAGCTGCCCAGGCCTTTGAGGCCGTTGCCGTAGGAGCCGTCCATGCCGGCGCACTTGGTGAAGATGATGAAGCGCCCGTCCGGAGTGAGCGTCCCCGCGCCTTCGTTGTCCACGGTGTTCACCGTGGTAATGGGTTCGGCGGTGCCCCAGGATCCATCGTTCTGTTTGTGGCTCACGAAGAAATCTTCTTGCACCCCGTAGGAAGACCGGTCATCCTTCACCAGGCGGGTGAGCATCAAGGTGCTGTCGTCCACGGTGACAGCAGGGAAGTACTCGGGGTCCTTGGTGTTCACGCCGGGCCCCAGGTTCACCGGCTCGAAGGGCACGGGCTGTTTCAGGGCGCGTTCGGCGAAGTCGGCATTGGCGATGCCCCGTGTGGCACGTTGGCGGCGCTGGGGGTCCTTGTCGTACTGCTTGGCCAAGTTGAAATGTTCACGTGCATCGCCGTACAAGCCTTGGCCCAGTTCCAATTCCGCCAGGTGCAACGCTGCCGGCGGGAAGTACGCCGGGTTGATGGCCAGCACCTCATGGTAGATGGCCATGGCTTCCTTGGCCATGTGGCGCTGCTCGTACATCTCGCCGAGATAGATGCGCGGTTCGATGAAACGGGGATCCTCGGCGGCCGCCTTCCGCAAGTTGCTCTCTGCACAATCCCACTTGCGCACCCGCATGCATTCGGCCCCGCTTTCATACAGCTTGATGGCCTTGGTGCTGGTGGTGGTATAGCGGGCGGGTTGCGCCTGAACACCCAGGGCAATGGCCCATGCGCACAAGGCGAATGCCAACGGTATGGCCCGATGGGCGCCCCGCTGTCCAAGGTTCGGGCTCATGGGATGTTGAGGTATTTATGCGTTTGCAGGGAGATCCGCCAGCGGGGGTGCTCCATGACGTAGTTCACCACCAAGGGCGTCATCTGGTTGCGCTTGCCCCATTCGGGCTGCAGGTACAACGCACAATCGGCCCGGACCTGTTCGGCATGGCCTTGGGCCCATTGCAGGTCATGCTTGTTGAACACCACCACTTTCAGCTCATCGGCAAGTTGATGGAAGCCGGGGACCGGTGCCTTGAATTTTTTCGGGCTGAAGCAGATGTGGTGCCACTGGCCGCTGAGCGGTGAAGTGCCGCTGGTTTCCAGGTGGGTACGGAAACCAGCTTCGCGCAAGGCGCTGGTGAGCGGGCCCAATGCATGCAGGAGCGGTTCGCCCCCGGTGACCACGGCGATGCGCGCGGGGTGGCGCACGGCTTCGGCCACGATGGCCTCCACGGTCATCACCGGATGGCGGGCGGCGTCCCAACTCTCTTTCACATCGCACCAGGTGCACCCCACATCGCAACCGGCCAACCGGATGAAATAGGCCGCCTGGCCGGTGAATACACCTTCGCCTTGGAGCGTATGGAACGCTTCCATCACAGGCAGTTCAAGGCCTTTGGCAGGCATGGTCATGGAGTGGTGGACAAAGGAAGTGCCATTCGCGACGGCACAAAAAAAGCCCACACAGGACCGAGTTCAGAAAACCCATGGATCACATGAGCGGGTCGGACAGAAAGAGTTCAGTAATCCTCGATGTTCCCGAAGGATACCACCCGCAGGTGGCGAGGCCCGCCTTTGCCCTTTGGATCTTCCGACCCTGAGGTAGAAATGTTGGTTTTGAGAACCGATGGCCTGTGTGGGCTGTCTGATGATCAGCGCACGGCTGAGAAAGAACGCTTACGTGGTCCGAAGGTAAGCTCTTTTTCCGGCATCTGCGAATGAGTTGTGAACAATGCACGGCTGCCACGGCGGGCTGCCCTTTCCCCTTGTGCCTGCCGAATGGCGGTCAGCTGCAGAATGCCACCTGCGTTCTTCCATCGGTCCCCTGCCACCCGAATTCCGCATTCAATCATGTGGCTGTTCCCACTTGCCTTCTGCGATCCGTCTCCTGCCACTACCCCTCTCCTTTCTGCCCGATGAACTGGTCGTCTTTTTCCTCGAAGAGGATGTTGAAGGTGGTGAGGCTGCCATAGCAGCGCGTGATGTACTGCTGCAGTTCCACCTTGTCCTGGTCGCCGAGGCCTGTGTGCGCATTGATCTTCTGTTCCAGCACGCGGAAGCGGTCGCGGATCATGACGATCTTGTGGAAGAAGTCCTCGAGGGGGATTTCCTTGCTTTTCAGGGAGGTGTCGCGCGGCCTGATCTCCAGGATGCCGCCCTCGTAGCGCCGTGCCAGTTCCACGGGCCGTTGCGGGGCCTGCATCTGCTCGAGCACCTCGCGCAGGGCATCGCGCACGTGGTCCATGTCCAAGGGTTCGGGTTCCACTTCCACCCCGGGGGCGATCACGCGCAACCCTTCGAAGCCGCGGCTCACGGGCTGCTCGCCATGGTCTTTGAAGAAGATGTGCACGGTGCGTGCATCCAAGTCGTACACCACCCCGGTGCCCATGGTGGGATGCGCGACGCGCGCGCCGATGCCCAGGTCGAGAAGTTCCATTTTGAAGGAGGCTGTTGTGGCGCAATGATACAAGCGGGCCTCAATCCACCACGCGCAGCACGGGGTATTTGCGGTAGCCGGGCTCCATCCATGGCGATCGGCGATAGATCCACAGGAGCTGTGCCCATGCATCGGTGGCGAAGGCGGGATCGCCCTGTACCTGTGCATGGAATGCCGCCCGCAGCGCCGGATCATCTTCCAGCAGTTGTGCGGCGCGTTCCTCGAACACATAGGCGTCGAACCATTCTTTCTGTTGCAGCACGCCATCGAAGAAGTTCCAGGCAAAGAACCCGTCATCGGCGCGGCTTTCCAGGGCTTCCACCACATAGCGGTCGGTGGGCCGGCCCATGGGGATGCGCAGATCCCCGGCGTGCACGGCCAGCTGTTTGCGTGTGCGCACCACTTGGATGTCCCGGTGCAGGTAGTGTCCTTCATAGGCCATGGGCACCGTGGTGAAGGCGGCGATGCTGTCCTGCTCCACGGTGAGCAAGGTGTCGCGCGCCACCGGTTCCATGTGCACACCGTTGAGCAGCAAGCGCTCGATCACCGCGCGCCATTGCCCGGGCACGATGTAGGCTTTGGGCTTCTGTACCAGCCATGCGGGCTTGTACGTATCCCGCCACGGCACCAGGATGTCCGTTGGCCTGTTGCGGTCGTACCACAGGCGTGGCAGGCCGGTGACCTTGCTGGTGCCGGACATGGCCTGGTACCCTTTCCAGGGCAGTTGTTCCACCACGGCCGTGTCCAACCGCCAATTGAGGCCGAGCCTGGCGGTTTGCGCCGTGGATTGTTTGGCGGCCGACCGGGCTGCGCGCAGATCTTCAGGGTATTGGTCCATCACGGCCAAGGTGCCCAGCAGCAGCTGGAAGGTGGCGTTCACGCGATCGGCGAAGGGCTTGAGCACATGGGCCTCACTGACGATGCCGATGCGGTCCATCAACGCTGCATGGCCGCTGCTGTAGCGCGGGCCGTCATTGAAGCCCTGCAACCCTTCTTCGGGAATGGAACCGGTGGTCTCGAAGTAGGGGCACATCAGCAGTTCCATGCGCTCCATCCAGGCGTATTGCCCCGGGATGAGGGTGTTGGACATGAACCGGGCCAACGGTGCCGCCAACTTGTCCTTTTGCGTGGCCATGAGGGCCATGATGTACTGGTGGTCGGCCCCGTCGCTCACGTGCGTTTCGAAGTAGATGTCGGGGTCCCAGGCGGCGAGCGCGGCCACGAGTGCGCGGGCGTTCTCGGAATCGAGCTTCATGAAATCCCGGTTGAGGTCCAGGTTCGTGGCATTGCCGCGGAAGCCGTATTCCCGCGGGCCGTTCTGGTTGGCGCGGCTGTGGCTGCCCCGGTTGAGGGCCCCGCTGATGTTGTACACCGGCACGATGCACACGGCGGTGTTCACCAGCAGGCCCATGAGCTGGTCGCTTTCCAGCAGGGCTTGGGCCAAGAGCAGGCTGGCATCGATGCCGTCGGGCTCACCGGGGTGGATGCCATTGGTGACCCACAGGATGTTCTTGCCTGCGGCGCGTATGCTGTCCGGGCTGAAGCCGCTGCCGTCGCTGAGGACGAAGAGATGGAGGGGCTGGCCGGCATCATCGTGGCCGATGGTGGTGAGCCGGGCCCCGGCATGCAAGGAATCGAGCTGCGCGTAGCGGGCCACGGCCTGTTGCCAGGTAACGGAGGTATCACCGGTGAAGGTCCATTGGGCGTGGGTGGTGCTTCCCCACAGGAGCGCCACGGCCAGGATGTGCCACGGCGTTGCATTGCGATCGGCCATGCGCAAAGATCGCTGTGCCGGCGGGTAGAAATGGAAAACCCCGGCGCGGTGGCACGCCAGGGCTTCCGGGCATCCGGCGGCTTGCACCGCCGGCGGGTGGCGTCAACAATCTCCGGCAGGCGCTTGAGGCCATGCGGCACAGGTCTCCTCCGGTTCCACGGCCGGGGCTTCCACCTGCTCCGTTTGCGGCTCCACAACGGGTTCCGGCTGTTGGGCGAAGAGCTGCTCTTCGTACGTGAGCTGAAGCAGGAGGGTGAGGGTCATCACGGGCCACATCTCGTTCGGATTGGTGGCGCAATTTGAGGGATGAACAGGGTCTTTGTCAAGACGAACGTTGTATTTTCATCGACGAGTGCGGGGCTATCGCATTCCAACGCACTGGATCCCACAGCGGTACCGGAAGAAAAGGTGCCTCCGCTCCGCCGCGGTCAAACTCCGGATCCGCACCTTCGTAGCCGCCATGAACAATTCCACCCGCCTGCTTCCGCTGCTGTTGACCTTGCTGGGCCCGCTGTCCCTGTCCGCGCAGGAATCGCGCAACGGCCCCAAGCTGGGGATCGATATCGGCACCCAAACGGCCGGCCAGTTCCTGGCCTGGAGCGGCCTGCCCAAGCTGGGGTTCATCGCGGGGTGGAGCTTTGAAGCACCGTTGACCCAGCAGGTGAGCCTGTTGATCGAGCCGATGTACATCGGCAAGGGCAGCGTGATCGTCAATAGCGTGCAGAAGACGCGCAGTTCCACCACGCTCAATTACCTGGAGTTGCCGTTGCTGCTGAAGGTGAGCACCAACCCGGACCCGCAGGGGCTGTACCTGTGCGGCGGGCTGCTCTACGGGTACTTTCTGCACGGCACGACCAAGGACTACCAGAACGGCGAGTTGAAGACGCAGTACCGGTATTCGCCCAGCACCAACACCAACCGGAGCCAGTGGAGCGCCGCGTTTGGCCTGGGCCAAGAGGTGGGCCCGTGGTTGGTTGAACTGCGCGGGCAAAGCAGCCTCAACACCTTCGACCTGTTGGTGCGCTCGCATAACGTGGTGTACTCCCTGCAGGCCACATGGCGTTTCCCCACGCAGGTGGAGAAGCAAAAGCGGCGCGCCGCGAAAACGGAGCTGGAAGACTGAACCGGGAAGCCAAGCGCCTCACTGCCCTTCGTCGCGGAAGAAATCCAGGTTCTGGAGCTTGACCAGGTGCACATTGGCGAAATAGTGGTGCAGGATGTCGGAATAGCTGTAGCCTTGGCGAGCCATGTGCATGGCTCCTTCCTGGCACAGCCCCACGCCGTGGCCGAACCCCCGGCCGGAGAGGATCACTTTGTCGCCGACCTGACGCACGCTGAAGAAGGCCGACCGCAGGTGCAGGTCCTTGCGCAAGCGGGTCAAGGAGACCTCCGGGCTGATGTTGGCCAGGAAGAGGTCGCGGCATCCGGGGCTGTAGTTGGTGACGCTGGCCACCACGTTGCTGTCGTCGGTGTCCACGCCGAACTCGCGCTTCAAATAGCCCAACCATTGGGTGCGGGTGAGGTCCTTTTCCCACACCGCATGCGGCTCACCCAGGCAGAACGTGTCCAACGTGCTTACCAGGTAGGGTTCGCTTTTGCTCCACACATCCTCGGCGTTCACGGTTTCGCCGCCGCAGTTGCTGTGGAAGGTGGCATGGATGAGGTGGATGTCCGGGTCCACCACCACCAGGTCGCGGGTGATGGCCACGGCCTGCGCAATGCTGTCCAGGCGGTTGCGGCCATGGAACACCTGGCAATGCACGGCATCGCACACTTCATACCCATCACCGGCGTGGCGGCGCCTGTTGGCCAGGGCATAGGTGCGGCAGCTCACCGCTTGCAGCTTGTAGTACTCGATCCAATGTCCTTTGCCGGCTTCGGCCTGCACCACGCCCGCCACATAGTCTTCCAAGGGCACGGTGGCCACCAGGCGGAAGGTGCCAGCGGCCATGGCGACCTCCAATTCACCGGGATAGGCGCGTTCGGCGGTCTTGGGGGCCATGCTGCGCATGCGGAAGCCCTTGCGCACCGGTGAGCGGAAGACCATTGAACGCTTTGCGTTCAGGTCCAAGAGAAGTGAACGCGCGTGGATGCCTTCCTCGGTGATCCGCAGCACGAGTCCGTCGGTGGAGGCCAGTTCGGCGGCCTGTTTGCCGTCCACCCAAATGGTGAGCGGCCCACCGTCGCCCATCACCATCAGTTGCCGGGCGGGGTTTTCGCGCAGCAGGCCCACGCGCACCTCGCCATACTGGGCATTGGCCGTTGTCGCAAGGCAGGCTGCGGCCAGGAGGGAGAAAGCCCGGTGCATCACGGCGCGAAACTACCCGGGGCCTTGGTGCGGCACAGGGCGGGGCTACAGACTTTTCCACACTTGATCGGCCACATGTGCCGAAGCACCGGGTCCGCCCAGGCGCTGTTGCAATTCCTTGAAGTCGGCCTGCATGCGCGCACGGTAGGGTTCATCGTTGAGCAGGGCATGCAGTTCCTTGTGCAGTGCCCGGGGCCGCATGTCGCGCTGGATCAGCTCGCGCACCACCTCGCGGCCCATGATCAGGTTCACCAGGGAGATGAAGGGCACGTTGATGAAGCGCTTGGCCAGCCAGATGTTCACCGCACCACCGCTGTAGCACACCGCCTCCGGCGTACCGATGAGGGCCGTTTCCAAGGTGGCGGTGCCGCTGGTGACCAGCGCTGCCTTGGCTTGGCGCAAGAGGCCATAGGTGCGGTCGGCCACCACTTCAACGGGCGCCCCGGCGATGATGGCGCGGTATACCTCCTGCGGGACCGACGGAGCGGCGGCCACCACGAACCGGTGGTCCGGAAAGTCCTTGGCCACGGCGGCCATGGCCGGCAGCATGCGGCGGATCTCCTGCAGGCGGCTGCCGGGGAGCAAGGCCACCACGGGCCGAAGGTCTTCCGCCGTGGCGACACCTTGGGCACGGTCTTCCTGTTGCAAGGCATCGAGCAAGGGGTGGCCCACGAAATCCACCTGCATGCCACGCTGGGCGTACCACTGCTGCTCGAAGGGAAGGATCGTGAACATGCGGTCCACATCGCGCCGGATGGCCTTGATGCGGCCGGCCTTCCACGCCCAGAGCTGCGGGCTGATGTAGTAGAACACGCGGATGCCGTTGGCCTTGGCGAACCGGGCGATGCGCAAATTGAAACCGGGGTAATCGACCAGCACCACGGCATCGGGCCTGAACCGCAGGATGTCCGCCTCGCAGGCCTTGATGTTGCGCAGGATGGTGCGCAGGTTGAGCAGTACTTGGGTGAAGCCCATGAAGGCGAGTTCACGGTAGTGCTTCACCACGTTGGCCCCGGCAGCCTGCATGCGGTCGCCGCCCCAGGCCCGCACCTGCACCCCATCGGCACCGGCGCGTTGCTTCAGCGCGCGGATGAAGTTGGCGCCATGGAGGTCGCCGCTGGCTTCACCGGCGATCACATAAAGTCTCTTCCCCATAGCAGCAACAGCAGGACGATCACTGCACCGTAGGTGAGCATGGCGCCGATGACGCCCCGCATGGCCTTGAGCATGCGCCCACGGTCGAGCGCGAAGAAGAGCACCACATCGGCCAGGAGGCTCAGGGACAGGGCGGGCGCAATGTTGCCGCGGATGCCGAAGAGCATGTTGCGCAGCAGGAAATCCAGTTCCAGCTCGGGGCGCAGCACGGTGACCGCAAAGGCCGAATAGCCCAACAACCCGGCCAAGGGCGCCACCAAGCCCAGCACATAGCCGAACCACACCTGGTCAAAGCGCATGGTCCCAGGCGTTGAGGTGTTCCACTTCCTGGTGGGCCGTCATGTCGAACTGCACGGGCACCACGCTGGCGTAGCCATGGCCGGTGGCCCATACATCGGTGTCTTCCTGCTGGTCCTTGGCGATGAACTCGCCCTTGAGCCAATGGTAATCATGGCCTGCGGGATCGCGGCGGGTTTCCACGGCATCGGCCCAATGGCCCGGCGCCTGGCGGCACACGCGGATGCCCTTGAGCGGGCCGGCCGCGGCGGGCGGGATGTTCACATTCAGGCAGCTTCCGTTGCGGAGCCCATGCCGGAGCACGTTGCCGGTAACGGACCGCACCACGGCCCGGGTATGGGCAAAGGAGGCATCGATGCCGTATTCCATGAGCGAAAAGCCGATGCTGGGGATGCCTTCCAACGCACCCTCCACGGCGGCGCTCATGGTGCCGCTGTACAGCACATTGATGCTGAGGTTGCTGCCATGGTTGATGCCGCTGACCAGCAGGGCGGGCCGGCCCTTGATCAGGTGGTACACGGCCAACTTCACGCAATCCACCGGGGTGCCCGTGCAGCTGTACGCCTCCATGCCGTCCATGAAATCCACCTTGCGCAAGCGCAGGAAATTGTGGATGGTGATGGCATGGCCCATGGCGCTTTGGGGCTTGTCCGGCGCTACCACCAGCACCTCTCCGAAGGCCTGCATTTCCCGGGCCAGGGTTTGAATGCCCGGGGCGAAGATCCCGTCGTCATTGGTGACCAGGATCAGCGGGCGGTCGGTCTTGTTCATCGGGGGCCAAAGCTAAGCCCGCACCAAGGCGTGCCGTGACCGATCTTTGCGCGCATGAAAAAGCCCATTTTCCCCGCAGGTGCGGCCAAACCCCTCGCCCCCTATTCACCGGCGATCGAAGCCAACGGCCTGGTGTTCCTCAGCGGGCAGATCGCCCTGATCGGCGACACCGGCCAGCTGCGCATGGGATCGATCGCGGACGAAACCAGGCAAGTGATGGACAACTTGGGCCTGCTGCTGAACGCCGCGGGCCTGGGCTTCGGTCACCTGGTGAAGTGCACCATCTTCATGAGCAGCATGGACCACTACGGCGCGGTGAACGAGGTGTACGGCAGCTACTTCAAGGATGCGCCGCCCGCGCGTGAGGCCGTGGCCGTGGCCGGGCTGCCGCGCGGGGTGAACGTGGAGATCAGCGGGATCGCGTGCCGGTGATACCGGGACGACCAGGGCGTGGTTCGTGCCCCGAAGGGCGTGGTGCGCAGGGTGTGGACCGACGCGGGAGGGGGCGCTGGCACGCCACGGTGCCCATGCACGGGAACCCGCGCACTACGATCCACGAACCCGGCACCACCTGCGGCACGCGTGCGGGAGCATCAAGGCCCGGAGACTGTTCAAAGCCTACCGCAAGGTCTTGCGGTGGATGAAGTAGAGGTAGCACCAGTTGAGCGCCAGGATAAAGCCCAGAAAGTTGATGGTCCGGGGCCCGGCCACGAAGATGGGCAGCAGCATGCCCAAGAGTTGTGCGCTGGTGTAGATGTGGAAGCCGTCCGACCTGCCCTGCCACATGCGCAGGGTACCGATAAAACGGGCCAGCGTGCGCAGGGCGAAGATGCCCATGAGTGCCGGGCCGTGCGCCTTCAGCATACCGATGTAGGCCATCAGTTCATCTTGTTGGCCGGGCTGTACGAACCCGGACCACGCGTCCACCACCATTTGCTGCAATTCAGCGTCGGGCATGGATCGCATGGCGTAAGCCACGGCAATGCCGGTCAAGTACAGCGGAAAGACCAGTGCCTGGTTCACGAAGCTGGCGGTGCAGAGCCACGTAAGGGTGCGGGGCCGGGCACCGGCCTGGGGCTGGTCCGCAAAGGGGCCGGAGTGCTGTTCCACGGTGCTAAGCAACGAAAAAGCCCCCGCACCGGCCGGAGGCTTTTGGGTGACGCCGATGCGTTGGTCAATGCATGTGCTTGAGGTTCACGGCATAGAGGATGATGAACACCAGGGAGAAGAAGCCGGCGAAACCCACGGAGAGGATCGCCACCATGCTGCCGCCGAGGAAATACACGGTGGTGGCCAGGCCGGCCACGGAAGAAAGCACATAGAGCCAGAAGCCGTTCTTGCGCAGGTTCCACATTTGCCACACACCGAACAAGCTGATCAGGGAGAGCACAATGGTTGAGATGCCGATGGGCGTGGCGTTGGCGGCCGTCTTCTCGGCCAGGTCCATGGCCGAGTCGAGCATTTTCCCGGGCAGCCCCGAGGCCTGTTCGCCCAGGTCGGCGCGTGCCTGTTCCATTTCCACGCGGGCCTTGTCCAAGGCGGCGGTCTGGTCCACGACGAGGTTCTGGAAACCGCTGAAGATCCCCCAGGCTCCCATGATGAAGCTGAGGATGCAGATCACGGTGAGCAAGGTGGGGCGCGCTGGGGTTGCGGACATGGAGGGGTTCACATCGGTCATGGTCGGGGGAATTGATTTGGGCCAATGTAGGATTCTCCAGGGATCCGTAGCAGCCAACAGCAGGCGAACTTTCCGGACCGATCGTTGAAAACGCGGAAGACCATGGCACCGCTGGGGCCGGGCACCCAGGAGCAGGACGGCGTCATCCACGCTTCACGCGGTGCTGCTACCTTCGCGCCGCGAATACCAGAACGGCAGGCCCTGATGCCTGCCAGCATCCATACCCAATCCCCATCACCAGCAGATGAGCTATGACCTGATCGTTCTCGGCAGCGGCCCCGGCGGCTATGTGGCTGCCATCCGCGCCAGCCAACTGGGCCTGAAGACCGCCATTGTGGAAAAAGAATCCCTGGGCGGCATCTGCCTCAACTGGGGCTGCATCCCCACCAAGGCGTTGCTCAAGAGCGCCAACGTGTTCGAGTACATCCACCACGCCAAGGACTACGGCATCACCGTGGGCGCCCCCACGGCGGACTTCAAAGGCGTGGTACAGCGCAGCCGGGACGTGGCCAAGGGCATGAGCAACGGCGTGCAGTTCCTGATGAAGAAGAACAAGATCGACGTGGTCCTGGGCACAGGCGTGCTGAAACCCGGCAAGAAGCTGGAAGTGACCGGCGCGGATGGGAAAAAGCAGGTCTTGGAAGCCAAGCACCTCATTGTGGCCACCGGTGCGCGCAGCCGTGAACTGCCCGCCCTGAAGCAGGACGGCAAGAAGGTGATCGGCTACCGCGAGGCCATGGTACTGCCCGAAATGCCCAAGAGCCTGGTGGTGGTGGGCAGCGGCGCCATCGGCAGCGAATTCGCGTACTTCTACAACGCCATGGGCGCCAAGGTGACCTTGGTGGAATTCATGCCCAACGTGGTGCCGGTGGAAGATGACGACGTGAGCAAGCAGCTGGAAAAGAGCTTCAGGAAACAGGGCATCGAGGTGATGACCTCCAGTGAAGTGACCAAGGTGGACACCGGCGGCAAGGGCTGCAAGGTGACGGTGAAGTCCGCCAAGGGCGAGCAGGTGATCGAGTGCGACATCGTGCTCAGCGCCGTGGGCATCGCCTCCAACATCGAAGGCATCGGGCTTGAAGAAGTGGGCATCGTCACCGACAAAGGCAAGATCAAGGTGGACCCCTTCTACGCCACCAACATCCCCGGCTACTATGCCATTGGTGATGTGGTACCGGGCCAGGCCTTGGCCCACGTGGCCAGCGCCGAGGGCATCATCTGCGTGGAGAAGATCGCCGGCCAAGCACCCCAGCCCTTGGACTACAACAACATCCCGGGCTGCACCTATTGCTCGCCGGAGGTGGCCAGCGTGGGCTACACCGAAAAGACGGCGAAGGAGAAAGGCTACACCGTGAAGGTGGGCAAGTTCCCCTTCAGCGCCAGTGGCAAGGCCAGCGCGGCAGGGGCCAAGGACGGTTTTGTCAAGCTGATCTTCGATGCCAAGTACGGCGAATTGCTGGGCGCGCACATGATCGGCATGAACGTCACGGAGATGATCGCCGAATGTGTGGCGCTGCGCAAGCTGGAGACCACCGGCCACGAGATCATCAAAACGGTGCACCCCCACCCCACGATGAGCGAGGCCGTGATGGAAGCCGCCGCCGCGGCCTACGGCGAGGTGATCCACCTGTAGAGGAACCGCCGGTTGCCGCGGCCGCCTGCGCGCGGCCACGGCCACCGGCAAGGCATACATGTGCGGGATCATCGGCGCTTTCCGGACCGGCCCGGGTGCTTCCGTGGCGGAAGAACGGGTCCGTGCGGCCTTGGAGGTGATCGCCCACCGCGGGCCGGATGATGCAGGGCGCCATGCCCAGGGGCGTGCCATGCTGGGCCACCGCCGGTTGAGCATCACGGACACCAGTGCCGCCGGGCACCAGCCCTTCACCGACCAGGGCGGCCGCTACACCATCGTGTTCAACGGCGAGGTCTTCAACTTCCGCGAGCTCCGCTCCGGCCTTGAGCAACAGGGGCACACCTTCCGCAGCCGCACCGATACCGAGGTGGTGCTGCGCCTCTTCACGGTCAAGGGGCCGGAGTTCCTCCATGACCTCAACGGGTTCTTTGCCCTGGCCATCCATGATGCACAGGAAGACACGCTGTTCCTGGCCCGGGACCGATTTGGGGTGAAGCCCCTGCTGTGGGCCCTGCACCAGGATACGCTGCTGTTCGGCAGCGAGCTGCGCGCCTTGCTGGCCCTTGGCGTGCCTGCCCGGCCCGACCCGGATTCGGCACGCCAGTTCTTCACCTTCTCCTTCACACCGGCACCGCACACCACGGTGCAGGGCATTCAGAAGCTCATGCCCGGGCATGCCCTCTACGCGGATGGCCGAGGCATGCGCACCAGCCCGTGGTATGACCTGGCCACCGCCGCCAAGCGCACCCCTGTGCCACCGGGCCCGCAGGAGCGCCTGCATGAACTGCTGGACGATGCGGTGAAACTGCGCCTGGAGGCCGATGTGCCCGTGGGCGCCTTCCTCAGCGGCGGGGTGGACAGCAGCATCATCAGTGCGCTGGCGGCCCGCCACCACCGGCATCTGCACACCTTCAGCGTCGGCTATGCGGAGGACCCGTACTTCGATGAGACCCGCTATGCGGAAGAAGTGGCCGCGCACATCGGCAGCGAGCACCACACCTTCAAACTGGGGCGCGAGGAACTGGCCGATGGGTATGTGCGGCTGCTGAAGGCCCTGGACGAACCCTTCGCCGACAGTTCGGCGTTGCCTTCCTTCATCCTGTGCGAGCGCACCCGCCGGCAAGTCACCGTGGCCCTCAGCGGCGATGGCGCCGATGAGGTCTTCGGCGGCTACCCCAAGCACCAGGCTGAACTGCGTTGGCGCCAGCCCGGCGCCGCCGAACGTGCCGTGGCCCTGCTGGCCCCCTTGTGGAGCGCCCTCCCACGCTCACGCAACAGTGCTTGGCAGAACCGCATCCGGCAACTGGACCGTTTCGCCCGCATGGCCGGGCAAAGCGGCGAGGAGCGCTTTCTGCATCTGGCGGCCTTCACCCCCGTGGAGGAGGCCATGGCATTGGTGGCCACCCCCGCCCATGCCGGCGGGCTGGCCCGGAGGAATGCCGTGCTGGCCGCCCCGTTGGGCGTACTGCAGGGGCTCAACGGCGTGCTGCTGGCCGATGTGGCCTCCACCCTGCCCAACGACATGCTGCACAAAGTGGACCTCACCAGTATGGCCCATGGCCTGGAGGTACGCCCCCCCTTCCTGGACCGGCGGGTGGTGGAGCTGGCCTTTGCGCTGCCGCCGGACCTGAAGCTGCGCAAGGGCTCGGGCAAGCACATCCTGCGGCAGACCTTCGGCCACCTGCTGCCGCCCGTGGTGATGCAACGCTCCAAGAAAGGGTTTGAAGTACCCTTGCGCGACCTGCTGCTCGGGCCCTTGGCCCCCTTGGTGGATGAGGTGCTCCACCCGGATGCCGTGGCCGCCGCCGGCCTGGACCGGCAACGCACGGCCGCGGTGGTGCGCCGGCTCCGTTCCGCCGATCCCGGCACCGCACAAGCAACCGTGCACGCACTGCTCGTCTATGTAGCGTGGTGGAAGGCGCGAACGGTACATTAGCCGCCCTTTCAAGCTGCTCTCCACAGCTCCTTCATCCTCCGGTACCGGACCGCAAACTCTTCCACGCCATGCCACGGGTACTTCGCATCATCAACCGATTCAACCTGGGCGGCCCCACCCACAATGCGGCCTACCTCACCAGGTACCTGCCGGATGAATTCGAGACCTTGCTGGTGGGCGGTCCCCAAGGGCCGCATGAGGAAGGCAGCGGGCACATCCTCCGGTCCCTGGGCGTGGAAGCCATGGTGCTGCCCGAAATGCAGCGCGAGGTCTCGCCTTGGCAGGACCATACCGCCTACCGGCGCATCAAGCAGATCATCAAGGACTACAAGCCGGACGTGGTGCACACCCACGCCGCCAAGGCCGGTGCGGTGGGGCGCCTGGCCGCCCATGACCTGGGCGTGAAAGCCGTGGTGCACACCTTCCATGGCCATGTGTTCCACAGCTACTTCGGCCCGGTGCGCACCGCGGTGTTCAAGAACATCGAGCGCTTCCTGGCGCAACGCACCTCGCGCATCATTGCGATCAGCGAGAAACAAAAGCAGGAACTGGTGCAGGAGCACCGCGTGTGCCGGGCGGACAAGGTGGCCGTGATCCCCCTGGGGTTCGACCTGGGCAAGTTCAGGGCGGACCAAGCGGCCAAGCGCGCGCTCTTCCGCCGGGTGTACGGCCTGGCCGATGATGAACTGGCCGTGGTGATCGTGGGCCGCCTGGTGCCGGTGAAGAACCACGCCCTCTTCCTCAAAGGCATCAAGCACGTCCAGCAGCGCACCGGCAAGCGCGTACGTGCGTTCATCGTGGGCGACGGGGAGGACCGCACGCGCATAGAACACCAAGTGGCAGACCTCGGATTGAGCCTGGCAAAGGCGCCGGGTTTCAATGGCCATGGGTTCGGCCACGGGGTGAACGGCACGCCGGTGACAGGCCGCGCGGACGTGACCTTCACCAGTTGGATCAACGAGATCGACCTGGCCTACGCCGGTGCGGACATCGTGGCGTTGACCAGCTACAACGAAGGCACACCGGTAAGCCTGATCGAGGCCCAAGCCGCAGGCAAGCCCGTGGTGAGCACGCGCGTGGGCGGCATAGAGAACGTGGTGCAGGAAGGCACCACCGGCCTGTTGTGCCCCAACAACGATGTGCGCGCCTTCGGCGAGGGCCTGTTGCGCCTGGTGGAAAACGACGCCTTGCGGACCAGCATGTCCGCAGCCGGTTGGGACCAAGTGGGTGCCCGGTACCACTATGCCCGGCTGGTGGGCGACATGGCCACGCTGTACACCGGGTTGCTGGCCTGAAGCCGGGCGGGGGCCTTTGGTTACTTTTGCGCGAAATCCGGAGCGAATGGGGAAATTGTCGATCGTGTTGGGCCTGGCCGCGCTCATGTTCACCGGTTGTGCGATCAACCGGGACATCATGTTCAAGACCCCGCGCGACTACCAGTTCGACACGGCCTCGGACACCCTGGACCGGCAATTCAAGATCCAACCGGACGACGTGCTCTCCTTCCGGATGTATGCCAACGACGGCTTCAAGATGGTGGATATGGTCAACGAGGAAAACCTCTCCATGACCAGTGCCAACCGGATCCAATTCTCCTACCTTGTTCACCCTGACGGGCAGGCCAAGCTTCCGGTCGTGGGGTATGTGCCCGTGGCCGGGCTCAGCATCCGGGAGGCCGAGATGGCCCTGGAGCAGCGTTATTCCACCTACTACCAAAAACCCTTCGTGCTGCTCTCGGTGAGCAACCGCCGCGTGGTGGTCTTTCCCGGTGGCGGCGGCGATGCCAAGGTGGTGATGCTGGAGAACAACAACACCTCCCTGCTGGAAGTGCTGGCCCGCGCCGGTGGCATCGCCAAGCGCGGCGATGCCCGCCGGGTGAAGCTCTTCCGCAAGGACGGCGAACAGCGCAAGATCTTCGAGTTCGACCTCTCCGACATCGATAACCTGAAGTACGCGGACATGGTGATGCAGGCCGATGACGTGGTGTACGTGCAACCCAACGCCGAGATCGCCCGGGGCATCCTGCAGGAAGTGACCCCGCTGATCACCTTGTTGACCAGCGCCGTGCTCGTATTGGGCATCATCCAGACGTTCAAGTAAATTGCCGGCATGTTGAACGACGAGGTGAGCAACCGGGCTGCCCAGCTGGACAGCTACCGCGACCGCATCACCAACTTCAGCAACGAGTTCGACCTCGGCCTCTTCGTCTATATCGTCAAGCGCACCTTGATCTGGATCATGATGTGCCTGGTGCTGGCCTTCTGCGCCGGCTACCTCTACCTGCGCTACACCGCACCCACCTATGCCAGCAGCGTGGTGCTGCAATTGGGCCTCACCAACAATGCCCAAACGGTGCTGAAGATGAACACGCCCCTGATCGAGGACAACAACCTCCAGGCCGACGTGCAGCTCCTGCGTTCGGGCTTCTTCATCAGCAAGGCGGTGGAACTGTTGCCCATGCAGGTGAGGTACTTCTTCCGCGGGCAGATCCTCACCGAGGAGCGCTACGAACAGTCCTTCTACAAAGTGGACCAGGTGGAGATCGCCGATGCCTCCATCCTGCGCACGCCGATCACCTTGGCACGGACGGAGGAAGGCGGGATCGAGCTGTCCTATGCGCTGGGCAACCGCATGGTGAGCCTGCCGATCACCCCGGGCAAACCGTTCACCACCCCGCATTTCAAGGCGGTGTTCGCCTACGCCGGCCAACGATCATGGCCTTCCGGGCAGGACCGCGGCACGCACTACTTCACCTTGAACGACACGCGCACACTCACCGCCGACCTCTCCGGGCAGATCAGCGTGGCCATTGCCGACCCCAATGCCAAGACGATCCAGATCGGCACCAAGGACCACAACGCCATGCTGGCGCGCGACCTGTGCCAAGCCATGGCCGAGGCCTTCATCAAGTATGATGTGGAGCGCAAGTCGGAAAGTGCCGAGAGCATACTCCGGTTCATTGAAAGCCAGAAGGACACGGTGTTCGCCGAATTGCGGGCCAGCGAGCTGCAGCTGGGCATCTTCAAGCGGGACAACCGGGTGAGCAACATGCAGCAGCTCACCCCGCTGCTGTTGGCGCGCAGCGATGAGTACGAGAACGAAATGCTCAAGCTGCGCATGGAGGACAAGCTGCTGCAGGAGATCGAACATGCCGCCAAACAGGATGCGGGCCACATGGACGTGTACCAGCTGCGGCCGCTGCTGGCCGGCACCCAGTTCGCCGGCACCTTGGAAGAAGCGATCACGGTGCTGGGCCACCTGCTCCAGCAGCGTGAGCAAATGGCCTTTGAGGCCACCACCGAGAACGAAAGCCTGCGCATGCTGGACCGCCAGGTGGAGCAGCAGCAGCAGCTCATCATGGAGAGCATCGGGGTGATGCGGGGGCGGATCCGTTCCCGCATGGCGGATTTCGAGCGCAAGCTCAGTGAATATGAAGGCCGTTTCAGCGACCTGCCGCAGCAGGAACTGGCCTACGCACGGATCGAGCGGCTCTTCAACATCAACGAGAAGTACTACACCCAACTGCTGGAGAAGGACATCGAATACCGCATCAGCAAGGCGGGCTTCGTGCCGGAGAACCGCATACTGGAATCCGCGGCGCTGCCCACCCGGCCGGTATCGCCGGACCGTGGCGTGGTGATGCTCACCTACATCCTCACCGGGCTGGTCCTGGGCATCCTCATCGTGGTGGTGCGCTACATCCTGCACAACAACATCACCTCGCTCAACGACGTGGCCAAGGCCAGCAACTCATCGGTGGCCATCCTGGGCATGGTGCCCAAGTACAAGAAGGAGATCCCCGTGAGCCAGTTGCTGGTGGACAAACACCCCAAGTCGCTCATTGCCGAAAGCTTCCGCAGTGTGCGCACCAACCTCCAGTTCGTGGACAACGCCCCGGGCCCGAAGCTGATCGCGGTGACCAGCACCATCTCCGGCGAGGGCAAGACCTTCGTGGCCATCAACCTGGGTGGCATCATCAGCTTCAGCGACAAGCGCGTGGTGATCCTGGACCTGGACATGCGCAAGCCGAAGATCCACCTCGGCTTCGGTGCGGAAAACCTGCACGGCATGAGCACCCTGCTCATTGGCAAGCACGACCTGGACGCGTGCATCCAACACAGCAACCTGCCCGGGCTGGATTTCATCACCGCCGGGCCCACGCCGCCCAACCCCAGCGAGCTCATCATCAGCCCGGCCATGGACCAGATCCTGGACCGGCTCAAAGAGCGCTACGACGTGGTGCTGATCGACACCCCCCCGGTGGGCCTGGTCACTGACGGCATCACCATCATCCAGAAGGCCGATATCCCCATCTACATCTTCCGCGCGGATTATTCCAAGAAGACCTTCGTGCAGAACGTGGACCGCCTGATCAACGAGAACCAGATCAAACGCCTGAGCGCCGTGCTGAACGGCGTGGACGTGGACCGCAACAAGTACGGTTATTCCTACGGCTACGGCTATGGCTACGGCTATGGGTACGGCTACGGCCAAGGGTACTATGAAGACCGGTCCAAGGCCACCGGGAAGCGCCATTGGTACTCCCGCCTATTCCAACAACCATGATCGAGGTATTCACCACCGCGATCGGCGGCCTGCTGCGGATCCGACCCCGGGTGTTCGGCGACCCCAGGGGGCAATTCATGGAGACCTTCAACGCCGGGCAGTTCGCCAAGGCCACCGGGATCACCGACCGGTTCGTGCAGGACAATGAGAGCCGCTCCCGGGCCGGGGTCCTGCGTGGGCTGCACCTGCAGGTTGCCCCGCATGCCCAGGCCAAGCTGGTGCGGGTGGTGCGGGGCGCGGTACTGGACGTATGCGTGGATTGCCGGCCCGGCAGCCCCACCTACGGGCAGCACGTGGGCATCCGCCTGGACGACCGGCAGAACGAACTGCTTTACATCCCCGAGGGCATGGCCCATGGCTTCGTAGCGCTGGAGGAAGAGACGGTCTTTTCCTACAAGTGCTCGGCCTACTATGCCCCGGCGGCCGAGCGCACGATCCTGTGGAACGACCCCGACCTGGCCATTGACTGGGGCATCGACCGCCCTCTCATCAGCGACAAGGACCTGGCCGGGGCGCCGTTCAAGGCCCGGGCCTGGGCACAATAGGCCATGTACACCACGGAACAACTGTTCTTCCTGCTTTCGGGCCTGTTCTTCCTGGCCCTGTTCTTCACCCTGCTGGTGAACTCCCTGTTCATGCGCTTCTTCCACACCTTCGGGATCCGGGAGAACGCCCCCGGGCTGATGCGCTGGAACGCCTGCTCCAAACCGGCCTTCGGCGGCATCGGCTTCTTCATCGTCTTCCTCTTCGGCTTTGCCGCCTTCAACGTGCTCTTCCCCCGGACTACCGATCCCTTCAGGCCGGAACTGCTGGGGTTGCTCGCCGCCACCGGGCTGGGTTTCCTCATGGGCCTGGCCGATGACGCCTACGACACACGGCCCCTGCTGAAATTCGTGACCCAGATCTGCTGCGGCCTCCTGCTCCTGGCCACGGGCACCCGCATCGACCTCTCCGGCATCGCCTGGTTGGACCAAAGCCTCACCTTGCTCTGGGTGGTGGGGCTGATGAACGCCATCAACTTGTTGGACAACATGGACGCCATCACCTCGGTGGTGGCCTTGGCCATACTCGTGGCGGCCTTGCTCGCCCAGCTCTTCACCCGCACCGCCGCGGACATCCACACCGTGGTGATGATCGCCGTGTGCGGGGCCTTGGGCGGCTTCCTGTTCTTCAACTGGCATCCTTCGCGGATGTACATGGGCGATACGGGCAGCCAGTTCCTGGGCGTGTTCCTCGCCTATGTGGGCATCCGTTTCTTCTGGAACACCACCGCCTTGGACGGCACGGTGAACGGTTGGCGCCAGGTCTCGGTGACCGTCGTGGTCTTCATCTTGCCCTTGGCCGACACCGCCACCGTATCGATCAACCGCTTGCTGAAGGGAGGCTCACCATTCGTGGGCGGCAAGGACCACACCACCCACTACCTCAGCTATGCCGGCCTCACCGACCCGCAAGTGGCCATGGTGTTCGGCGGCTTGGGCCTGGTATCCGCCTTCCTCAGCTTCATCGCCTTGGCCTTCATCCCGGTATGGCTGCCCTTCCACAGCCTGTTCTACCTGGGCTATGCCCTGATCGTGGCCGGTGTGCTTTACGCCATGACCAAAAGGCCGCAGATCGCCCGACCTTTGTAGCCCCATGCGCAACCTGCCCCCCCTCCTGGCCAAAAGCCTGGCGATGCTGCTGCTCCTGGCGGCCGGCTCCGTGGCCGTGCAGGTGCTCTGCTTCAGCACCAGCGGGGAAGAGACCGACCTGGCCCATCAGCTGCGCTTCAACGAGGAGTACAACATCTTCAGCCTGAACCTGCCCAACGAGCTGGAATTCTGCGGCGAACGCGTGCCCTTGGAACTGCTGGACGTACGGGAGCGGCTGGACCGCGAACTGCTGGTGAACACCTACTGGCAGAGCAATTCACTGCTGGCGCACAAGCGCGCCAACCGGTGGTTCCCGGTGATCGAACCCATCCTCAAGCGCGAAGGCCTGCCGGACGACTTCAAGTACCTCCCCTTGGTGGAAAGCGGCTTCACCAACGTGGTAAGCCCGGCCGGTGCCGCCGGCTACTGGCAGTTCATGGAAGGCACCGCCAGGGGGGCGGGCCTGGAAGTGACCAGCGAGGTGGATGAACGCTACAACGTGGTGCGCAGCACCGAGGCCGCCTGTGCCTATCTGAAGGAAGCCTACGCCCGCTACGGCTCCTGGGCCATGGCCGCCGCCAGCTACAACCTGGGCCACGGCAACCTGCAGTTGCAGCTTGGCCGCCAAAAACAGAACGACTACTTCGCCCTGTTGCTGCCGGAGGAAACCTCGCGCTACGTGTTCCGCATCCTGGCCATGAAGACCATCATCGGCGACCCGGAACGCTACGGCTTCCACCTGCGGCCCAAAGACCTGTACCCGCCCTACCGCACGCGGAAGGTGGAGGTGTCCGCACCGGTGGAAGACCTCAACGCCTTCGCCGTGTCCAACGGCACCAACTACAAGGTGCTCAAGCTGCTCAATCCCTGGATGCGCGACAACACGCTCAAAGGCAAACCCGGAAAAACCTATTCCGTGCTGTTGCCCACGGAAGACTTTGACAAGGTGGTGGAGCCAGATGAGTGACCACGGCGCGGACCTTCCGCAAGCGACCACGGCATCGGGGATCGCGCCCGAGGCGGGTGAACACATCGAGGTGTACGGGGCGCGCGTGCACAACCTGCGCAACATCGACCTGCGCATACCACGCGACCAGCTGGTGGTGGTAACGGGCCTGAGCGGCAGCGGCAAGAGTTCCCTGGCCTTCGACACCATCCATGCCGAGGGCCAACGCCGCTACATCGAAACCTTCAACGCCTACGCCCGCCAGTTCCTCGGCGGCATTGAGCGCCCCGAGGTGGACCTGATCAACGGCCTGAGCCCGGTGATCGCCATCGAGCAAAAGACCATCAGCCGAAACCCGCGCAGCACCGTGGGCACCATCACCGAGATCTACGACCTGCTGCGCCTGCTCTATGCCCGCGTGGGCGAGGCCTTCAGCCATGTCACCGGCCAGCCCATGGTGCGGTACACCGATCCCCAGATCACCGACCTGCTGCTCAAGGACCACGACCAACGGGAACTGCTGATCCTGGCCCCGTTGGTCCGCGGCCGCAAGGGGCACTACCGCGACTTGTTCGAGCAACTGCTGCGCCAAGGTTTCCTGCGGGCACGCGTGGACGGCACCGTGCTGGACCTCACCGCCCGTCCGCGGTTGGACCGCTACAAAGTTCACGACATCGAACTGGTGGTGGACCGCCTCAAGGTTTCCGCCAACCAGGCCAAGCGGCTGCGCGACAGCTGCGGCACCGCGCTGAAATATGGCAAGGGCAACCTGATCGCCCTGGACCCCAAGGCACCGGATGCCCCCCGCTACCTGAGCCGCCACCTGATGGACCCGGTGAGCGGGATCGCCTACGAAGAGCCGGAGCCCAATCTGTTCAGTTTCAACAGCCCCTATGGTGCCTGTGCGCGCTGCGGCGGCCTGGGCGAAGTGACCGAGGCAGCTCCGGAGAAGATCATCCCCGACCGCAAGAAGAGCCTGAAACGCGGGGCGATCCCCGCCTTGGGCACGTACAAGCCCACGGGCATCTTCAAGCAGGTGGAAGCCGTGCTGGAACACCACGGCCATGATGCCAACACGGCGTTCGAGGAGGTGGAGGACGAAGTGCTCGCCGTCCTGCTCAACGGCAGCGATGAACCGCTGCGCGTGCAGAGCAAGGCGGGGCTGAGCGCACGGTCCATGCAGTTCGACGGCATCATCCCCTACATCCTCGACCAGGCCCAGGACGGAACCTACAGCGCGCGCAAATGGGCCGAGCAGTTCACCCGCATGGTGCAATGCCCGCTGTGCCAAGGCAGCCGCCTGAAGCTCACCTCGCGCTGGTTCCGCATCGGCGGCAAGGACATCACCGAGCTGGCCCGCATGCCCATCAACCAACTGCATGCGCACATGCTGGCCTTGCCCGGGCAGCTGGACGAGCGCCGGGCACTGATCGCCCATGAAGTGGTGAAGGAGATCGCCGCGCGCAGCAAATTCCTGCTGGACGTGGGCCTGGAATACCTCACCTTGGACCGCAGCGCACGCACCCTCAGCGGCGGTGAGGCCCAGCGCATCCGCCTGGCCACCCAGATCGGCAGCCAGCTCACGGGCGTGCTCTACATCTTGGATGAGCCCAGCATTGGCCTGCACATGCGTGACGACCACCGGCTGATCGCCAGCTTGCGCGAACTGCGCGACGGCGGCAACAGCGTGCTGGTGGTGGAGCACGACAAGGAGATGATGCTCCACGCGGACCACCTGATCGACATGGGGCCGGGAGCCGGCACACACGGCGGTGCCGTAGTGGCCCAAGGCACACCGCAACAGGTACTGGCAGGCACCTCGCTCACCGCCCAATACCTCAACGGGGCCAAGCGGATCGACGTGCCTGCGCAACGGCGCAAAGGCAACGGCCATGCACTGCTCCTCAAAGGCGCCACCGGCAACAACCTCAAGGGCGTGGACCTGCACCTGCCCTTGGGCACCTTCATCTGCATCACCGGGGTGAGCGGCAGCGGCAAGAGCACCCTGATCGACGACACGCTCTACCCCATCCTCAGCAAGGCCTTCCACCACGCGCAGAAACACCCCCTGCCCTACAAGGACATCAGCGGGCTCAAGCACCTGGACAAGGTGATCGAGGTGGACCAAACCCCCATTGGCCGCACCCCGCGCAGCAATCCGGCCACCTACACCGGCCTGTTCGACCATGTGCGCCAGCTCTTCGCCGCACTGCCCAGCGCCAAGATCCGCGGATACAAAACCGGCCGGTTCAGCTTCAACACCCCGGGCGGGCGCTGCGAAACATGCAAAGGTGCAGGGGTGCGCACCATCGCCATGAACTTCCTGCCCGACGTGGACGTACCCTGCGAGACCTGCCGAGGCAAGCGCTACGACCGCGAAACCCTGGAAGTGCGCTTCAAAGGCAAGAACATCGCCGACGTGCTGGCCTTGAGCGTGGAGCAGGCCATGGAGGTCTTCAGCGAGATCCCCGCCATCAGCAGCAAGCTGGCCACCTTGTTGGACGTGGGCCTGGGCTACATCACCCTGGGCCAGGGCAGCACCACCCTCAGCGGCGGTGAAGCCCAGCGCATCAAGCTGGCCACCGAACTCAGCAAACGCCAGACCGGCAGCACCTTCTACATCCTCGATGAGCCCACCACCGGCCTGCACTTCGAGGACATACGCCAGTTGGTGCATGTACTCGACAAGCTCGTGGAGCAAGGCAATACCGTGCTCACCATCGAGCACAACATGGACATCATCAAAGTGGCCGACCACGTGATCGACCTCGGCCCCGAGGGCGGTGACGGGGGCGGGCGCATCGTGGCCCATGGCACGCCCGAGGACGTGGCCCTGTCCGGCCGCGGCCACACCGCCCGGTTCCTCGCCAAGGAACTGTTCGGCTAAGCGCTTGGCCCCGCACCTTCCAAGGGAAGAGCACCGCGCCACCGTGCGCGCGTCCCCTCCGGCAGCCGGGCGCATCCGTCAACACGCCCCTGTTGGAAGATGCCCCACACCCCGGGGAAGGATGGCCGGGCATGCCAATAGTTTTGCTCGCGCACCCCACCGATCCCCACACCATGATCAAATTATTCACCCTGTTCAACCTCGCCGGCCTGCTGCTCTTCAACTTGTTCTTCGCGGGCGACGTGGACCTCAGCCAAGACCTGCCCGCCCGCATGGAACCAGGGGCGGAAGTGCGGGTGACGGTCACGGTGAACAAGGAACAGATCAGTGGTTTCGCCAAACTGCAGATCGACCTCCCTCCCGGCTTCAGCGCCACGGCGATCGAAACACGCGGCGCCTCCTTCACCTTCGCCGAAGGCAAGGCCAAATTCATTTGGATGGCCATGCCTGCACAGCCCTCCTTCAAGGTAAGCTACACCCTCTCGGCCGATGCCACCACCAACGGCACCTTCCCCATCGGCGGCCGCCTCTCCTTCATTGAGGACAACGAGCGCAAAACGGCGGACATGCAACAATCCACCATTGTGGTGGGCAACGCCGCCCTGGCCCTGGCCCTGGCCCCGGCTCCCGCTCCCGGCCACGCCCCGGAGCCCTCCCCCATCCCCGATGCCGTGGTGACCGACACCCCCGGGCTTCCCGCCCAACAAGGGCCCGGCAATGTGGGCGGCACGCGCAACATCATCCCCGTGAGCAGCACGGAAGTATTGGTGGAGGTCACCGTGCACAAAGGGCTGTTGCGCGGCTTCGGCAAATTGCAGGAGACCCTGCCTGCGGGTTTCACGGCCGTGGCCACGGCGAATGACGAGGCCATTTTCAGCACGGGCGGCCGCACGGCCAAATTCGTGTGGCTGAACCTGCCCTCGAAGAGCGATCTGAAAGTGGCCTACCGCCTGGTGGCACCCACCGGCGCCGATGGCGATTTCACCGTGAACGGCGAATTCGGCTACCTCCTCAACGACCTTACCCAGCGGGCCGTGATCGGAAGCAGCACCTTCCAGCTGAACGCCCAGGCAGCCTTGGCGGTGGTGACGCCTGCCGCCCCGCCCCCCGCACCGAAACCCGTGGCAGCCCCACCGGAAACCACCACCACACACGCGGCCCGGCCCGTGGAAGAGCCCGCCACCAGCGTGCAAGCCGCCGTGGTGCCCGGGATCACCTCCACCTTGGCCCCTGAAACGGGCATCACCTACAAGGTGCAGATCACAGCCGCCCACCGCGAAGTGGGCAAGCCCTATTTCATCCAACGCCACCAGTACGGCGGGGACTTCAGCATCGAGCGCCACGAAGGCTGGATCAAGTACGTCACCGGCCGATTTGACCAGTACCGCGCCGCCCGCGACCAACGCCAAGCCCTGATCGACGCCGGGCACAAATTCCCAGGGCCTTTTGTCACCGCCTATAACAATGGGGACCGTATCACAGTACAAGAGGCGTTGATGATCGCCAAACAAAGCCGGGTGCAGTGAGCTGAAAGGCCCCTCACCCCCACCGGATGCGCAGGCCCGCCTTGTTCCCTTGCAGCCGCTTCCTTGCGGCAGGCGTGGCCTTCTTGTTCGGTGCGCTGTGCGCCGTGCACGCCCAACAGGACAGTGCGCGCATCGAGCTGAAGCCGGCGTTCTCCTTGGGCACGGGCATGCTCGGGTTCTATGGAGACGTGGGGTTGCGCAGCAAGGACTACAGCCCCTTGGTAGCACGCATCGGCTACGAGCTTCGTGCCTCCTCGCCCATCAATGAATGGTTGGAGGTGGGCCTCTTCGCCTTGCATGGGCAGCTCAGTTCCAATGAGCGGAGCATGGGCCGCAACTTGAACTTCGAGTCGCGCATCACCAGCGGCGGCGTGCAGCTCTTCTACAATTTCCACCACCTGCTCAACCCGAAGCGCGTGGTGGAGCCGTGGGTGAGCCTGGGCTTCGAGAGCCTGGAATTCCTGAGCAAGACCGACCTGAAGGATGCCCAAGGCCGCACCTATCATTACTGGAGCGACGGCAGCATCCGCGACCTGGCCGAGGACGCGCCCAATGCCTCGGATGCCGTGGAGGTCCATCGCGACTACAGCTACGAGAGCGACCTGCGCGAAACCAACCTGGACGGCTTCGGCAAGTACCGCGAACAATCGTGGGCCATTCCCGTGGGCGTCGGTGCCAAAATGAACCTGGGGCACGGGTTCGAGGCCCGCTTCGGCACCACCCTGCACCTCGCGCAGACCGACCTCATCGACGGGGTCACCGGCAACAGCGTGGAACAACGCAAAGGCGACGGCATCAACGACCGCTTCCTGTTCACCTCCTTCAGTGTGGGCTACGCCATCCGGACCAAGCCCAAGAAGGACAAGTTCAAGCCTACGCTCTCCCCCGGGCAAATGGACGCCATTGCCCTGCATGAGGATGAGGACAACGACGGGGTGATGGATTGGGTGGACAAATGCCCGCACACCCCTGCCGGGGTGGCCGTGGATGAACATGGCTGTCCGCTGGACGATGACGGCGATGGCGTGCCCGACCACCTCGACGATGAGCTGGGCACATTGCCCGGGGCACCCGTGGACGTGCACGGCGTGACCCTCACCGCCGACGACATCCTGCGCGGCTACCTCAACTACAAAGACTCGGGCAACGTGACCCTGGTGGCCACGCGGGTGGAATCCTTCGGCCCGGTGGGCAAACCCAAGGTGACACGCCCGCCCATGCCGGCCAAGAGCAACTACGTGGTAAAGGTGGGCGCCCAGGTGGAAGGCATTTCAGAAGAGCTCATCCAGCGCATCCTCAGCCTGCCCGACGTGCGCACGATCGTGCGCGGGGACACCACCTTCTACATCGTGGGCAACTATGAAGGATTGCCCAATGCCATCAAGCGCCAGCTGCAACTCAAGGGACAAGGCTTCGAGAGCGTGGTGATGATGGAACAGGACGGCAAGCTCCTGGACCTGCCCAGCGGTGGGATCACGGCCCGTGAAGAGGAGCTGCTCAACGCCCTGGCTCCGGCAACCCAAGGCCAGTCCGGCCAGGTGGTGGTCCGCGTACAGCTCGGCGCCTTCCGCTTCCCGCTCTCACAGAACATCTTCAAGGACATCAACGACCTGGTGACCCTCAAGGACCAGGACGGCCTCACGCGCTACTACACCGGTTCCTTCTCCGATATCAACGAAGCCGCCAAGCACAAGGTGAACATGCTGCTCAACGGGTTCGAGGGGGCCTTCCTGGTGGCCTTCAAGGACGGCAAGCGCGTGTCCATCGCCGAAGCCGGTGCCCAGCTCTCGGGGCCCGAGGTCCTCTCCAACCTGCCTTCCGGCAGCGTGGATGCCGCGCAGCTCACCTTCAAGGTGCAGGTGGGCACCTTTGCCGGCAACGTGCCCATGGAGACCATGAGCAAATATGTGGACCTGGGCAACGTGAAACCCGTGCCCGGCGCCAACGCCGTACGCTACCTCTACGGCGAATATGCCACCCGCCCCGCTGCCGAGCTGGCCCGCAAGGAACTGCAGAACCTGGGCTTCACCGATGCCTTCGTGGTGGGCGAACTCAACGGCCGCATCATCCTGGCCGAGGATGCCGAGCGCCTGCAGCAGGGCCGTTGATCCCCGGTCGGACCGATCGCATCCAGCGCTGGAGCAGGGCCCGGCGGTCCCTTGGTAGGGTTGCACCGGTCGCAAGCGGCACG
This sequence comes from Flavobacteriales bacterium, assembly GCA_018057455.1. Lineage (GTDB taxonomy): Bacteria > Bacteroidota > Bacteroidia > Flavobacteriales_F > PHOS-HE28 > PHOS-HE28. The sequence goes on along the minus strand of JAGPDT010000023.1, from coordinate 6,706 downwards.
CCCGCGCTACCGGCACCGTTCACCACCGTGGTGGAATTGCCCGACAGCGGGTGGCCACCCCCGCCCCCTATCTTGCTGGCCTGATCCTCCCCTGCATGTTGCGAACCGCGCCACTGCTTCCGGCTTTCATCCTGCTGTGCCTCTTGGGCTGCACCCGTGATCGATCGCCCCAACGCCCCAGCGACGCCTTCGTGCCCTACATCCAGGCTTTCACTTCCGGCCATGTCTCCGCGCGGGCGCCCGTGCGGGTCAGGCTCGCCGAGGGGTTGGTGCTGAAGGACACCGCGCAAGCCGCCCTGCAAGCGATCTTCGCATTGGATCCCTCCACCGAGGGAACCGTGCGCTGGGAAGACGCCAACACCCTGTCCTTCCAGCCCAAGGAGCGGTTGCGGCAAGGCCAAGTATACCAGGTTACCTTCCGGCTTGGCCGGTTGGTGGACGTGCCCAAGGAGCTGGCGGAATTCAAATTCGGCTTCAGCACCGTGGAACAGGCCATTGAGGTGCAAGTGAGCGACCTGCAACCCCATTCGCCCGCCGACCTGCAGTGGCAGCGCGTGGTGGTGAGCGTATTCACCAGCGACGATGCCAACGGGCCGGACCTCGCCGGCAGCGTGGCCGCCACCCAGGAGGGCCGCAACTTGAAGCTCAGTTGGGAACATGAGCCCGGCGGCACCCTGCACCGCGCCGTGGCCGACAGCGTCCGGCGCGGCTCCACGGCCAGCTTGGTTGAATTCAAGTGGGACGCCCGCAAGATCGGCGGCAAAGACCAAGGCACGCTCACCTTCGAAGTGCCCGCCATCGGGGCCTTCGGCCTGGTCCGCACCGAGACCTTCACCGACGGGGAGCAATACGCCACGCTCCTGTTCAGCGACCCGCTGGACCCCGCACAGGACCTCGATGGGCTGGCGGGCATACGGGGCGTGGAGAACGTGCGTGCCGCCGTGAGCGGCAACAAGCTCCTGCTGTACCCCACCGAACGCCTGACCGGCGACCAAGCCGCCTTCATTGCCGCCGGGCTGAAGAACACCGCCGGCCATGCCATGGGCAAGGACCTGAACGTGGACCTGCGGTTCGAGGAGGTGAAACCCAACGTGCGCACCGTGGGCAACGGCACCATCCTGCCCTCCACCGATGGCCTGCTCTTCCCCTTCGAGGCGGTGAACCTGCATGCCGTGGACGTGCGCGTGGTGAAGATCTACGCCGACAACGTGCCGCAATTCCTGCAGGTGAACGAACTCGGCGGAGGGGACAACCTCACCCTCGTTGGCCGGTTGATGTTGAAGAGGACCGTGGCCTTGGAACGAAAGGACGGCATCCGCACCGGCGAATGGCAACGCTACCACCTCGACCTCGACAAGCTGATCCAAGCAGAACCCGGTGCCATCTACCGCATCATCCTCGGCTTCCGGCAGGAACAGGCCACCTATCCGTGCGGCCACGCGGGCACCACCCCGCCACCGCTGGTGAGCCAAGTGCCCGACGAGCTGGACGACGAGGACTGGGACAACCCTTACGGCTACTACGGCTACTACGACCATGAGGACGAAGGCGAATACAATTGGCAGGAACGCGAAGACCCCTGCACCCCCAGCTACTACCGCAACAAAGGCAGCGTCGTGCAGCGCAACATCCTGGCCTCCGACCTGGGCTTGATCGCCAAGCGCGGCAACGACGGATCGATGCGGTTGGCCGTGAGCGACCTTCGCTCCACCGATCCCGTGGCCGGCGTGGACCTGCACGTGCTGGACCTCCAGGGCCGCACAATGGCCACCGTGAAGACCGGCCGCGACGGCATGGCCACGGTGGCCGCCACCGCCCACCAACCCTTCCTGCTCGTGGCCAGCAAGGGAAAACAACGCGGCTACCTGAAGCTGGACGCTGGCAGCGCACTGAGCGTGAGCGACCTGGACGTGGGCGGCGAAAGCGTGGACAACGGGCTCAAGGGCTTCTTGTACGGTGAGCGCGGCGTGTGGCGGCCCGGCGATCCGCTCCACCTCACCTTCATCCTCCAACAGGCCCGGCAGGCATTGCCCGCCAACATCCCCGTCACCTTTGAGCTAAGCGACCCCCTGGGCCGCCTGCAGCAACGCTTGGTGCGCACCACCGGTATGGACGGCACCTATGCCTTCCCATGCACCACCCCCGCCGATGCGCCCACCGGCACGTGGAATGCCCGCGTCACCGTGGGCGGGACCACCTTCCACAAGGCCATCCGCATTGAGACCGTGAAACCCAACCGGCTGAAGGTGATGCTGGACCTGGGCGGCGACCGCCTCGCCGCCACGGGCGGCAAACCCGCGCAACTGCAAAGCAACTGGCTGCATGGTGCCCCGGCCAAGGACCTCAAGGCGCGCGTCACCGCCAGCATCACCCGTTCGCACGCCAGCTTCAAGGGTGCCGGGAACTACCATTTCGATGACCTGGGCAGCGACCTGAACACCGGTGAAATGATCCTCTTCGATGGCGCGCTCAACGCCACGGGCCATGCCGCGTTCCCCTTCGATCTGCGCCTGAACGGGCAAGTGCCGGCGGCCGTGAAGGTGAACGTGGTGACGCGTGTGTTCGAAGCCGGTGGTGAGGCCAGCGTGGACCGCACCGACGTGCAGTACTACCCCTATGCAAGCTATGCCGGGCTGCAAATGCCCGAAAGCACCAGCCCTTGGGGCGGCTACTTCACCGACACCACCTACGCGGTGGGCGCCTTCGCCGTGGATGCCAACGGCAACCCCCTGCCCCGGCACGGCCTCAAAGCACAAGTGGTGAAGTTGGGCCGGAACTGGTGGTGGAGCGGCGACATGGACTCCCCCGGCAACTACATGTCCGCACCCAGCTCACGCGTGATCAGTGAACAGGACCTCACCACCGACGCACAAGGCAAGGCCACCTTCCACTTCCGGGTGGACCAACCGGAATGGGGGCGCTTCATCGTGCGCCTGCTGGACCCCGCAAGCAACCATGCCTCGGCCACCATGCTCCACCTGGACTGGCCCGGCTATGGCGGGCGCAGCAGCCGCGAAGCCAGCACCGCCGCCGCCCTGTTGCGCTTCAACAGCGACAAACAGAAGTATGCCGTGGGCGACCCCTGCGAGCTCACCATCCCCAGCTCCGGGCAGGGCCGTGCACTGGTAAGCCTGGAAAGCGGCAGCCGCATCCTGGAAACCAAGTGGATCGAACTCAACGCCAAGGAGACCAAATACCGCTTCACCATCACCGCGGACATGGCGCCCAACATCTACGCCCACGTCACCCTGGTGCAACCCCACGCCCACACCGCCCCGGCCAGTGATGTGCCGGCGGCCATGGGCAACGACCTGCCCATCCGCCTGTACGGCGCCATCCCCATCCTCGTGGAGGATCCCGCCACCCACCTCCTACCGGTGATCACCAGCGCCAAGGAATTCAAGACCGACCAGCCCTTCAGCGTGGAAGTGGCCGAAAAGAACGGCAAGGCCATGACCTACACCTTGGCCATCGTGGACGAAGGACTGCTGGACCTCACACGCTTCCACACGCCCGACCCGTGGAACCACTTCTACGCCCGCGAAGCCTTGGGCGTGCGCACCTGGGATGTGTACGACCAGGTGATCGGAGCCTTCGGGCAACGCCTGCGCCGCGTGCTCGCTTTGGGCGGCAGCGACCAGCTCAACCCGGCGGAAGCCGCCAAGGCGCAGCGCTTCAAGCCGGTGGTGCGCTTCGTGGGGCCGTTCACACTGGCCAAGGGCCAAGCGGCCAAACACCAGTTCACCATCGACAACTACGTGGGCAGCGTGCGGATCATGGTGGTGGCCAACACCCGGACCGGCGCCTATGGCAGCGCAGAGAAAACCGTGCCCGTGCGCAAACCCCTGATGTTGCTGGCCACCCTGCCACGGGTGGTGGGACCCGGTGAAACCGTGGACCTCCCCGTCACCGTGTTTGCCATGGACCCCAAGGTGAAACACGTTAAACTGAGCCTCAGCACCAACGACCTGTTCACCGTGGAAAGCGGCGCGGAGAAAGCGCTCTCATTCACCCAGGCCGGAGAACAGGTGGTCACCTTCCGTGTGAAGCTCAAGGACCGCCTCGGCGTGGGCAAGGTGACCCTTGTTGCGGAAGGCGCAGGCGAGCGTTCCACGCAAAGCATGGAGATCGACGTGCGGCAGGCCGGGCAACCGGAGACCGAAGTAGAGGAGGCCATCGTGGAGCCGGGCAGCACGTGGGAAGCCAAGCCCCAGGCACTGGGCCTTGCGGGCACCAACAGCGCGTACTTGGAACTGAGCACCCTGCCCCCGGTAGACCTGGGCCGCCGCCTGCAATACCTGATCGACTACCCGCACGGTTGCCTGGAACAGACCACCAGCAAGGCCTTCCCACAGTTGTACCTGGCCGATGTGATGGACCTCAACGATGCCTTCCTGAACACCCTGCGGCAGAACGTACAGAGCGCCTTGAACCGGTTGAAACAATTCCAGACCGCCAACGGTGGCTTCGGCTATTGGCCCGGTGACCGGGAACCCGACAACTGGACCACCACCTATGCCGGCCACTTCATGGTGGAAGCGGAGCGCAAAGGTTTCAGCTCCCCCCCCGGGCTGAAGGATGCCTGGTTGAACCACGCCCGCAAGCAGGCCCGCGACTGGGCGCCGGTGGAGCGGAACCAGTGGAGCCGCAATGCCGACCACCTTGCGCAGGCCTACCGCTTGTACGTGCTGGCCCTGGCCAACAACGCGGAGTCCGGCGCCATGAACCGCTTGCGCACCACCCCCGCCCTGCCCGGGCCCGCGCGCTGGATGCTCGCCGCCACCTATGCCTTGAACAACCGCAAGGATGTGGCCCGCGACATCATCAAAGACCTGGAGACCGCCGTGCAACCTTACCGCGAGATGGCCTGGACCTACGGCAGCGACCTGCGCGATGAAGCCGTCATCGCCGAGGCCTTGCTGCGCATGGACGACAAGGCCGGCGCCGCCAACGTGGCGCGCCGGATCGCCGGGCGCCTCAGCAGCGGTGAATGGTTCAGCACGCAAAGCACCGCATGGGCCCTGCTGGCGGTAAGCCGTGTGGCCGCCGGGCAGAGCCTGGACCACACCATGCACTACACCGCCGTGGTGAACGGCCGAACGGACAACCGGGTGAGCGCCAAGGCCGTGGCCCGCGTGGACCTGCCCGCACCCAACGGCCAGCACAAAGCTTCCATCAGCAACACCGGCAAAAGCTTGATCTACCTGCGCCTGGTGCGCACCGGCATCCCCGTGGCCGGCGAAGAACATCCCGCCAGCAACGGCTTGGCCTTGCAGGTGGAATACCAGTCCATGGACGGCAAGACCCTCGATCCCGCCACGCTGGGCCAAGGCACCGACTTCCAAGCGGTGGTCACCGTGCACAACCCCGGAACACGCGGCGGCTACCACGAACTGGCGCTCACCCAAGTGTTCCCCAGCGGGTGGGAGATCCGCAACAGCCGCATGGAAGGCACGGAGGATGCCGTGCGGAACAGCTACTTCAACTACCAGGACATCCGCGACGACCGCGTGCTCACCTACTTCGACCTCGGTGCTGGCGAAAGCGCCACTTACCGTGTGCTCCTCAACGCCGCCTACACCGGCCGTTTCCATCTGCCCAGCACCACCTGTTCGGCGATGTACGACAATACCATCAGCGCACGCAACGCAGGCCGGTGGGTGGAGGTGGAGGCGCCGGGCAGGTAGCGGGGAGATCGTGGTGGGCCGGGCACACCATCCATCCCCAGGGGCCATCGCCACCGGTCACCGGCGCAGCCGTTAGTTTCGCGGCACGATCCAACGCACCCATGCTATTCCTGGACAACGGCAACAGCCACGATGCCTCCTTCAACCTGGCCCTGGAGGAGTATTGCCTGTTGCACCTGCCGATCGATGAGAACTACCTGCTGTTCTATGTGAACGCACCCTCGATCATCATCGGCAAGCACCAGAACACCATGGAGGAGATCGACACGGACTTCGTGCAGGAGCGCGGCATCCGCGTGGTGCGGCGCATCTCCGGCGGTGGGGCCGTGTACCACGACTTGGGCAACCTCAACTTCAGCTTCATCCGGCGCTATGAAAAGGCCCACTTCAACAACTACCGCATCTTCACCGGGCCGGTGCTGGCCGCCTTGCACGAGCTGGGCGTACCGGCCGAGCTCAACGGGCGCAACGACATCCTGGTGGAAGGCCGCAAGGTGAGCGGCAATGCACAGGCCGTGCGCCGCGACCGCATGGTGAGCCACGGCACGCTGTTGTTCCGCTCCGAGCTGGACGACGTGGTGCATGCCCTCAAGCCCAAGGCCGGCAAGATGATCAGCAAGGGCATCCAGTCCGTGCGCAGCCGCGTGGTGAACATCGGCGAATTCCTGCCTGACCATGTGTCCATGGACGATTTCCGCGGGTCGTTGCTCAAGCACCTCTTTCCCGGGTCCCCCACACCGCCCCAATACGCACTGGGCGAAGCCGACCTGGCCAAGGTGCACGAGCTGGCGGACAGCCGCTACCGCAGCTGGGCCTGGAACTACGGCGAATCACCGGCCTTCAACCTGCAACGCGTGCAGCGCTTCACCATCGGCGAGGTGGATGCCCGCCTCTTCGTGGAACGCGGCTTCGTGAAGACCGCCAAGTTGTACGGCGACTTCTTCTCCAGCCGCGAGATCAGCGAGCTTGAAGCGGCCCTCACCGGGGTGCGCTACCACCCCGATGACCTGCACGCCGCA
>JAGPDT010000080.1 GCA_018057455.1 Flavobacteriales bacterium | reverse complement strand
CGGCCTTGCGCAGGGGAGGCCTCGCGAGGACGGTGAGATGCACTCGGAAACTAAACGTCAGGACCTGACCACCAAGGCCACTCCCAACCGCTCCCCGGCCGCCCCAACTACCTCCAGCCGGTAGGTGCCCGGCGGCAGCACGGAGCAGCCCGTGATGGTGATCACCTGCCGATCCGTATCCGCGTATGTGCGGTGCAAGGCCACGCGCCCGGCCATGTCCCGCAGGACCACCGCGACCGGTCCAGGTTCACGCAGGTCCACCGGCAGCGCCACGTATAGCACATCGCCAAAGGGGTTGGGCCACACGGGCAAGTTTCCGGTGCCGCCACAAGGCACCAACGCCATGGCCGGGAACACTTCAAAGGCGCCATTGACGTCCACCTGCTTCAAGCGGTAGTAACCGACCGTACCTGCCAGCGGTGCAAGGTCCACGAAGCGATAGTGCAGGAGCTGGGAGGAATTGCCGCTGCAGGCCACCTGGCCGATCGTTTCCCACGTTTCCGCATCCGTGGAACGCTGCACCAGGAACGCGGCGCAGTCCTGTTCCGTGGCCGTGGTCCATTCCACCACGGCCTGGCCTGCTTCGCAGCGCACCGATGCAGCAACGAGCGTAACGGGCAAAGGGCCGCAACCCGCCAACTCCGTTTTGATGCTGGGCACCTGAAGGTCGTGGATGCCTTGCCGGAACCAGCGGCCGAACATGCGCCCGTCCAGTGCCGTGGCGGGATGGAAGCGGATGCGCGCGCGCCAGGCCGGATGGCTGGTGGTGCCCGCAACGGTGGAAAGCGGCTCCTTGAGGAGCACCCCGGAAAGCAGGCCATCGGTCCAACCAAGTTCCTCGCCGGTGAATGCCGTGCTGTTGTTGGGGAAGAAGTTGGTGGGCACGAACGGACCATGGCCGGCCACTTGCCAGACCAGTCTCATTTTGCCGCGCCCCAAGCTGCTGCGCGCAAACTGGCCAATGCCCCACGCACAATCGTTCTGGAAAGTGCCGTTGCCGGTGCGCACCGGAGTGGTGAGGTTGCTGCGGTATTGGAAGATGGGCGAGGGCAGGGCTCTTCCCATATTGCCCAGGAAGAGCGACGCCGCACCGGCCTGCGTATACGGGCTTCCGGTGATGCTGCGCCCGCCGGCCACCAGGTCGCTGTAGCCGTCGCCGTTCACATCGCCGGCGAGGGCCACGCACACGCCCAGTTGCTCGCCTGTCATTCCACCGGTGAAGTACCAGGCCGCCGTAGCAGGAAGGCCCGTTGGTGAACCCAGGAACAGCTCCACCCCGCCTCCATCTTGGTAGGCCCAATCCTTCAGCGAAGTACCGATCACCACATCGCCGAAGCCATCGCCGTTCACATCGCCTGCGCTGCATACGGAATTGCCCATCCGGTCGCCGATCACCGTGCCATTGATGGCCCAGGCCGGGCTGCTGCCCAAGCCGGTGGTGGGCGCGCCGTGGAACACATAGGCTCCTCCTTGATAGTCGGTTCCCTTGAGGTAGGCACCGATGACCACATCGCTGTGGCCATCGCCGTTGACATCGCCGGCATAGCACACGCTGTTGCCGAATTCATCACCGGGGTCCACGCCAAAGGCGGACCAATCGGGTGCTGCGGGCAGTCCGGTGGGCGAACCATGGTACACAAAGGCCCCGCCCCGGTTATTGCCCCCGTCGGAGACATGCTCGTAGTACGGATCACCGATGATCACATCGTCGTAGCCATCGCCGTTCACATCACCGGCCAAGGACACACTGGAGCCGAACTCGCTGGTGGAGGATGGGTTGAATTGCTGGCTGAAGGTGCTCCAGTCGGCCGCGGTGGGCAACCCCGTGGCGCTGCCGTGGAACACGTAGGCTGCACCGGCGCCGCGACTTGGCACTCCGGGATCCTCATAGCTGTACGCACCGATGACCACATCGCTGTACCCGTCACCGTTCACATCACCGGCGCTGGAGAGGCTGTAGCCGAAGCGGCTTTCCAACAGGGGTCCGTCCATGGTCCACGCGGCCGTGGCCACCAGCCCCGAGGCCGAGCCCCTGAACAGATAGACCCGGCCCCTCCACTGGTTCTCCACGCCGAACGGCCAACTGGGCGCGCCCACCAGCACATCGCTGTAGCCATCGCCGTCCACATCACCGGCAGAGGCCACGGAATGGCCGAAGCCATCATTGATGTTCTCGCCCACTTGGGACCAGGAGGGCAGGGCCGGCAACCCGGTGGGCGATCCGTAGTACACCTCCACCTTGCCCCAGCCGGTACCGGAACCGGGGATCCCGATCACCACATCGCTGTATCCGTCTGCGTTCACGTCTCCGGCAGAGGCCACGCTGTGGCCGAGGCGCTGGTGGTCCGCCGTTCCTTGGATGGTCCACGATCGGTTGGTGAGATGCGGCAGGTCCGCTACGCCGTGGAAGATCTTCACGGCGCCTGTACCGCCTTGTTCAGGGGCGCCCACCAACAGATCGCTGAGGCCGTCGCCGTTCACATCACCGGCGGTGGCCACGGCTGAACCGGCCTTGGCCCCCGCCACGCTTCCGTTGCCGGTCCAATACAGATGCGTTGCATCCAGCAAGGGTGCGGCACTGCCGCGGTACACCCGCGCGCGGCCCAATGCGCTGGAGTGGTCCGGGCTGCCCAAGACCACATCACCATAGCCATCGCCGTTGACGTCACCGGCCAAGGCCACCGCATGGCCCAGGCGTTCACCTGAGGTACCGGCCAATGTGGACGCCGCCGCGGACGCCACCAGGGTAATGGCCCCCACGCCCATGTGGATATGCACAGCGCCAGCGTTGGTGCTGGTACCCGGAGCGCCGATGACCAGGTCCGCGAAGCCATCGCCGTTCATGTCGCCGGCACTGGATACGCTGGATCCGAAATTGGAGCTTCCCGGGCCTTGCAGCACCGTACCGGCGGCAACGCTCAAGCCCGAGCCGAGATTGCCCCGGAAGACATGCACGGCCCCATTGTTGGTGGTGGGCACCTTGGGTTGAAAGGGCGCCCCGATGGCCACATCGCTGTAGCCATCGCCATTCAGATCACCGGCACCGGCCACGCAATAGCCGAGCTGCCCGTTGACCGGTATGCCGGTGAAGGTCCAATTGGCCACCGGTCCCATGGAAACAGCGGATCCGTGGTAGCAATAGGCCCTGCCTTGGGCGGCCGATCCATTGTTGTACTTGGGGGCGCCCACCACCAGATCGCTGAGGCCATCGCCGTCCACATCACCGGCCAAGGCCACGGACCAGCCGAATTCACTGCCCGTTTGGCTGTTGCCCATGAGCACGGCCCAGGCAGATCCACCGAGGCCCGCGGACGAACCGGCATAGACCAGCACGCCCCCCCAGCCCAGCATGCCCGGTGAGCCAATGGCCACGTCGCTGTAGCCATCGCCGTTCACATCACCGGCGGTGCCCACGCTGAAACCCATGCGTGCGTTGGCCTGCGTGCCCTGCAGCGTCCACGCCGCCGTGGCGGCAAGGCCGGTGCTCGAACCCAGAAAGAGCTGCACCCGCCCGGCATTGGCGAAAGGCGTGCTCCAGTTGGGCGAGCCCACCAGGACATCGCTGTAGCCATCGCCGTCCACATCACCGGCGGTGGCCACACTGTGCCCGAATTGCTCCCCGGTCTGTGTGCCGTTCAATTGCAGGTTGGCCGTATTGGAGAGCGGATCGATGGTGACGGGATACACTGCACCATGATCCTCCACGGCGAGCACCAGTTCATCCGCCTCCAACTCCATGCGGGAGGGCAGTATGCGCCCGGTGGCATCCCAGCACTTCAGCCCGCTGTAGCGCACCATGGGCACCAGCTCCCCCCGCTGGGGATCGAAGCGGTGGAACACCACTTCATCCGGCCGGGCCTGCAAGGCCTGTAGCCCGCCGCTGATCTGGAAGCGGGCCTCCAGGCGGCCTTCCCCGGCGGGCCGTTCCAACACTTCCAGATCGTGCCGCATGCCGGCCGGCGTATTCGTGTACAGCATGCGGAAGGAACCGTGGTCCCAAGCCAGGCGGCCGCCATCAAGCACCGGTGGGGCAGCATCATTGATGTGCCATGCAGCCGCCCCTTTGCCGATGGCTTCCAGCGTGAATCCACAAGATCGGCCCGCCGCTCCTGCCGGCACTTCCAGATCAAAGCCGTCCTTGCGATAGGCCACCACCAACCCGTGGGCGGCATTGGCGCTGCGGTAGGTGCCGGCGAGCGCCGTAATCGCATAGCCCGCAGGTGCTTGTGGGCCCATGGGGGCCGCCGCATGCGGCGGCCCCTTCCGGTCCGCACCCTTGCAGGTGCCTTGCAATGCACAATGTTCCACGGTGCCCGGCCGGCTATAGACTACCCCAAAACCTGCGGCCAAGCACCACCAAACGTAGGCTACCCCTAGCCCCATGAACCATGGAATTCGTTTGGCCAGGACCATTGTGGCAAGCAAGGTACCCCGGCCCGTTCCGGCCTGTGCATGGGCAGGGATGGAACGTTGGAGTTGGTGTACACGGCGGGGCACGGCGGTGGTGCCGATCAAACCTTTTCCTCTTCCCCGGGTCGAAATGCCAAAGCGATCATCCATGAAGCGCCCTGCCGTTCTTCCCTTGGCTGCCATGATCACCTTGGCTTTTGCCTCCTGCCGGAAAGACCAGGTGGCACCCGAGGCGCCCGGCCCCGACTTCACCGCTGCCGCCGACCATGCACGCGCCTTGGACTACTTCAGCGACATGATGGACCAGGTGGATGCCGCCGCCACCGACAACGGACTGCGCGATGCGGAGGATGCCTGCGCTCCCACGGTGACCTACGACACCACCGCGATGCCGCATACCATGACCATTGATTTCGGTGCCGTGAACTGCACGGCGGCCAACGGACGCACCCGCCACGGCCTCATCCGGGTAAGCTACACCGGGCCGTACGCCGCACCGGGCACCGTGATCACCATCACCCCGCAGGAGTACTACGTGAATGACAACCACGTGGAGGGCACCAAGACCGTGACCAACATGGGGCTCAACGCCGGCCAAGAGCCGTGGTTCACCGTGGTGGTGGACGCCACCATCACCGCTGGTGACGGCAGTTGGACCACCAGCCACCACGCCGACCGCATCCGCACCTGGACCGCGGGGTCCACCACGATCAACCCCATTGACGATGCCTACCGCATCACCGGCGAAGGCCATGGGGTGAACCGCAACGGCCTTCCCTACAGCGCCTCGATCAATGCCCCCCTGCATGTGCAGGCCGGCTGCCCGTTCATCACGCAGGGTACGGTGGCGATCACGCCCGAAGGGCTGCCCGTGCGCACCATCGACTTCGGCGACGGCGCATGCGACAACATCGCGGTGGTGTCGGTGAACGGCTTCACGTTCACCATCCTCCTGGGCTGACCGCACCCGGGGGCACCGCACCCGTTCAAGGCCCGCCAAGCACCGTTGGTGCGGCCGCACCGGACTTCCTGCCGGGTGCTGCTACCTTCGGCGCATGCTTCATGTCCGACCCCGGCGCTGGCCCACCCGCCGCCTTGTACTCGCCGCATGTTCCGCACTCCTCACTTTCCCGTCGTTCGCTACGCGCCCACCGGTACAGCCCGACGCCGCCCGGATCCTGCACGACATGCAAAAGCTGGACGTGGTGGGCAGCGTGCTCTACATCGCCGCACACCCCGACGATGAGAACACCCGTCTGATCGCCTGGCTGGGCAACGGCAAGAAGGTGCGCACGGGCTACCTCAGCCTCACCCGCGGCGACGGCGGGCAGAATCTCATCGGCCCCGAACTGGGCGACGCCCTTGGCGTGATCCGCACCGAGGAACTCCTGGCGGCCCGCCGCATCGATGGCGGTGAGCAGTACTTCACCCGGGCCGTGGACTTCGGCTACAGCAAGAGCGCCGAAGAGAGCTTTGAAAAGTGGGGCGAACAGCAACTACTGGGCGATGTGGTGCGCGTGATCCGCCTCTTCCGGCCGGAGGTGATCATCACCCGTTTCCCGCCCACGCGCGAGGCCGGGCACGGCCACCATGAGGCCAGCGCCATCCTTGCCGCCGAGGCCTTCGACCTGGCGGGCGACCCCACCGCCTTCCCCGAACAACTCGGGCAGGGATTGCAGGTGTGGCAACCGCGCCGCCTCTTCTTCAACGGCAGCTCCTGGTGGCGCAAGGACCTGGCCGCCTTCGCACAAACCGACCCTGATTGGTACACGGTGGACGTGGGCGGGTACGACCCGCTGCTGGGGCAGAGCTTCACGGAGATCGCCGGGCGCAGCCGCAGCATGCACAAGAGCCAAGGTTTCGGCGCCGCCGAAACACGCGGCGAACTGCTCGAGTACCTCAAATTCATCAAAGGCGAACGCCCCAAGGGGAAAGACCTCTTCGATGGCATCGACATGACCTGGGCCCCCCTGGCGCACGGCGCCGCCGTGCAGAAAGCCGTGGATGCGCTGCTGGCCGGCTACGACCTGCGCGCCCCGCAGAACAGCGTACCGGCCTTGGAAAAACTGGCCGCCGCCGTGGACGCCCTGCCGCCCACCCCGTGGAAGACCTTCACCCGCGCCCGGGTGGACCGCCTGTTGTTGGCCGTGACCGGCACCGTGGTGGAAGCCTTGGCCAACACACCGTACGCGGTGACCGGCGACAGCGTGCCGGTTTCCCTGAACATCCTGCTGCGCAGCCCGGCACCCCTGTGGGCCGCCGGGCCCACCGGAGAACCACAAGCCCTCAGCCCCAACGAGACAAGGTCGTTCCCCCTGAACCTGGAGGCACCCCTCACGCCGGACCAGCCCTTCTGGCTGGAACGCCCCCACGGCTACCGGTACGAGATCAAGGACACGCAGCTCATCGGCCACGCCGTGGCACCCCCGCAACTACAGGTCCCGTACACCATCCGCTTCGCGAATGGCACCGTGGTGAACGGCACCACCCCCGTGCTGTATCGTACAGTGGACCGGGTAAAAGGCGACCTGGTGCAGAACTGCGAGGTGGTACCTGCCATGTCTTTCCATGCCAACCCCGGCTTGCTCATCGTTACCGACACCGTGGCACACGTGTGGATCGTCGCCGAAGCTTTCACAGACGTGGCCCATGCCGACCTCACGTGCGAGATCATGGCCGATTGGGACCTGGTGCCGCAGCGCTCGGCGTTCGGGGCCATGAAGGCCGGGGAGGTGAAGTCCGTGCCGATCCAAGTGAAGCCCGGTGCCAACGCCGGGCGCAACGGCCCCTACATGCGGCTGAACGCCGGCCATGCCGGGCCCGCCAACCTCACGCGGCACGTGGTGCGCTACGACCATATCCCCGTGCGCTCCTGGTACACCCCGGCCACCTTCCGCATTGAGCCGGTGGACGTGGAAGTGGATGCCGGACGCATCGGCTACATCATGGGCGCCGGCGATCAGGTGCCCCAGGCCATGGCCCAATTGGGCCTCAAGGTGGACCTGCTCGATCCCGCCACCGCCACGGCGCGCAGCCTGGCCGGCCATGACGCCATCGTCATCGGCATCCGGGCCTACAACACCACGCAAGGCCTCAAGCGCCTCAACCCCCTGTTGATGGACTACGTGCGGCAGGGCGGCACCGTGGTGGCCCAGTACACCACGCGCAGCAACGACATGGTGTTGCCCGATTCGCTCATCGGCCCCTACCCGTTCCGCATCTCGCGCGAACGTGTCACCGTGGAAGAGGCCCCGGCCACCTTGCTGGCGCCCGAACACCCGTTGCTGAACAAGCCCAACAAGATCACCGCTGCGGACTTCGAAGGTTGGGTGCAGGAGCGCGGGCTCTATTTCCTGGACCACCTGGACCCGCACTACACCCCGTTGATCGCCTGGAACGACCCCGGCGAAGCGCCACTGGACGGCGCCTTGGTGGCCTGCAACTACGGCAAGGGCCGCTACATCTACACGGGCATCAGCTTCTTCCGGCAATTGCCCGCCGGTGTACCGGGTGCGTACCGGCTCTTTGCCAACTTGATCTCACAACGCAGGTAGACGCCCCCCCCACGGCCCGGTGCACGGGCCTTACGGCACGGGGAACATGCCTTGGCCTGGCTCCCCAACTACCTTCGCCGCCGCCATGAGCACCACGCCCCCTGCCCCGCTCGTTTCCCACCTGGCCGAACACCTTGTCGGCTCGGAGATCATCCGCCTCGCCGGCGAGATCAACGCCCGCATCGCCAAGGGTGAAGCCATCCACAACCTCACCATCGGCGACTTCAGCCCTGAAGTGTTCCCGCTGCCCGCGCGGTTCCGCGAGCTCATCCAGCAAGCCTACGGGGAAGGCCTCAGCAACTACCCACCGGCCAATGGCGTGCTGGAGCTGCGCCAGGCGCTCAGCGCGTACATCAACCGGGAACAGGGACTGGCCTGCACGGCCGATGACATCCTCATCGCCGGCGGGGCCCGCCCGCTGATCTACGCCACCTACAAGGCCGTGGTGGACCCCGGCGACCGCGTGGTGTACCCCACCCCCAGCTGGAACAACAACCACTACGCCTACCTCCTGGGCGCGCAAAAGGTGGAGGTGGAGACCACCGCCGCCAACCGCTTCCTGCCCACCGCCGGGGACCTGCGGCCCCACTTGCGCGGCGCCGCACTTTTGGCCCTCTGCTCCCCGCTCAACCCCACCGGCACTTCCTTCTCCCGCGATCAGCTGGAGGCCATCTGCGACCTGGTGCTGGAAGAGAACGCCCGCCGCAACGGCGAAAAGCCCCTGTACATGATGTACGACCAGATCTACCAGGAGCTGGTGCTGGACGGCACCCGGCACGTGGACCCCGTGTCCATCCGCCCGGCCATGCGCCCCTACACCATTTACGTGGACGGCCTCTCCAAATCGCTGGCCGCCACCGGCGTGCGCGTGGGCTGGGCCTTCGGCCCCGCGCCGGTGTTGCGCAAGATGGCCGCCATCCTCGGCCATGTGGGCGCCTGGGCCCCGAAACCCGAACAGGTGGCCACGGCCCGTTTCCTGGGCGGAGCGGCGTACAGCGAGGCCGTGCGGAACCACCGTGCCATGGTCACCGAACGGGTGCACGGCTACCACGAAGGCTTTCAACGGCTGAAGCACGAAGGCTACCCCGTGGATTCGATCCCCGCCCAAGGCGCCATCTACCTCTCGGCCCGGATCGCCATCCGCGGCCGCACCACCAGGGAAGGCAAGCTGCTCAACGATGCTTCCGACATCGCCTACTTCCTGATCGAAAAGGCCGGCGTGGGCATCGTGCCCTTCTTCGCCTTCGGCACCGGCCGCGAAAACGACTGGTTCCGCCTCTCGGTGGGAACAACCCGCATGGAAATGGTCCCCGCGGTGATCGCTGGGATCCGGAAGGCGATCGACGGACTGACGTGAGGTGACCAGGCCCATCAACCACACGCGCGCACCGGTGGATCCCATGACCGCACCTGCCTTGCTCCAACGAACATCCCCGCAACGGGGACCGCGTGCGCTACGCTGATACATGCACTGGCTCGATTGGACCATCCTCCTCGGCACCCTCGGCTTCATCGTGGGCTACGGTGTTTGGAAAACGCGGCACACCCGCACCAGCGAAGGCTACCTGCGCGGTGGCGATGATGCCCGCTGGTGGGGCGTGGGCCTGAGCGTGATGGCCACCCAGGCCAGTGCCATCACCTTCCTGAGCACACCGGGCCAAGGCTTCACCGACGGACTGGGCTTCGTGCAGTTCTACTTCGGCCTGCCCTTGGCCATGGTGGTGATCAACCTGGTGTTCATCCCGCTCTACTACAAATGGAAGGTGTTCACCGCCTATGAGTTCATCGGCAAACGGTTCGACCGCCGCGCGCGCCTGCTCACCGCCGGGCTCTTCCTGGTGCAGCGCAGCATGGCCGCAGGCATCACCATCTATGCCCCCGGCATCATCCTCAGCAAGGTGCTCGGCTGGCCCCTCACCTGGACCTGCCTCTTCATCGGTGTGCTGGTCACCATCTACACCACCACCGGTGGCGCCCGTGCCGTGGGGGTCACCCATAAACAACAGATGGCCGTGATCTTCGGCGGCCTCTTCGTGGCCTTCGGCCTGGTGGTGCACTACCTCGGCGAGGTGATGACCTTCCCCGAAAGCATGCGGCTGGCCGGCACCTTGGGCAAGCTCAACGCCGTGGACCTCTCCTTCGACCCCGCCGACAAGTACACCCTTTGGAGCGGCCTCATCGGCGGCTTCTTCCTGCAACTCAGCTACTTCGGCACCGACCAAAGCCAGGTGCAGCGCTACCTCGGCGGCCAAACCATGGAACAGGCCAAAAGGGGCTTGTGGATGAACGCCCTGCTGAAGATCCCCATGCAGTACTTCATCCTGCTCACCGGTGTGCTGGTCTTCGTGTTCTACTTGGTGAACGCCGCCCCCGTGCATTGGAACGCCACCAACCTGGAGGCCTTGCGGGAAAGCGCCGGCGCTCCGCAACTGGAGGCCTTGGAAGCACGCCACGCGGCCAACAACGCCGCCCTGCGCGCCCACACCGTGGAATGGCTGGAGGCAAGCCGGAATGGCGACGCCCCCGCAATGGCAGGGGCCGAACGCGGTTTGGATGCAGCGCTTGACTCGGACAAGCACCTGCGGGCCGAGACCACCGACCTGGTCAAGACCCGGGAACCCGGGCGCGAGGCCAACGACAGGGACTACATCTTCATCACCTTCATCATGGACCACCTGCCCATCGGGGTGATCGGCCTGCTGCTGGCCATGATCTTCAGCGCGGGCATGAGCAGCACCAGCGCCGAGCTCAGCGCCCTGGCCACCACCAGCGTGGTGGACGTGCTGCCTGCCAGGCCCAACGACACCCGCTTAGTGCGCCGCAGCCGGTGGGCCACCGTGTTCTTCGGCCTGTTGGCCTTGGCGTTCGCCGCCCTCTTCTCCCTCTTCGAGAACCTCATACAGGCCGTGAACATCCTGGGCTCGCTCTTCTACGGCACCATCCTGGGCATCTTCCTGGTGGCCTTCTTCCTCAAGCACGTGCAGGGCACCGCCGTCTTCGTGGCGGCCATCCTGGCCCAGGCCGCCATTTTTGCCCTCCACTTCTCCGGGCTGGAGGTGGCCTTCCTCTGGTACAACCTGATCGCCCCGGCCATTACCGTGGTGCTGGCCCTTGTCCTTCAGCCATGGGTGGCCACACCGCAACGGGCGCCCCTCCCCTGAAGCCTTTGGTGAGGCCGCCCGGACCGCTGCGGATGCCCGGACCGCCGATGGCCAATTGCGCCGGACGCAGGGCCCGTGCCAACCCTAGCTTCACACCAGCGCTCCTCCTTGAGAGCCGCCCCTTCTCCATGAGAAACAAGCTCAATGCATCGGCCATGGCGCTCATCCTGCTGTTGGGTGTAGCCTTGGCCCTCCTGGGCGGGTGAGGTACGGCGGGCCATCACCTCCATGCCGGGGCGCCGTTGGCCCTCTCCCCTCCGCCGGTTAACGATCATTTGCCACCGTTGGCCAGTGCCCGTGGCAGCCGTACAAGAAAGCGCAATAGCTTCGCCCGCTTGGAACAAAAAACCTGTCAGCAACCAACGAACATGACCAACAAGATCTACGCATCGGCCGTGGCGCTCTCGCTCGTGGCGGGCGGTGCCCACGCCCAGCAGAACGGGAGCGTGTCTCCCTTCTCCAACCGGCTGCAAGCCCTGCACAAGGAGCACGTGGCCGTGCAGCACCCCCACGCCCCGGCCGGCGCCCAGCGCGAAACCGTCTTCAGCGAGGACTTCTCCAACGGACTGGCCGGTGCCAACGGCTTCGGCGCATGGACCGTTTCCGGCCCCAATGGCGACGTGTGGCGCAGCACCCAGACCGGCCCCACCGGCGCCTACAGCGAACCCAGTGAGATCATCACCTCCGCCACCGCTGGGAACGGCTTTGTGATCTTCGCCTCGGATTCGGCGAACACCGACTGGGGCGCCAATCCCCCGGCCATGATTGACCCTCCGGCGGCCCTCACCGGCTCCTTGGTCTCGCCCGTGCTGGACCTGAGTGCCAACCCCTTCGTGGAGATCCGCTTCTCCCACGTGTTCCGCTTCTGCTGCTCGGACAACACCCCGGGCCACTTCCTGGACGTGAGCACCGACGGCGGCACCACCTGGCCCAACCGCTTCAACGTGGAGAACGGCATTGAGGACAACGTGGACCCCGGCACCGTGGAATACGCCGTGCCCATCGCCGCCATCATCAACGGCAACGCCTCCAACGTGCGCTTCCGCTTCACCCAGGACGGCGCCAACGGCATCACCCACTACCACTGGCAGGTGGACGACATCAACATCAACACCCTGCCGGACAATGAGCTGAACATGCTCTACGGCTACACCTCCCAGTTCGAGGGCGGCTATGAGTACGGCACCGTGCCCCAGAACCAGATGCTCACCAGCATCAATGTGGGTGCTGCCCTCTTCAACTACGGCTCCAACAACCAGAACAACGTGAGCCTCACCGTTTCCCTGCAGGACGCCGCCAGCAACGAGGTGGCCACCCTCACCCTCCCCGTGGGCACCATCCTGGGCGGCGATACCGCCTTCCCCGACGGCATGCTCACCGTGCCCGCCAACATGCCCTTGGGCACCTATACCGCCGTGTTCACCATGACCAGCGACAGCATCGCCGAGGACGAGCTGCCCAACAACAACACCGTGAACCGCTACCTGGGCGTAAGCAGTGACCTCTACAGCCTGGACGCCATCTCCGTGATCCCCCCGGCCCAACAAGTGCTCACCGCCACGGGCACCACCTCCTTCGCGGACAACACCGTGGACGTGCGCCTGCTGAACTACTTTGAAGTGCACACCGAGCAGACCTTCACCGGCGTGGAGATCCAGCTCAGCAGCCAGGCCCAGGCCGGCAGCTACTTCATTGCCGCCGTGTACGACACCGCCGACCTCTTTGTGGGCACCCCGCTGAACTCCCCCTTGGTGGAGTCCGAGCCCCGGGTGATCACCACCGGCGACCTCAACAGCGGCCGCAAGCCATCCGTGGCCTTCATGGACCCCATCACCCTCCCGGTGGGCGCCTACTATGTGTCGGCCAACCTCTACAAGGAGAACGGAAAAAACATCTTCGTACTGGACGATGTGACCGTGCCCCAGCCCGGTGGTGCCAGCATGCTCTGGCTCCCGGTGGACGACGAGAACAGCCAGTTCGTCTACGGGAACGGCAATGCCTGGGCCGTGCGCCTGAGCAGCTCGCCCTCCGTGGGCGTGCAGGAAGTGCCCAACCTGGCCGGTGTCTCCCTCTTCCCAAGCCCCACCAACGGCCCCCTGGAAGTGCGCCTGGAAACCCCCGGCAAGACCACCGTGGAAGTGTTCAACAGCCTGGGCAAACTGGTGCGCACCGCCAGCTTCAACGGCACCTCCGCCAAGCTTGACCTCAGCGGCAACGCCGCCGGCGTGTACACCGTGCGCGTAAGCGACGGCGCCCGTTACAACGTACAGCGCATCGCCCTGCAGTAAGCAAGTCTTCAGCCATCCTTTGAAACGCCCCCGGCAAGCTCTTGCCGGGGGCGTTTGCGT
>JAGPDT010000122.1 GCA_018057455.1 Flavobacteriales bacterium | reverse complement strand
TTTTTTTCCAGCTTGTCCATGGTGATCAATCCAGCCGTGAAGGTACGCTTCACCCCCTCACCCCGTTCCTCCTGCTTGGTACTGCGATCTTTTGCAGGGAAAAGGAATGCGCATTTATCCGCGTGGAGTTTCCCGAACAAATGCTCGGCTATTGGCCGAGTGAGTAGGATCGTTAGGGTCTCTAACCGACTAGCACCAAGGTCGAATGCGTAGGTGTGGTGGACCTGGTGTGATGACCATTTAGTTCGTGAACTAAAGAACTGCCGTCGTTTTTCTTCCTATAAGGCGGAACATGCACGTCGTAGCAATCACAACAACTTCACGGCGCGTACCGAGTACCGCATTTCAGGCATGACCGACCGGATACGGGTGCGGGCGCTGCTGGCGCGGATGGTGGTGGAGTAGGTTATCGTTCTTGCGGTTGCCAACTGGATGCCGTCATGGTGGCCCAACCCGGGCACATGTATTTGCCCGATGCCAGCATGTTGGGCGATTGGTTTATTGCCATCAGCACATGAAGATATACGCCACTTGGCCTGAAATTAAGAAGTTTTCAACAAGACCCTTATTTTTTTATTCAGCATCTTACTTTCACCATTTCACCCTTTCACCCTTTCACCATCCGTCATGCGATATGTGATATTTGTTCTTTTGGCGCTAGTAAGTCCGGTAGGGGTGGCCCAAAACCTCGTACCGAACGGAAGCTTTGAGGAGTACATGGAATGCCCCTCGACATACAGTCAATTTGCACGGGTGGTGGCCTGGGAGAGTATCCAAGGCTCGCCCGATCTGCTCAATGCCTGTTGTGCGAGTGATTCGGCGGGTGTGCCATTGAATTTTCTCGGAGACCAGCCAGCGTATGAAGGAGTGGGTTATGCTGGCGTGGGCACTGCGGGACTGTTCTGCAAGGAATATATGCAGGTTGAGTTAACCATGCCAATGATACCCGGTGTGCCGACATACGTTTCCATGCGGGTGTCCCCGGGTGGTTTTGGTGTGCCGGGTACGACCAGTCCGCAGTTGGTATCCAGTGGAATCGGCTTACGGTTCTCAGTGCAGAGGTTGGACTACTTTATCACGCATGGTCAGTTCGATTATGATACGGCAGTGGTTTTCATGAGTGAGATACTGAATGATACAGCGTCATGGCAAAATGTAAGCGGCATATTAATTCCAGATTCCGCATATCGGTATGCACAGATCGGGAATTTTTTCAGTTCGGAGAATACAATAACAGACACATTAGATATTATGGGAGATTGGGGCTGTGCTTATTCTTTCATTGATGCCGTATGTGTTTCCCAAAGCGAAGGGGTGTGTGATGTCGCAAGCGGTATTGATTTATTGACGGGACTGGATCCAGCACCGCAGGTTTCTCTATCTGACGGAGTTTTGAGCATACGCGTACCTGAAGGGCACAACGCACTGATGAATGCCCTGTTGACCGACCCAGTGGGACGTATGCAGGCCATGGTGCCACGTATCGAGGAAGGGACCACCGCGCTTCTGCCATTCGCACACAGGAGTGCCGGTATTTACATGCTTGCTTACCAGATGACCAATGGGCGGGTCGGTGTGGTCCGCTTCGTTCATATTCAACCCTAACACCACGATGTCATGAAAAGGAAACAACGCTTCACTCTTACACTCGTTGCCCTATGCGTTGCCGGTCAAGGCATGGCCCAAGTCCAAGTGGATGGCAATGGAAACTACCGGTTAACTCCGACTACCCCGGGGCCCCGGAACTTCACCATTGGCAACACCTACATCACCGGAGCCGGTTCGGCCCTGAACGTGCGTGGGGACTTGCTTGGGGCGGGGAACAACACCGGCGAGGTTTTCCGCACCGACGCTCCAACTGGCAGTACCACCAGTTGGCGATTGTTCCGGGGCGGCATACAATATGGTCGGCTCTTCAACCTCACGGGTGCGAACGACTTCAACGTGGAGGCTACTGCGGGGCAACTGCGGCTGTTCACCAATGTAAGCACCACGGTGCCTCGGCTACGGATCTTGCCTGTCACCACCGGGGTGACCATCAACGGATATACCGGCAACGTGCTGAGCGGCCATGTGGGCACCGGGAGTTTCACATCGACGTTCGTATCGCGCCCCCACTCCATATTGCATTTGGATGCTGGCGGTTCACAGGATTCGGGCTACCGCCCGTGGATGCAATCGGGTATGACCATTACCCGCCAGAGCGACCAGGGTTATTTCGGCCTGAAGGATGAAGGAGGGGCCCGGAATCATACGGTGATCGCATGGAGTGACAACACCATGTCACATCCGGGTCCGGACCTGCTGAAGTTCATCTTTGTGGCCGACAACACCGCTGCAAACGGAACGGCAGGCACATTGAACGCTTTGGAGGCCGCCCGTGTGGCCCCAGCCGGGAACGGCAATGAGAGTTTCTTCGGCATCGGGGATTGGTTCACCGCTGGCGGCAACGTGAACCCTGACGAGCGGCTGGACCTGCTTGATCGTACCATCCGCATCCGACGCTTGCTACCGGATTACCAGAACAATGCCTTGGACGTCGTTGTGGTGGCCGACACCACTGGGCGCCTGTTCTGGCGCGATGCCAGCACGTTGGGCGGTTGCGCTTCGGGATGGAGTTTGAACGGCAACAATGCCGTCACGGCTTTCAACGGCAATCCGTGCCCACCGCAGACCGCAGACTTCGTGGGCATCGGGCTGAACAACCCGATTGCCAAGCTGGATGTGCTCAAGGATGGGCCCACGAGCTCCTTCGACATCGGCCAGCGCCTGCGTGTGGCCACTACCTCACCGTTCAAGGCGGGCTTGGATCTGAGCATCCTCACCCCGGGCTCCGTGAGCTGGGGCTACCGGGCCAAAGTAGGCGGTGCCCTGCACAACTATGGCATGGACATCAGTGCGGAGAACGGCGCATCACCCGGGCAGGTGATCGGCGGTCGGTTCATGGCCGTTGGAGGGGGCATCGCGGCCAACGATGACCTGCGGGGCATCACCACCGCTTCCAGTGGAGCTGCAGGCGGTGGCCCCGGCTGGGCGATCTGGGCTGATGGAAAGGCCTTCCTTTCCAGCGGCACGCTTTGGAGCACTTCCGATGAGCAGCTCAAGCAAAACATCCAGGACCTGGACCGGGCGGAGACCTTGCAAAAGCTGCTGGCCATCGAGACCAAGTCGTACTCCTTCAATGCGGAGCAATACGGTTTCATGGGCCTGGAAGACGGTGTGCAGCGCGGCGTGCTATCCCAGCAGTTGGAGCAAGTGCTGCCGGACCTTGTCCGAGATATGCATCGCAGTGGCAGCCTCAATGAGGAAGGCAACACAGTGGAAGCTGATGTGGACTTCAAGGCCGTGAATTACTTGGGGCTGATCCCGGTGATGATCGCATCGATCCAGGCCCAACAAGAGATCATCGAAGCCCAGAATACCCGCTTGGATGCCATGCAGGCTACACTTTCCACCTGCTGTTCAGCTCCCGCGACAGGCCAACGTATCCAGCAGTTGGACCAAGATAATGCCATGTCCACCAACGGCTGCATGCTGCAAATCGTGCCCAACCCTTTCAGCGAACCACCTACGGTGCATTATACGCTGGACCGTGGCGGCCGGATGCAGTTACAGGTCAACACCGCTGATGGCCGCGAGTTCCGCGTCCTAAAAGAGGCCACCTTGGAGGCCGGGAGCTACCAATACATTTGGGACACCAGCAGCCTTGTGCCCGGTGTGTATTACGTAACTATGTTGCTAGATGCATTGCCGGTAGTGCAGAAAGCGGTGAAGGTGATGCGCTGAGACCCGTGATCGTCTCCTGTTTGGTGCTGACGACGCAGTAATCTATGGCGATGGCTGGCCCTTCACCCTCGGCGTGGCGGATGACCTGGACCTGGTGATCAACTTCACGGCGCGCGCCGAGTACCGCATCTC
>JAGPDT010000121.1 GCA_018057455.1 Flavobacteriales bacterium | reverse complement strand
CCGGGGTGGCGCTGCCGGTGGCGAAGTCATCGCGCAGGATGGTCTTGCCGTCGGTGGTGCGCAGCTCCCAGCCGCCGATGCCGCTGAGGCCGTCGCCATAGCTGTCCAGCAGGCGGAAGCCGTAGCAGCTGCCGGCCAGGAACGCCGTCTCTTCAACCGTGGTGCCGCCCGCGTTCGGCGTGCCGGTGGCCAGCACGTTCATGCCGCTGGCATCGGTCACCTCCCAGCTCACTTGGCCCGGGTTGCCGTCCGTGGTGATGCTGATCACGGCCATGTTGCCGTCCACGCATTCGCAGTTCAGCAGGCGGCCCGCACCGAAGCCCGCGTTGGGCGTGCAGGGGTCGCCGTCCTCACCGCTCAGGAAGGGGCAGCCGTCGGCGCAATCCGGGATCCCGTCCTCATCGCTGTCGGGCGAGTTGGAGATCTCGTTGTAGCTCACCGTGAAGTTGTAGCCGCTGTTGTAGCCGTCGGCCACCACGTAGTACGATTCACCCGGCTGCACTTGGAACTTGGGCGTTTCAAGCACCCAGTTCCACACTTCGGGGTCGTAGTTGAACCACTCGTACTTCAGGCAATTGCCCGAGGCGGTATAGCCGTAGTAGCTGGAGTTGCTGGCCGGGGGGAACAGCACGGCGTTGTCCGACACGCGGATCACCTGCAAGGCCACGTAGGTGCTCGGTTCTTCGGCGGGCAGGCAGAGGCCCACCTCCACGCTATCGGCGCAGTCGCTGGCCGTGAACTTGTACCAGCTGTCATTGCCCCACCAGGTGGCGTTCAAGCTGGAATAGCCGTTGGTGGTGTTCACGTTGCCGTTGTAGCCTGCGCCCTCGGTGAGCGGAATGGCGTTTGCCGGGCCGTTGCCGCCCACGCGGAAGGTCCATTCCGTGGGGCAGTTGGCGGCACCGTAGCTGTTCTTGGGCACCACGCGCCAGTTCACCACGGTACCGTAGCCAAAGGCGGCGGCCACGGCAGCGGTGGAGAAGTCGTCATCGCTGTTGATGCTGTTGGTGGGCGTGTTGGCCACCAGGGTGCCCTGGAAGTACACGTCGTAGCTGGTGGCGCCGAACACCGCCGGCCAGGTGTAGTTGAACGGTGCGCTGCTCACCGCCACGGTGGTGTTGTTGGGCGGGTAGGCGGGCGCCGTTGCGCAGGCCGGAATGCCCGGGCAGAGCAAGGTGAAGGGCCGCTTGTGCACACCTGAGTTGGCATCGCTCAGCAGGTAGTAGTCGCCGGCGGCAGGTACGTTGAAGCTCAACGTGCCGCCCGCATTGGCGTTCACCGTGCCGATGCAGTCGAAGGCCGCGGCGGCGCAACCGTCTTCCACGGGGGCGATCACAAAGCCGATCTTGCTGGTGCCGCCCAGGTCGGACATGCCGGCCTGGATCGCATGCGTGCCGGCTTCGGTGGCCGTGAAGCGGTACAGGCGCTCGGGCCCATCGGCCGTGGCCGTGCCATTGAAGCAGCTCCATGCGTTGGCGTAGGTGGCGTTGTCGTACACCGCACTACCCAGGGCATAGGCCGCCGGGGCGTCGTCGTCACTGAGGAATTGGCCGCAGTTGATCACCTGTGCCGTTGCGCAGTCCATGCTGGTGGCAAAGCGGGTGAAGAAGCTGTTGGCCGAGTATGCGCTGCCACCGCAGACTTGGCGTACGTATACATCGTACTTGGTGCTGGCGCTCAACCCGCCGATCACCATCGGTGAGGAGGCGCCGGACGAGGCGATCGTGCCGTTGGTGCCGGCTGTTGAACCGGTGCCGGGCACGAAGCCCACAGGGCCGTATTCAATGATGCAGGGCTCCGTGGTATTGCCCCAGCTCACCGTGGCCGTGTTGTGGCCGATGGCCGAGATGGCCATGTTGTCCGGCGTGCTGCAGGCCGGGGCCGGTGCACAGCTCACCATGGATTCCATGCCAATGTCGTAGGTGTAGGAGGTGAACGCCTGGAAGTGCAGGGTGAGGCAACCGTTCGCAGCGGTGCTGGTGAAGGGGCCGGGAGGCGTGCCCGGGTTGCCGGAGGTGTGGCGGTATTCGGTGCCGCGGAAGGCGCCGGCCGCCAAGGTGCTCGATCCGGAGGTCATCGAGGGAAGACCGGAATGGAACAGGGGCGCTGCCGTGCTGTTGCCGTTGTGCATGAACACGCCTGCCAGGTTGTTGCCGGTGCCAAAGGAGAACTTGTTCACGGTGAGCGAGACCACATCGCCCGCGTTGTCCGGGCAGATCACCATTACACTGTCGCGGCCACCCGTAGGAATGGGCGTGTAGGCTGCATAGCTGGCGGAGCTGAACAGGTCGTATGGCCCGCCGCAGCCGATCTTGGTGCGGAAGCTCACCCCGGGATCGCTCCACGCACTGGGGTCGTCGCCCGTGCCTTGGTCATCGCACAAGCCGCGGAAATAGACGGTGTACGGTGTGTTGGCCGTGAGCACCTCAGCGGTGGTGGTGCTGCCGGTGGTGCTGTTGCCGCTGGTGATGGCCGTGGCGGAAGCAGGGCTGCCGGAGGCCACTACTTTGTATTCCACGTTGGGCGAGGCGCCCGCATTCCAGCTGAAGCTGGCCCCGTGTACCGTGGTACCTGTGACCGTGCGGTCCGTAGGTGCAAAGCAGGTTGGTGCAGGAGCGCAGGTGAAGTCGGCGCCCCAGCCCATGCCACTGGTCCACACACCGGCGGAATACACCTGTAACGTGAGGCAACCACTGGCAGCCGTTGACGTGAAGATGGGTGGCTTGTTCGCGGTGTTGCTGGAGGTCCAGCCTCCTGCGGGGATCGTCCATTCGCTTCCGCTATAGGCCGGGCCGTTTCCGCCCGGTACCATTGGTGCGCTGGTGTTGTCCCCGTCATAGAGGTACATGCGCGAAGCGTTCGGGGCGTTCCAGCGCAAGCCGTTCCACGCGGAAAAGTTCACGGTGACCACTTCGCCGGCATTGTCCGGGCAAATGGTGCGGGTCTGGGTGAAGGGCTGGTCGGTGAGGTTGTCCACCCCGCCCGGGCTTACCCAGGAGCTGCCGCAACCCAGCTCCGTGGTGAAGGTCTTGGACATCCACACGCTTTGGCCATCCACGGTGCCGCAATCACTGCGTACGTAGAAGGTGTAGGTGGTATTGGGTGTTAGTCCGCTTGCGGAAGCCGTGGTGGTTCCAGGCGCTGTGGTGCCGCTGGCGGCCGGTGAGGGGTCGCCAGGGTTTCCGCTTGCGCGCACTTCCCATGCATAGCCTTCAATGTTGCCGCCGCTGCTGGCGGCCCAGGCGAAGTCTGCCGTATGGGCCGTTAGGTTGCTCACGTTCATGGAAGCTGCTGAAGGCGGTACGCAGGTGGCCGGCGTCACGTTCAGCATGTAGTCTTCCGTTTGGCCTCCGTAGGTGGGGCCGGCGCAAGCATTCGCCGGTTGCTCATAGTAGCTCACCACCACCCGCATCCGGCAATTGCCGGCCAGTGCGGCGGCCGAGATGTTGATGGTTCCCGTGAACGTGGCTGGATCCGCCGTTGCCTGGCCGCCGATCGCTTGCGCTTCATCGAACGTGCCGTCCTGGTCCCAGTCGAAGTAGGCCGTGGCGTACATGCTGCCCCACGGGTTGCTGGCCTCCACCGTGATCGGGTAGCTCAGCGGGCTTTCTACCTGGCCCGTTACGCCGGTGAAGTCCTCGAACGTGGAGCTGGAGTTGCTGCTGGTGTTGTTGATGTCGGCCATTTGCACCCGGGTGATGGGCATCACACCATAGGCCAGACTGCCGGGCACAGGGCATGGAAGGGTATTGAAGGTGGGTCCGGGAATCCACACGCTGGTTTGCCCGCCACCGCAGTTGGTGCGTACCCAGGTGTTGTACACGGTGCTGCCGGCAAGACCGCTAAGGATTGTGCTGCCTGCGGAGGTGGTGCCGGTGAAGGCGGCCGCATCGGGGTTGGTGCCCGTGCTCACGGCATAGTCCACATCGCCGGTGTTGGTCCAGTTGAGCGTGGC
>JAGPDT010000079.1 GCA_018057455.1 Flavobacteriales bacterium | reverse complement strand
ACCTCGCCCACCAACCGGTGGCCAGCTATATCGGGCAGGCATTGGCCCCCACGGGGGTGCGGTACCTGGATTTCACCAACGCCCCGGGGATCGATGACCGCAACTGGTTCGCCGACCACAGCCACCTGAACCTGGCCGGCGCGCGCCTCTTCACCGGCCAACTGGTGGACAGCTTGGAACAGTTGGGCTACCTGCCACACAAGCCCTGACCAACGCGCTGACCGATGGCAGCCCGGGGTAACGCCAAGGGGCTACTTTTGCCCGACCAAACCAACGCCATGCAACCCGCCCAAGCCCTTGAATCAACATTAACGCGCGACTCCGCGGTGTTCGACCTGATCGAACAGGAAAAATGGCGGCAGACCAAGGGCTTGGAGCTCATCGCCAGCGAAAACTTCGTGAGCGGCCAAGTGCTGGAGGCCATGGGCTCGGTGCTCACCAACAAATACGCCGAAGGCCTGCCCGGCAAGCGCTACTACGGGGGATGTGAATATGTGGACCTGGTGGAAAACCTCGCCATCGAGCGCGCCAAGCAGCTCTTCGGCGCCGTATGGGCCAACGTGCAGCCGCACAGCGGCGCACAGGCCAACGCCGCGGTGATGCTCGCCTGCCTGCAACCGGGCGACACCATCCTGGGCTTCGACCTCAGCCATGGCGGCCACCTCACCCACGGCAGCCCCGTGAACTTCAGCGGCCGCCTCTACAAGGCCACCTTCTACGGCGTGGAGAAAGAGACCGGCCGGGTGAACATGGACCATGTGGCCCAAAAGGCCCGCGAGGTGAAACCCAAGCTGATCATCTGCGGGGCCAGCGCCTACAGCCGCGATTGGGACTACGCCCGCTTCCGCGCCATCGCCGACGAGGTGGGCGCCCTGTTGCTGGCCGACGTGTCCCACCCCTCGGGCCTCATCGCCGCCAAGCTCCTCAACGACCCCCTGCCCCACTGCCATGTGGTGACCACCACCACGCACAAGACCCTGCGCGGGCCGCGTGGCGGCATGATCCTGATGGGCCGTGACTTCGAGAACCCCTTCGGCCTGAAAACGCCCAAGGGCGCCCTGCGCATGATGAGCTCCCTGCTGGACAGCGGGGTGTTCCCAGGCACCCAGGGCGGTCCGTTGGAACACGTGATCGCCGCCAAGGCCGTGGCCTTCAGCGAGGCCTTGGACCCCAGCTTCACCGCCTACGGCAAACGCGTGAAGGCCAACGCCGCCGCCATGGCCAGCGCACTGGTGGCCAAAGGCTATGATGTGGTGAGCGGTGGCACGGACAACCACTGCATGCTCATCGACCTGCGCAGCAAGGGCCTCACCGGCAAAGACGCCGAGGCCATCCTGGGCTCGGTGGACATCACCGTGAACAAGAACATGGTGCCCTTCGACACCGAGAGCCCCTTCGTTACCAGCGGCATCCGTATCGGCGTGCCGGCGGTGACCACCCGCGGCCTCAGCGAAGCCGAATGCGGCCAGGTGGTGGAACTCATGGACGCCGCCCTCATGGAGCACAAGGACAAAGGCCAGTTGGACCGCATCCGCTTCCAAGTGAACGGCATGATGCGCCTGCGCCCCTTGTTCGCCTGGTGATCGGCTGTTCTTGCTGCAGTTCCCGCCCGATGCGCACCACCTTGCATCCTTGGCGCCTCTTGTGCGCCGCCCTGCTGCTCCTGGCCGCCCATGCCCACGGCCAGAACGGTCCGCAGCTGAAGCACCGCCTCTTCGTGTATTGGGGGTACAACCGGGCGCAGTACAGCCGGAGCGACATCCGCCTCACCGGCAACGGCTACGATTTCACCCTCGCCGAGGTGGCCGCCAAGGACCGGCCCGAACCCTTCTCCCTGGGCGGGTACTTCAACCCGAAGACCATTTGGATCCCCCAGTACAACTACCGCGCGGGCTGGTTCCTCAACGACCGCTGGAGCCTCTCCCTGGGCCTGGACCACATGAAATACGTGGTGGCGAACGGACAGAACGTGGCCATCCACGGCACCATCAGCCGCGAGCGTTCCGAGGCCCATGCCCTGGCCGATGGCAGCAGCGAGGTGCGCCTCTCGCCGGACTTTCTGGCCTATGAGCATACCGACGGGCTGAACCTGCTCTCGGTGGATGCCGACCGCTACCACCTGCTGTGGGCCGGCCGCAGCGGCAAACAAGCCCTGTACTTCACCGAAGGGGCTTTCGCCGGTGCTGTGATCCCGCGAACCGAGGTGCACCTCTTCGGCGAAGGCCTGAACAACCAGTTCCACTTGGCCGGCTATGGCGTGGGCGCCCAAGCGGGCCTGTTCGCCGTGGCCGCCGACCGGCTGTTCCTGCGCGCACAGGTACGCGGCGGATTCATCAACCTGCCCAGCGTGCTCACCACCGGTAAAACCGGAGAACGTGCCCGCCAGCATTTCTGGTTCCTCG
The DNA here is from genome assembly GCA_018057455.1 of Flavobacteriales bacterium. GTDB lineage: Bacteria > Bacteroidota > Bacteroidia > Flavobacteriales_F > PHOS-HE28 > PHOS-HE28. The sequence continues at coordinate 11,461 of JAGPDT010000079.1, read as the reverse complement.
AGGAAAACGTGGTGCTGGGCGTGCTCATCGGACGAACCGCAGGATAGCTCCCACCGGAGCCCCGCGTGCCGGCCGCTGCATGGCCCGGACAAGTGCGGACCAGCCCTCCTGCACAGCCGACTGTTGACGCGCATGTACCTGCACCCTTGCGGGACCGGCCGGCCACCGCTCCCGGAGGAACGCCCGCGGCAAGCTTCCGCAAACAAGGCGATCGGTGCGGACGCCCGCACCCGTGCGGGCAACCACCCCCGTGGACTTCCGCCGAAGACCCTGCCCCGCTTGCACCGGTGTGGTGGGGCGACAGCAGCGGTACTACCCCGGCAGCCCCACCTGCCGCCGCGCCCAATCCAGCGCCTCGGTCTCCGTTTGGAACACCTGCTTGGCCAGGCGCGTGGGATGGTATGCGAAATACAGGTTCACCATGGATTCCATCAGGTCATTCTGCACCACGAAGGCCAATGCCCGCGTCATGGCCACCACGGGGGCCTCCTGGTAAATGTCCCTGTCGAACAACGACATCTCAAAGGTGGCGTCGGCGGGAAAAATGGTGACCACGGTGTGGGGGCTGGAGCCCGGCAAGGACATGCGGGCCGCCAAGGTCTCACGCACGGTGCGTCCATCCACATGTGCCGCGGCTTTGTAGCGGCACACCACCAGGCCTGGGCCGGGCTGCTCCACGGTGCACCCGGCGGTGTCCACCACGGCTGTGTTGGAGGTCATGGCGAACAAGGTATTCGCGGCCAACTGCGGCGGGCGGATCATTAACAGGGTTTGGCGCGGATGCCCGGACCGGACACACCAGGCCCTGTTCAGCGGTGCACGCCGCCACGGCCATGCGCGGCGTTGCTATTTTGCCCCGCATGCGGCACCCTTCCTTCGGGGTCATCCTGGTGCTCTGGGCGGCCATCACCGCATTGGGCCATGGCAAAGCCTTCCACATTGATGACACCTTCCATTTGAAGGCCGGGCAGTGGATCGAAGCATATCCGCTGCAGCCCATGAGCGGCCTGGTGAACTGGGCCCACGACCCCGAGCCCATCCACCGGTTCAACCAACCGCCGGGTTTTTTCTATGCCGTGGCCCTCACCGGCCATTGGTTCGGCTACGGCGAAGCGCCCATGCACGCCATGCTCAGCCTCTTCACACTGCTGGCGCTGATCTGCTTCCACCGGTTGGCTCGGCACCGTTCGCCACGGAGCGCGCTGCTGCTCACGGCGCTCTTCGCGCTCTGCCCGGCTTTCCTGGTGAACCAAGGCGTGATGGCGGACGTGCCCCTGTTGGCGCTGCTCTTGCTCACCGCCTGCCTTTTGCTGCTGCCCGGCCCTGGCCCGGTGGCGCTGCGCCTCAGCCTGGCCGCGCTGGTGCTTTGCGGCGCGTTGTCCGTCAAGTACGCGGCGTTGCCCATGCTGGTGGTGTTCGCCGCAGCGCTGGTGATCCGCCGCCAATGGCGTTGGCTTTGGCTGCCGCTGGTGCCGGTGTTGTTCCTGGCGCTGTGGTCCGCGTGGAACCTGCACGAGTACGGCGGCATGCACCTGCTTGATCGCGTGGGCGGCGATCCCTCGCCGCGCGGCATTTTCGTGCGCACCCTCTCCCTGCTCACCGTCCTTGGCGCGGTGGCCCCGTTCACCCCGCTCTTCGCCAAGCTCCTGCTCCGCAGCGCCGGGGCCTGGTTGTTCCGTGCATGGGCCGCCGCGTGCGTGCTGGCCTTGTTGTTCGCCATGGGCGTGTTTTCCGGCCGGATCCCGCAGCACACCGCGGACCAGGTGCTGCGCATCACCTTCACCCTCAACGGGGCCTTGATCGTGGCGTACTGCGCCGCGGCACTTCCGCGGAAGCCGGCCTTGGGCACCGGCGATACATGGATCCTGGCCGCATGGGCCCTGGGCATGGCCTCGTTCATCGCCCTTTTCTCGCCCACCATGGCCACCCGGCACGTGCTGCTGGTCTTGCCTCCCGTGCTCCTGCTCGCGGCTCCGGCGGTGAACACCATGCCCAAGCGCGTGAAAACCTTGGCCGTGGCCTGCACCGCCGGGCTCGGCTTGTGCCTGGCCTTGGCAGACCACGCCTATGCCGGTTTCTACCGCCAACAAGCACCGCTGATCGCAAAGGCCATGCGGCAACAGACCACCGGTACGGTATGGAGTGCGGGCCACTGGGGCTGGCAATGGTATGCCGAACAAGCCGGCATGCCCACCTACGGGCGCACCACCAGTGCCGTGCAAGCAGGCGACGTGCTGGTGGTCCCCCAGGAACACAGCACGCAAGCGCCCGCCACCGACCTCGTGCTGCAACCCATTTCCCGCTGGACCGCGCCGGCCAGCCTGGCCACCTGCTTCGGCGTGGACCGCTTCGCGGGGCTGTACGACTCCAGCTATGGAAAGCTGCCGTGGAGCCTGGGCCACAACCACCGGAGCACCATCGTGGCCTACCGCGTGGTGAGCCTGCGGCAAACCCCGCCAACAACCCCGCGTTTCCACCAGCCGGGGCCGATCACCACCTTTGCGCCATGACCGACCAGCTTTCCACCGCCGATCTCCACGCCCTGCGTTCCTGGCTGCCCACCCCGGCCCTCAGTGACTTCCCCCTGCAGAACATCCCCTTCGGCATCGGTGGCAGCAGCCACCATCCGCCACGCCCCTGCACCCGCATCGGCGACCTGGTGATCGACCTGCACATGCTGCACGCCGCAGGGCTGCTGGAAGGCTTGTCCCTGGACCCCGCCGCTTTCTCCGCCCCCGTGCTGAACCCGTTGATGGCCCATGGCAAAGCCGGCATCCGCGCCTTGCGCCAACGGCTCATCCGGATCTTCCGTGAAGACCATGGCCTCACCGATGAAGCCTTGCACGCCGCGAAATCCGCCCTGCAGCCTGCCGAGGCCGTGGCCATGCACCTGCCCGTGGCCATCGGCGACTACACCGATTTCTACAGCAGCCGCGAGCACGCCACCAACGTGGGCACCATGTTCCGCGGGCCCGAGAACGCGTTGATGCCCAACTGGCTGCACCTGCCCGTGGGCTACCACGGCCGCGCTTCCTCCATCGTGGTCAGCGGCACGCCCATCCGCCGCCCCATGGGGCAAATGCGGCCCCAGGCCGATGAGCCGCCGGTGTTCGGTGCAAGCAAGCAACTGGACATCGAGCTGGAAACCGCCTTCATCACCTTCGAGGGAAAACCCCTGGGCGAGCGCATCAGCACGGCCGAGGCCGAAGACCACATCTTCGGCATGGTGCTCTTCAATGACTGGAGCGCGCGCGACATCCAGAGCTGGGAATACGTGCCCTTGGGTCCTTTCCTGGGCAAGAACTTCGGCAGCAGCATGAGCCCTTGGGTGGTGACCCTGGAAGCGTTGGAGCCTTTCCGCACCAACGGCCCCGCCCAGCAGCCCGGGCCCCTGCCCTACCTGCGCACCCAAGGACCCCACAGCTTCGACATTGCCCTGAATGCCACGCTCATTCCCGAAGACGGCGTGGAAACGGTGATCTGCACCACCAACTTCAGGCACCTGTACTGGAGCATGCCCCAGCAACTGGCCCACCACACGGTGAACGGCTGCAACGTGCGCGCCGGCGACGTCATGGCCAGCGGTACCATCAGCGGCCCCGCGCCCGGGAGCTTCGGCAGCCTGCTGGAGCTCACTTGGCGCGGTACAAAACCCCTCACGCTGCAGGACGGCGGCACACGTAAATTCCTGGAAGACGGTGACACGGTGGTGATCCGCGGCCAGTGCGAAAAAAACGGCCTCCGCATCGGCTTCGGCGAGGTGCGCGGACAGGTGCTGCCCGCCCGTTGAACCGGTGACCGTATCGCAGCCCCGCATGCACCACCCCCGGCGCATCCCGTATTTTTGAAACATGCCCCCTACCACGGCCACCCCGCACCTCATCGACCTGGAAGAGGAAAAGGACGAGATCCTGCGCCGCTACCGCAGCCTGTTGCGCGCGGTGCGCGGGGAGCGTTCCTCGGAGAACACACGGCTCATCCGCAAAGCCTTCAACCTTGCGCTCGAAGCCCACAAGGACCAGCGGCGCAAGAGCGGCGAACCCTACATCTACCACCCGATCGCCGTGGCACGCATCTGCGCCGAGGAGATCGGCCTGGGCGTGACCAGCGTGGTGGCCGCCTTGCTGCACGACACCGTGGAAGACACCGACCTCACCTTGGAGGACGTGCGCGACATCTTCGGCGACACCGTGGCCACCATCATCGACGGGCTCACCAAGATCAGCGGGGTGAACTGGCAGACCGACAGCATGCAGGCGGAGAACTTCCGCAAGGTGCTGCTCACCCTGGCCCAGGACGTGCGCGTGATCCTGATCAAGCTCGCCGACCGCCTGCACAACATGCGCACGTTGGACAGCATGAGCCGTGAAAAGCAGCTCAAGATCGCCAGCGAAACCCTCTTCCTCTACGCGCCCCTGGCCCATCGCCTCGGCCTCTACAGCATCAAGAGCGAGCTGGAGGACCTCTCCCTGCGCGGCAAGGAACCCGAGGTGTACCACGACATCGAGCACCGGTTGAAGAAGGGTGAATCCGTGCGCCGCCGCTTCATCAGCCGCTTCATCCTGCCCATCAGGCAAGCCCTGGAGAAGGAAGGCTTCAATTTCGAGATCAAGGGCCGCCCCAAGAGCGTGTACAGCATCTGGCAGAAGATGCAGACCAAGCACGTGGCCTTCGAGGAAGTGTACGACCTCTTCGCCATCCGCATCATCGTGGAAAGCAAGCCCGAGCTGGAAAAAGCCGACTGCTGGAAGGTCTACTCCATCGTCACCGATTTCTACCAACCCAGCCCGGACCGCCTGCGCGATTGGATCAGCATGCCCAAGGCCAACGGCTATGAAAGCCTGCACACCACCGTGATGAGCCCCGGCGGCAAATGGGTGGAGGTGCAGGTCCGCAGCCGCCGCATGGACCAAGTGGCCGAGCTGGGCCTCGCCGCGCACTACCGCTACAAGGGCGAGGAAGAGCATGTGCACGCCATGGAAGGCATGCTCAACAAGATCCGCGAGATCCTCAAGGACCCCGGCAGCAGCGCGCTGGACTTCGTGCACGACTTCAAGCTCAACCTCTTCAACGACGTGATCATGGCCTTCACCCCCAAGGGGGAAATGCGCACCCTGCCCGTGGGCGCCACCGCCTTGGACTTCGCCTTCGACATCCACAGCCAGATCGGCCGCCGATGCATCGGCGCCAAGGTGAACCACAAGCTGGTGCCCATGAGCCAGCCCCTGCGCAACGGCGACCAGGTGGAGATCATCACCAGCCGCAAGCAACAGCCCAAGGAGGACTGGCTCAACTACGTGGTAACGGCCAGCGCCCGCCACAAGATCAAACAGGCCCTGCGCGACCAGAAACGAAAACTGGCCACCGTGGGCCGAGAGGCCGTGGGGCACAAGCTGCGCACCTGGGGCGCCAAGCTCAACGATGAGAACATCGCCATCCTCGCCGACCACCTGTTGGCCACCTCGCCGAACGACCTCTACTGGAAGGTGGCCCGCGAACGCCACAACCTGGACGCCATGCCCCTGCCCGCGGTGAAGAACGGGCGTTTGGTGCTGCCCAAGGGCGTCCGCCCCAGAGATGAACGCCCCTTGGAAGAGATCGTGGCGGAGATCCGCGGCAACACCGGGGGCACCTTCACCATCGGCGACGAACTGCGCAACATGGACTACAAGCTGTCGCCCTGCTGCCACCCCATCCCCGGTGACGACGTCTTCGGCTTCATCACCCCCAACGACGGCATCCGCATCCACCGCGTGAACTGCCCCAACGCCGTGCAGCTCATGAGCAACTTCGCCATGCGCATCGTAAAGGCCCGTTGGAAAGGCAAGGACAGCGTGGAGTTCCTCGCCGGCATCCAGTTCAGCGGCATTGATGCCGTGGGCCTGGTCAACCGCATCACCACCATCATCAGCCACGAGAACAACGTGAACATGCGAAGCATCAGCTTCGAAAGCAAGGACGGCATCTTCGAAGGCAAGGTGATGGCCTACGTCCACAGCGCCGAACACCTGCACGCCTTGGTGGACAAGCTCCGCAGCGTGCCCGAAGTGCGACGCGTGGAACGAATTGACCACTGAGGAGAAACTTGGAACGTGAAACTTGAAACTTGAAACTTGAAACTTGAAAAGTGAAACTTGAAACTTGAAACTTGAACCGTGAAACCTGAACCTTGTGGCTTGAACCTTCTGCCTTCTGCTCCTGGGCCCTGAGCTTGTCGATCGGCCAAGGACCATAAACTTCCAACTGCCGCCTGCCACCTAACAATTGACAACGGCCCCCTGACAACTGGCAACCTGCAACTACTCCCGCGAAAACTTGTGCGGGTCGTTGTGGTCGTCCTCGATCTGCATCTTCACGGACCACATCTTCAGCCCCAACATGGCCAGTTCCCGGTGACCCTGGCGCAAGAGCCACTGGAACGCCTCCTCCTCGCCACCGCATTCGGCCACCTTGCGCAGCACCAGCATGTCGTGCTGCTCCAGCCAGTCCAGCGCCTTTTCATCACCCTCGATCCCGCGGATCACCGCCATGAGGTGCGGGTGCCCGTGGTCCATCAACCATTTGCGCGCATCGGCCTTCAGGTGCAAGGCGAACACGAAAATGCCCAGCTCCGCATAGCCGTTGCGCATCAACCAATCGCGGATGGCCGCATGGCCTGAGATGGCCTCGCCCCAAGCGATCAGCACCTTGGCCGGATACTCCTTGCGCATGCGGGGTGAAGGTACCCTGGACATGCCCAACACCACGCTCGTTACCTTCGCCCCATGCGCACCCTCCTGCTCACCGGCACCCTCCTTCTTCCGTTCCTGCTGCTGGGCCAAACCCCCACCAAGCAGGAGCTGAAGGTGCGGTCCCAACTGGCCAAAGGCAAGGCCTATCCGGCCATCCGCAATGCCACGGCCATGTTGCTCAAGGGCGGACATCCGGAGTTTTACGCCCTTCGCGCCCAAGCCTACAACCGCATTGATGAGCACGCCAAGGCCGAAGCCGATGCCCGCGCCTCGCTCCAGCTGCTCCCCACCGCCCCGGAGGGCTTGTTCCAACTGGCCCTCGCCGAAAAAGGAATGGGAAGCCTGGACAGCGCAGCATTGCACCTTCACCAATTGCTGCAACGCCAACCCGGGCAGGAAGCCCGCTACCAGTTGGCCTTGGTGCAGCAAGCCCAACGCCGGCCAGCCCAGGCCATGGCCAGCATCGACCAGACCATGGCCGCGGGGGCTGGCAAGAATGGACCGGCCACGGCCCGTTTGCACCGCGTGAAGGGCGAGCTCGCAGCCATGCTCGGTGATACGGCCATGGCCCGTGCGGAGCTGGACCGCGCCGTGGCCTTGGCACCGGACGACCCCGTGAATTACAACAGCCGAGGCTACTATGCACATGCCTGGAACGGGGACCACCAAGGTGCTTTGGCGGATTACGACCGGGCCATCAAGCTCAACCCCAACTACAGCTACGCCTTCAACAACCGCGGTTGGAGCCGGTACCAACTGGGGGAAGTCGGTAAAGGCATCAAGGACATTGAACGGGCCAAACGCAGAAAAGCGCAAAACCCGTACATCTACCGCAATTTGGGCGTGATCGCCCTGGAGACCGGCGATACCACCCAAGCCTGCACCTGCTTCCGGCAAGCCCTTGACGAAGGCTTCACCGCGCTCTACGGTCCGGAGGTGGCAACCCGCATGGCGGCGCACTGCGGGAACAAGGGCCAGCCTCCCGCACCCCAGGTACCTGAGCAGCAACGCACTGATCAGCCCAAGAAGGAAACCACCGTGCCCCGCACCAACGCACCCGAATGATGGAAACGACCGGCAGCATGTTGCGCGAAGGCGCGCTCAACGGAAAAGTGATCGTGGTCACCGGAGGCGGAACCGGCCTGGGCCGCAGCATGGCCGAAGCCTTCCTGCGCTTGGGTGCCCACGTGTGCATCACCAGCCGCAAGCTGGAGGTGCTGCAGGCCACCGCGGCTGAGATGGAGAAGGCCACTGGTGGCGAGGTGCTGCCCGTGGCCTGCGACGTGCGCAAATGGCAGGAGGTGGACCAATTGCTCGAAAAGGTGCTGGCTCGTTTCGGGCGCGTGGACAGCCTGGTGAACAACGCCGCGGGCAACTTCATCAGCCCCACCGAGCGCCTGAGCACCAAAGCCTTCGAGACCATCATCGGCATAGTGCTCATGGGCACGGTGAATTGTACGCTGGCCTTCGGAAAACACTGGATCGCCAAGGGCGAACCGGGCAAGACCGTCCTTAACATCACCACCACCTATGCATGGACGGGCAGCGGGTATGTGGTGCCCAGTGCCTGTGCCAAGGCCGGTGTGCTGGCACTCACCCGATCCTTGGCGGTGGAATGGGCCAAGTACGGCATCCGCACCAACGCCATCGCCCCGGGCCCCTTCCCCACCAAGGGCGCTTGGCAACGCCTGTTGCCCGGCGAACTGGCCCGGCAATTCGATATGGCCCGGCGCGTCCCCCTGGGCCGCGTAGGGGAGCACCGCGAGCTGGCCGACCTCGCCTCCTACCTGGTTTCTCCCTACAGCGGATACATCAATGGCGAAGTGATCACGATCGACGGCGGTGAATGGCTCAAGGGCGCAGGCCAGTTCAACATGCTCGAGGCCATGGAACCCGGCATGTGGGATGCCATCGAGCGCATGGTGCGCAATGTTAAAAGCTGATGATCGCCAGCTTCCGGTCCAACCCGGGGCCGTTACCTTCGTACCACAAACCAAAATGACCATGAGGACGATCAAGTTATTTGCCGCCGCCGTGCTGATCAGCATGGCCTCCGTAGCGGCCGCCCAATCGGACAAGGACGCCAAAGCCTGTGCGGACATGGCCAAGGCCAAGGCCGAGCTGCTCACCAAGGAACTTGCGCTCAGCACGGAGCAAGCCACCAAGGTGAACGACCTGTTGGCCAACAATGAAAAAGAACTGGTAGGCATGCGCGGCCATTGCGAAATGATGGACGCGAAAGCAAAGAAGGCCGATGAGGCCACCTACGCCTCCATCAACGATATCCTGGACGCCACGCAGCAAGCCCGCTTCAAGGAAGTACGCGCTTCGGGCAAACTGGAGTCCTGCGGCAAGGAGGGCGGCAAGAGCTGCTGCTCCGGCAAGGGAGCCAAGGCGGAGAAAGGTGCCAAGGCCGATAAAGCCGCCGCCGCCAGCAGCCCTTCCAAGAAGGCCACCGAGTGAACACCGGCCAACTTCGGTAATACCCCATGAGAAAGGGCCGCGGATCGCGGCCCTTTCTCATGGGGTTCCCGGCCTGATCGTTCAATCCACTTGGACCACCAGATACTTGGACAGGCTCCAGAATGCGGCCGGATCCTTGATCGTAAGGCCTGTCACGCGATCGGTGCCCACCAGCTCATAGCTGCCCGCCGGGTGTGTGGTGATCACCTTGGCCTTCTTGGCGTCCAAGGGGATGGCGTTCACCTTGGTGAGGTCGATTTCCTTGAAGTAGGCCTTGTTCAGGTCCGTGGTCTTGAGCTTGTTCACGCTGCCGATGCCGATCACACCACCCTCCTTGCTCAGGATGTTGTTATCGCGTAATTCCTTCTGGGTGCCTACGCAATACCAGGCCATGTTCAGCTCGGTCTGCTGAAGGTTGGCCTGCTGCTCCTTGTCCTGGTACATTTGGATCATGCTCGCCAGGGATGCATTGGTGCTGGCCAACTGTTCCTTGATGGCCCCGATCTCCTTGTCCTTGTCACCAATGCTTTGCTCCAGTGAAGCGATGGTCTTGGCCAATTCCGAAAGGCGGGCATCATCGGCGGCCGAGCTCTTCTTCATGCGCGCAATGATCTTCCGGTTCACATTGAGCAGGGAATCAATGGCGCGCAGGTCGCCCACAATGCCTTGCTCCATGGTTGCGCCCCCTTCCACGGATTGGCTGCCCGAGGGCAACAGGCCTTGTTTCTCGCGGATCAAACGCAGGTTCTCCGTGATCCGGTTGAAGGCACCGAACATGTCATTGATCGTGGAATCCTTCAATCCGCTTTCCTCGGACACCGCGGCGTTGTCCTGCTGCAACTGTTTGTATTCCTCGCTCTGCGTGGGATCGTTCTTGCAGGCCGTCAGCAGCACCAAGGTCGCCGCACATAACTTCAAGAGATTCTTCATCGTGGGGTTGTGGTTGTTTTCCTTGTTATGGTGTTCCGCCGCTCCGGGCCTGCAAAGTTGCGTGTTTGCAGCCTCGGGGGGAACGTTGGGGCGGAAAATTTCGTTATGACCCCGCATGATCCCCATCTTTGGGAAACGATCGGTCCCCCCATGAACGCCCGCCCTGCCCTTTCGGTTCGCTGGGCCATGCTGTTGCTCGGGTGTTTCTGCGTGCTCCACTGCATGGCGCAAGGCAAGCGGGGCAGCCTGACCAAGGATTTCGACAAGCTTTCCGCCAAGGAACGTTCGCGGATCGCCGCACGCGAAGCGGCAGAAGCCGCTGCGGACACCAGTTACCAAGGGTTCATGCAACGCGGCGACCAGGCCTTCCAATCCGGACTGTACCCGCAGGCACTGGCGCTGTTTGAACAGGCCAGGGCACTGCGGCCCTTCAACGTATACCCGAAAGTGAAGGTCGAGGACCTGCAGGCACTGATCAAACAACACCAGGACCGTGCAGCGGCCGCCACCCCTGCGGCTCCGTCGCTCCTGGCCCCAGACGGGCACGCTGTTGCACCACCTGCCCCGGAGGCCACAACGCCCCCTGCGCAGGCCGCGCCACCCCGGCAACAAACCGCCACGGCTCCATCTCCACGCAAGCCTGCACCGCCGGACGTTGCTCCACGGCAACAACCGCCGGTGGCGGAGCGCCCGGAACCACGGGGCACCACCGTGCCCGTGGTCAACTCGGGTGCGCCGGCCATGCAGGAACGCATCTACCGGGAGGCCGGCGCAACGGTGATCGAACGCACGGTCATGGAAAGCGGAATGCCCGTGGTGTACAAGAAGGTGATGCACGCGTGGGGCCAGCACTTCCACTTCCGCGCGGGCTTGGCCATTCCGGCCCGGCAGTGGGCCGCGCGCTTCAACGATTAGGCACCACCACCAAGCGCACCGGCAGTTCCAGCAAGGACCGGTAATCCTGCCCGGCCTCCTCCATGTCCATGTCGTCCTGCTCATAGAGCCACTCCACGTCCACGGTGCCCGCACCGCTGAGGTGTACCTCGTTGAGCAATTTCAGCAGGTCCAGGAGGTACTTGGAACTGCTTGAATTGAAGTAGCTCAGGGCGATGCGCACCGCGGTATGGCCCGCAGGCTTCCCGATGTACTGCTCCAGGCGTGCGATCAACGGGCGGAAGAAACCTTCGGCATTCTCCGGTATGCAGCAACCCGCGATCTGCAACGCCCCCCGGTCGGGATCGAAGCTGACCTCGGGCGTGGTCTCCGTGCGCGGCATCAGGAATTGGGCCATCGGCCACGAAGATAGCCAGCTCATCGCCTAAGCAAACAGGGGGACC
>JAGPDT010000120.1 GCA_018057455.1 Flavobacteriales bacterium | reverse complement strand
GACCACGGTGTGGCCTTGCACCAGTGCGTTGAACTGCATGCCTTGCATCCACATGGCCTCCACTTCGTGTTTCATCTGCCGGGTTGTTTTTGGGGGGTGAATCGGGGTGCAAGTTGCGCGCGGTCATGTCCGTGGGATGTGATGTGCATCACACGGCGGGTGGTGGCCGGTGTTGTGGCAATGACTTCCGCATCAGGCCGGCAAACGCTCAAAGCGGGCTTGGAAGAACCGGAGGTATTTGGGTTCGTACACCATGCTCAGGCCGGTGATGGTCTTGCGGCGTTCATACAGGCGCAGCACGCTTTCGGCCACCACGTCCATGTGTGCCTGGGTGTACACACGGCGGGGGATGGTCAGGCGCACAAGTTCCAGTTCGGGGTAGTAGTGGTCGCCGGTTTCCTTGTTGCGGCCGGCGCTCACGATGCCGCGTTCCATGGCGCGAACGCCGCTCTCCAGATAGAGCTCGGCGGCCAGCACTTGGGCGGGGAAGGCTGTTTGCGGCAGGTGCGGCAGGAAGGCCTTGGCATCGAGGAACACGCCGTGGGTGCCCACGGGCTTCACAATGGGGACGCCGGCGTCCAGGAGTTTCTTGCCCAGGTAGAACACCTGCCCCACGCGGGCCCGGATGTGGTCCTCCTGCACGCTTTCGCCGATGCCGATGGCCATGGCCTCCATGTCACGGCCGGCCAGGCCGCCGTAAGTGTGCAGGCCTTCATAGACCACCACCATGTTGCGGGCTTCCTCGAACACGTCCCAGTCGTTCACCGCCAGGAAGCCGCCGATGTTCACCAAGGCGTCCTTCTTGGCGCTCATGGTGGCACCGTCGGTGAGGGAGCATATCTCCAGTACGATGTCCGCCACGCTGCGGCCGGCCTGGCCGGGCTCCAACTGCTGGATCATGAAGGCGTTCTCGGCCACGCGCGTCATGTCGTGGATGATCTTGATCCCGTGTTTGTTGCACAGCGCGCGCAAGGCCTTCAGGTTGGCCAGGGACAGGGGTTGGCCCCCGGCCATGTTCACCGTGGTGGCGATGCTCACGTAGGCGATCTTCTCCGCGCCGTGCTTGTCGATCAGGGCCTGCAGCTTGTTCAGGTCCACGTTGCCCTTGAAGGCGAAGGTGTTCTGCGGGTCGTGGGCTTCGTCCACAATGATGTCCGCAAAGGTGCCCCCGGCCAGTTCCTGGTGCAGGCGCGTGGTGGTGAAGTACATGTTGCCCGGCACGATCTGCCCCTTCTTGATAAGGATCTGCGAGAGGATGTTCTCCGCCCCACGGCCTTGGTGGGTGGGTACGATGTACTTGTAGCCGTACGTGTGCTGGATGGCTTTCTCCAGGTTGTAGAAGTTGCGGCTGCCGGCATAGGCTTCGTCGCCCATCATCATGCCCGCCCACTGGCGGTCGCTCATCGCGCTGGTGCCGCTATCAGTGAGCAGGTCGATGTATACTTTCTCGGATGGAAGCAGGAACGTGTTGTAGCCGGCCTCCACCAGTGCGGTCTCGCGCTGTTCACGGGTGGTCATGGCAATGAGCTCGACCATCTTGATCTTGTACGGCTCGGCCCAGGAAGTGTGCTTTTCAGTCATTGGAACGGTGAACGGTTAAATGATATGGATCATACCCGGCAAAAATCCGCAGGTGCACCGGACCGGAACTTGACCATTGTCAGTTCGACGCGGCATTGATGGTCGGACCGATGCCCTTTTCGGTCCGAAATGGGAGAGGCGACCCTGCCGCCTCCCTGGGCGATCTCGCCTCCGGCCTGTAGTTCCACGGGTTTCTGGCGGGCACAGCGGCCACAAACTTGCAATCCCGTGCGGGCAGGCCCTAGGGGGCCTGCCCCGTGTGCCCCCCGGCGATCGGCACGATCTTGGCCACGCAGCACAAGTATTTTCGCCCCCACATGCGCAACTGGTCCCTGATCGCCCTCCTGTTCGCCCTCGCCGGCCCTTTGTCGGCCCAATCGCAGGTATTGGTGAAAGGCACCGTGACCGGCGGCGATGGGGAGCATACGTTCTATGACCTGATGATCGTGAACCGCCGTACGCGTGCCGGCACCTTCGGGAACACCGACGGCAGTTTTTCGGCCTGGGTGCAACGGGAGGATACGCTGCTGATCGGAGCCGGTGGCTACGTTACCAGGACCTTGCCGCTGGGGGAATTTCCCGATGCGGAACTGCAACGGCTGAAGATCGTGCTGCGCCCATGGAGCATCGACCTGCAACCCGTGGCCGTGTTGCCCGAGCGCACCTTGAAGGACATCCAGGCGGACATTGCCAAGCTGGGCTATAGCGAAAAGGACTACCGTGAAACGGGCATCAATGCGCTGGAAAGTCCGATCACCTTCCTGTATGAATCCTTCAGCCGGCGGGAGCGGAGCAAACGGCAAGTGGCCCAGCTGGAGAACGAGGACATGAAGCGCGAGTTGCTGCGAGAACTGTTGCAGCAGTATGTGGACTATGGCATCATCAACCTCAGCGATGACAGCTTCGATGACTTCATCGATTTCTGCAACGTGCCCGAAGAAGTGCTGAAGAGCCTGTCGCAGTACGACTTCCTCGTTTATGTGAAGAAGAAGTACCAGCTGTACACCAGCCTGGGTCCAACGCGCCAACATTGATGAAGCGGACGCTTGGGGCCGTAGCGGCGATGTTGTTTGCCGCGGTGCCGTCCGTCCGCCTGCAGGCACAGGGGGAGGAAGACACCATCACCAACGTGTACCAGCTGGGCGACGTGGTGATCCATGGCCGTGCCGAAGGCCTGGACCTGGAAGGCTTCATGCAGCAGGTGAAGAACGACACCAGTTTCTTGCATGCCTTCCTGAACATGCGCTATTGGCCGCATGCCGTGGAGAGCGGATTGACGGTGCGCAACAAGGGCGAGAAGGAAAAGGCCACGCTCTACCGGAAGGGGCGATTCTTCCGCAAGGGCCAACAAGCCGAACTTCGGATGGACAGCACAGCGGAAAGCGGAAACTTACGCTCCCGCAAGGGCGAAATGCGCTACCTCACCGCCGAACTCTATGACGATCTCTTTTGGCCCAAAGGCACCTGGGCCGCGGACAACAGCATTGCGGCATATGAGCGTGCACGGGGAGGCCACGGCAGGATGGAGAAGTACAAGGAGGAACTGAAGCAGTTCATGTTCAATCCCGGGCAGGAGATCGCCAGCGTGCCCTTCATCGGCGACAAGCTTGCGCTTTTTGAACCCGCCATGGCGCCCCTGTATGACTTCGGGATCGATCAACAATTCCGGAACGGGCAGCCCTGCTGGATGTTCAGCGCCGAGGCCAAGGACAGCCTGCACGGGAAGCCCATGGGCGATGATGCCACGGTGATCAAGCGCATGCGCACTTGGTTCGACCAACGCTCCATGCAGGTGCTCGCGAGGGAATACCGCATCGCGCATGCCTCGCTGATCTTGGACTTCGACATCAGCATCCAAGTGGACAACACAGTGGTGGGCGGCGAGCTTGTGCCCACCTTCATCCGCTACGACGGCGATTGGGACATCCCGCTGCACAAGCGGGAGATCGTGGGGTTTTGGATGCGCTTGACCGATTGGAGCACGCATTGAGCCACCTTCACGCCGAATTTGACCAAATGCCCATGAACACCCCGCACTTCCATTTCCAGCCGCTTCCCGCCGGGGAAATGGACCCATTGATCACGCACCGTGCGGGTGAAACGAAGCTCGGCGAAGCACTCGCCGCGGATTGGCGCGAAGAAGCCTGCCGCTACGTGCTGCTGGGCATCTGCGAGGACGTTGGTGCACGCGCCAACAATGGACTGGCCGGTGCGCGCAACGGCTGGGATGCCTTCCTGCCCAACTTCCTCAACCTACAGGCTAACCGGTTCATCACACCGGGCGGCGTGCATGTGCTGGGCCGCATCGACCAGCAGGACTCGGATGCCGAACTGGATGCAACCACCATGCGCGAACGCGTTGCGGAACTGGATGATCTGGTGCTGCGCACGGTGCTGCCCATCCTGCAAGCGGGCA
>JAGPDT010000078.1 GCA_018057455.1 Flavobacteriales bacterium | reverse complement strand
GCACCACATCCACCACCGGAACCGGCCTTGCACCCGAGCTTTGCGGCATGCAACATGGCACCATGCAGCTCACGGAGAAGGCACACGAAGGGGACCTGATCATCTTGGGCGAGGCCATCGCCATGGGCGCGAGCCGGCGAATGGACCTGGGCCTGGCCAGCTTGTTCACCACCACGCCAGTGGAGGTGCCCGTGATCGTGGAGCGGTCCACGGTGCCCGGCCCTACGGTGTTGATCACCGCCGGCATCCATGGCGATGAGGTCAACGGCATGGAGGTGGTTCGCCAAGTGATCAGCCACCAGGTGAACAAACCGGCGCGCGGCACCATCATCTGCATCCCGGTGGTGAACGTCTTCGGGTTCATCGCCAAGTCGCGCTACTTCCCCGACGGGCGCGACCTCAACCGGGTGTTCCCCGGCCTCAAGGGCGGTTCCTTGGCCAGCCGCGTGGCCTACCGCTTCACCACCGGGGTGCTGCCGGTGGCGGACCTCTGCCTGGATTTCCACACTGGCGGCGCAGACCGTTACAACGCCGCACAAGTGCGCATCACTCCGGATGACGAACAGTTGAAAGCCTTGGCGCACATCTTCCATGCGCCCTTCACGCTGCACGAAGACATCATCCCGGGCAGCTTCCGCGAAACGTGCGGCAACCTGGGCATCCCGCTGCTGCTGAACGAGAGCGGCATGAGCATGCGGCTGGACAAGGAGATGGCGCAGGAAGCGGTGGAAGGCGTGATCCGCATCCTCAGCCACCTGGGCATGTTGGCCCCGGCGATCCGCGTGCCCGTGCCGCGGCGCGAGAGCATCGTGGTGGAGAAGACCTCCTGGGTGCGCGCGGACCGGTCGGGTTTTCTGCACACCAAGGTGGTGATGCACCAGCACGTGCATGCCGGTGATGTGCTGTGCACCATCTCCGACCCGTATGGCAGCATGAGCAGCCCCTTGTTGGCACCGAAGACGGGCCATGTGATCAACATCAACCGTGCGCCCATGGTGTACGAGGGTGATGCGGTCTTCAACATCGGCTTGAGCGGGTGATCACGGCAAGGGCATCAGCCGATCGTTTGATCTTCAATAGCTCACCACTCGCTCCACGAAGCTGCGTTCCGCCGTCCGCACCACCACGATGTAGGTGCCATGGCCAGGCAGGCGCAGGTTCCATGTGCGATCGGCGCCGCCCGTGCGGCCACTCACCTTGCGGCCGCCGGCATCATACACGTCGATACCGGTGACGCGGGCATCGATGCCGGTGATGGTGAGCAGTCCGTTGGGGACCGGGTTGGGGAAGATGTGCACGCCCAGCTCCGCCAGGTCGTCGATGCCCACGGTGATATCCGTTTGTGAGGTGGTGCCCACCAGGATGGGGGCCTTGTCCGCCGCCTCGTACATCCCTTGGAAGAGGTCGATCTGGGGGCTGCTGTGGGTGAACATGTCGGCCACGGCGCGTGGGGGCACTGCTTGGTACCACACATGGGCGGTGATGGTGAGCTGGCCGGTGTATCCGGCGGTGGGCACATGGTAGTGCACCACATCGGTGCCGCTCCCCTCCACCCCGTCCGCGTGGTTGAAATCGGGATCGGTGAGGGCGCCGCCAACGATCAGGGTGGTATCGTAGGTGCTGTGTGCGGTGGAGAAGCCCGCCGGTGCGAGGCGGTTGTCCTTGAGGGGCTCCTTGGCACGCTCCAGCACGGTGGTGAAGGCACCGTTCACATCTCCCATCACCATCTCATAGATCTGCACGTGGTCCGCGCCGGTGATGTGGTCGTAGTGGGGTTCCCACAGGGCATCGTGCCCGGCCAGGTCGCCGTCCGGCGTGGGGGCGCCGTTGTTGTAGATCGTGTCGCCGTTGGCATTGGCCACCAACAATTGCACCCAGGCGCGGCGAGAGGGGTAGCCGCTGGGGAATTTGTGGCCCGCGAGGTTGGTGAGCTGCAGATCGATGAAGGCAGTGTCCGCATCCCGCGCGGGCACGCTCAGCGCCAGCATCAGGGTGTGCTGCTGGAGCATGCGGTTGGTGCGGGCAATGGAGCTGTCGAACTGCGCCGGGTACGCGGTGACCTGCAGGGTGTCCGCGTTGTCCCGCAGCATGGTGAGCATGAAGGTGTTGGCCCCGGCGAAGTGGTGCTGCGCGAAAGGTGACTTGGGCTGGAGGAAGACGTAGTTGGCCGAGAGCACCACGCCGATGGTATCGTCCAACAGCGGCATGTGGCACCCTTGGCAGGTGATGCCGGTGGCCGGGTGTTCTTCGTTGTTGAAGTCGGAGTTGAGCCATTCATGGTAGGTGGCCTGCTCCACGAATTCATCGCCGGTGAGGTTGCCGTTGATGTCGGCGGTTCCGGTGAGCAGCGTATGGCAACCCGCGCACAGCCCGGCATCCAGGATGTGCGCACCATACTTGGGCGAATAGTTCACGAAGGACTGCATGGGCGCGCCGAAGATGTCGGCATCGGCGTAGGGTCCGTAGATGGGGCGTCCCTGTGTATCGAACTTCAGGTGGCCGGAGAACAGGCTGCCGATGCTGTCCGCGCTCTGCATGTGGCAAGGGGTGCAGCTCACGCCGTCCAAGGCGATGGGGTCCTGCTCCATGTAGGCAATGGAGTAGTTGCCCTGGCCGGTCATATGGTGCTCAAAGTTGCCCATGGGCGCATGGCAGGCGGTGCATTTGTTCTCCAGCGCCACTTGGTGCCCGGGGTTCACCAGCACCTCATGGCTCACCTTGGCACGCCAGAAGGGGTCGCGGGCGCTGTTGGCCATCATGCTGCTGCGCCAGGCGTCCACCACGTTCACATCCTCCCCTTCCACGGTGACCGAGGCATTGCCCTGGGGATCGTGGCCATGGCAGCCGTTGCAGTGCCCGCTGCCGGCGAAGTAGGTGTTGGAGGTGGAATCCAACGGCAATGCCGCACGGAAACCGTCCAGTTCGGCGGCGGTGTGGTAGGCGGCATGGGCCACGGGCAGGTGGCCATCGGTCCATGCCACGGAAAGGGCCACGGCACCGGCCACCAAGGCCAAAGCCAAGGGTTTGGCCACTACGGCAATACGGTTCATGATGGGGCGTATCAACGGATGGACCGCCAAGATAGCTGCGCGCCCCCTTGGAACAACTCCGGGCGCCCCTCGGTCAGGAGCCGCGCTGGGCGCCCTTGTGCAGCACCTTGGCCTTGGCCTTGGAGGAGCCGGCCGGTTTGGGCGCGGCCGTCTTGGCGGCGGTGGCTTTGGGCTTTGCACCTTGCTTGCCCGCGGCAGACTTGGACTTCTTCTCTTCCTTTTCCTCCTTGTCCGAAGCGGCCGCCTTGCCGGCGGCGGCCTTCGCCTCATCAAAAATGCCGGCATCCACCAGCATTTGGTACCACACGAAGAATTTCCGCACGTCGCTGGAGTAGATGCGGTCCCGGTCGTAGTTGGGCAGGGCCTCGCCGAGCTTGTCGTACAGCGCTTCCAGATCGCCCTTGGGGTCCACGCTCAACTTGCCTTTCTCCTTGGTGTGGAGGTTTTCCAGCACGGTGGACAGCAGCACGTCATCCCCCTTGGTGTACATGCTCACCTCGTCGAGCGAACTGACCCGCACACTGGAGTGCACGGGAATCCGCTTCTTGTCGGTGAGCGATTCCGCGATGAGCGCTTGGCGCCCTTGGGCCACCACGCGGTACAGACCGGATTTCCCGGTGATGGAGATGATCTTCGAGAGGTCCATGCAACGAATTTACAGGGACAAACATAGCGATAGCCGGTTGGTGGAGAAAGAAAACCGTGATCGGCCCCTTGGCAAAGGCCAAAGCGCGCGGCCCGCTCAGGTCTTTTGCTTGCGTTTGCGGGCGGCGGGGAACAGGATGTTGTTCAGGATCAGCCGGTAGCCGGGCGAATTGGGGAAAAGGCTGAGGTCCGTGGGGGGATCGCCCACCATGTGCTGGTAGTCTTCGGGGTCGTGCCCCCCGTAAAAGGTCCACTGGCCCAACCCGTATTCGCCATGGATGTACTTCACGGTGCCTTGTGGCTTGTTCTCGCCCATCACGGTCACTCCGGGCTTCACCAGGTTCTTGCGGAAGGCGGTGGTTTGCCCCATGAAACCATGGACCACCTGCTCATGGTTCTGGCAGAGCATGGTGGGCACCACGTCCCACTTGGCGCTGAAGTCGAAGAGGGTGAAGAAGTCGCGGGTTTCGCCGATGGAGCCGTGGATGTCCGTGGCATCGATGTCGCTGAACTCATACACCATGGGGTCGGTGATGAGCTTGTAGCCGCTGAAGGCGAAGGTTTTCCCGTAGTCGATTTTCTGTTGCGCCTGCGGGTCGGGCGGATCCCCGTCGAAGGGTGCATCGCAGATGTCCACGCCTTGGGCCGAAAGGGCGATGTCGTAGGAATCGGTGCCGCTGCACATGGTGAAGAGGTACCCGCCGCCGGCCACGTAGTCGCGGATCTTGCCGGCCACGGCGCCTTTCATTTGGCTCACCTTGGCATAGCCGGTTTCCTTGGCCAAGGCCTCGGCCTCGCGCACCTGTTCCTGGTACCACGGCGCATTGCGGAATTGGCGGTAGAACTTGCCGTACTGCCCGGTGAAGTCCTCGTGGTGCAGGTGGAGCCAGTCGTACTTGGGCAGCATGGAGGCCAGGATGTCCTTGTCGTAGATGCGGTCGTAGGGAATCTCGGCATAGGTCATCACCAGGGCCACGGCATCATCCCATGGCTGGAAACCCGGCGGTGCGTACACGGCGATCTTGGGGGCCTTCTCCAGCTTCACCGTTTCCATGTTCACCTCCGGTGCGGCGATCTCCGACTGGATCGCGGCGGCCTGTGCATCGGCCACCACGTTGAAGGTGACGCCGCGCACGGTGCATTCGCGTTCCACGGCGGCGATTCGTTCCAGCAGGAAGCTGCCGCCGCGGTAGTTGAGCAGCCAGTCCACGGTGACGTCGCTTTCCAGCACCCAGTAGATGATGCCATAGGCCTTGAGGTGGTCGGCCTGGCCCTTGTCCATGGGGATCAGGATCTTGGCCGCCGATACCGGTTGCCAGGAAAGCAGGGCGGCCACGGCCCAGGCCAACAGCCGTGGCTTGCGCTGCGGCCTACCGGCTTCAGAAGGGCGAATCCATATCATCGTTCATGCGGCTGGACCGGGTGATGGTCTGGGGCCCCTCGGTCGCCAACCCCGTGCCAAAGTGCATGTCACTGGTCTCCAGGTCGGAGAACTTGGCGAGCTCGGAGATGAAGCGCAGGCGGACGTTGTCAATGGCCCCGTTGCGGTGCTTGGCCACGATCACCTCTCCGATGCCGATGGTGGAACCGAAGTTATCCTGGTCGATCTTGTAGTATTCGGCGCGGTAGAGGAAGCAGACCAGGTCGGCATCCTGTTCGATGGCGCCGGATTCGCGCAGGTCGCTGAGCATGGGCCGCTTGTCGCCGCCGCGGGTTTCCACCGCGCGGCTCAGCTGGCTGAGGGCGATGATGGGCACGTTGAGCTCTTTGGCGATGCTCTTGATGGAGCGGGAAATGGTGCTGATCTCCTGCTCGCGGTTGCCGCCGCGGCTGCCTTCGCTGCCAGCGGTCATCAGCTGCAGGTAGTCGATGATGATGAGTTTCACATCGTGCTGGCTCTTGAGGCGGCGGCACTTGGCGCGTAGTTCGAAGATGTTCAGCGCCGGGGTATCGTCGATGAAGAGCGGGGCGTTGGCCAGCTGGCCGATCTGTTCGTGCAGGGTGGCGAACTCCGCTTCGCTGAGCTCTCCCTTGCGGAGCTTCTCGGAGCTGATGCCCGATTCGCTGGAGATGAGGCGGGTGACCAGCTGGGTGCTGCTCATTTCCAGGCTGAACACGGCCACGGCCTGCTTGTGTTCCACGGCGATGTTGCGGGCCATGCTGAGCACGAAGGCGGTTTTGCCCATGGCCGGCCGTGCCGCCACGATGATCATGTCGCTGGGCTGCCAACCGGCGGTGAGCTTGTCCAGCTGGGTGAAGCCCGTGGGTACGCCGCTCATGCCGCCGCCCTTGCTCTTGGAGAGCTCGATCTGGGCGATGGCTCCCTGGATGAGCTCGCTCATGGGCTCGTAGTTGCGCTTGAGGTTGCCGCTGGTGACGGCGAACATGTCCTGTTCGCTGCGGTCCAACAGCTCGAACACGTCGGTGCCCTCGTCGTAAGCGTCGCGGATGGTGTCCGAGCTGATGCGGATCAGCTCGCGCATGATGTGCTTCTGGCTGATGATGCGTGCATGGAACTGCACGTTGGCGCTGCTGGCCACCTTGTTGGTGAGCTGGCTGATGTAGAAGGCCCCGCCCACGATGTCCAGCTCGGCGCGCTTCTTCAGCTCCTGGGTCACGGTGAGGATGTCAATGGCCTGGTCGGTGCGGAAGAGCTGCTGGATGGCCGCGAAGATGCGGCGGTGGGCATCCACGTAGAAGCTCTCGGGCTGCAGGATGTCGATGGCCTCGTTCACCGCGTTCTTCTCCAGCATCATGGCGCCGAGCACGGCCTGTTCCAGCTCTGGCGCCTGGGGTTGCAGGCGCCCTCCTTCCAAGGCGGGGTCCATCAATGGGGCGGAGGGGCGGCGCTTGCGGTCCATGGTGCGGGCGCCGGTGGGAACAGCAGAAAATTGGTTCATTGCAGGCATCGGAACGGCCGGAAAAAGACAGGGCCGGGAGAGCAGGCCAAAGGTAGGCCCCAACCCTGCGGGCACCCCGATCGCCGGTTCCTGAACTTTGCCCATTCTTTCAACAGGACCCTCCACATGCGATCGTTGGTTGCGGTGCGCGACCAAGCCTGTCCTACCTTTGGAAGGATGCGTTATCAACAAGCCCTTGCCCTGGTGCTGTTTGCGGGGGTGTTCGGCACCGGATGCAAGAAGGAACCGGCCAATGAGCCGCCGCGCATCACCCTCCTCTCCCCTTCCGAGTTCGCTTCCGTGGCCTTGCCGGACACCGTGGTCGTACAGGTGGAAGCCAGCGACGACCACGGCCTCACGCAAGTGTCGGTCACCCTGCTGGATGCCAACGGCATCCCCGTGGTGGGCGGGGCTTCCGCTTCGGCATCGGGCACTTCGGCCACACGCTCCCTGGCCTTGCCGATCACCGCTGAACAGATCACCAGTGGCCAATACCAATTGCTGGCCGTGGCATCAGACGGGGAACTCACCGGCCGCGACAGCCGCCTGCTGAATGTGTCGGCGATCCCCCTGCGGGTACGGTCCATCTTCACCGTGGCGGACCAAGGTGCGGGCACTGTGGCCCTGTACCGCACCGACAGCCTGGGCCAGACCGCCGTGGCGGCCACGTGGCCCATGGACTTCGGCGGCGCGGCCATCAGCAGCATTGCCCAACGCTTGTGCGTGGCCGGGGCGAGCACCGGTGATCTGCAAACCTTGTATGCGGAAAACCTGGCCCCGGCCTGGCAACTGCCCAACCAGAGCGCCATCGCAGCGCCCTGGTTCACCAGCGTGGACCTGTGTGCCGACGGCCGCCTGTACGTAGGCCAGGACAACGGCACCCTGCGGGCCTTCAACCCGGCCAATGGCGTGGGCGGCACCACCATCACCCTGCCCGAGCTGTTCCGTGCACAGCAGGCCATCACCGTGGCAGACCGGGTGGTGACCACCGAACGCCACTTTGTAACACAGGAACAGCGTGTGGGCATCTACTACCGGATCTCCGGGGTGGCGGTGGCCAGCCAGCCGTTGGACCTCAGTCCCGTGGGCCTGTTCATGCGGGATGAAGACCATGTGCTGCTTTTCGGCAACCGCAGTGGGCAAGGCCTTGTGCTGGACCGCAACTTGGGCGGTGGCGGCACTTGGGAAGCGTACGCCTGGCCCACAGCGATCCGCGCGGTGGAGCGCCTATCGGAAATGGACTGGTTGGTGGCTTTGGCGAACGGTGAGCTCAGGCGGTACGTGTACGGTGGCGGGTCCATCGCCTTGGGAACGGCCCCCCTGCTGCATTGCTTGGCGTATGAACCGGTGAACGGGGTGGTCTATGGTGGGGCGGACGGACAGGTACTGGCGATCGATCCCGGCACCGGTGCCAACACGGCAAGCTGGTCCGTGAGCGGCCCGGTACGGCGGGTGCTGCCGCTGCACAACCGCTGAATCGATCCGCGGCGGCCCGCTTACTTGGCCTTCGCCACCACGCCCATCTTGCAGAACTTGGCGATGCGCTTCTCCACGCGCTTGGCGGCATCCAGCTTTACCAGCTTGTCCAGTTCCTTCACCACCACGTCCTTCACCAGGCGGCAGGCCTCGTCGTGGTCCGCATGGGCGCCGCCCACGGGTTCCGGGATCACTCCGTCCACCAATCCGTTCTTGAACATGTCCGTGGCGGTGAGCTTCAGGGCCTCGGCGGCCCGTTCCTTATAGTCCCAGGTGCGCCACAAAATGGTGGAGCAGTTCTCGGGCGAGATCACGGAGTACCATGAATTCTCCAGCATCAGCACCTTGTCGCCGATGCCGATGCCGAGCGCACCGCCCGAAGCGCCTTCACCAATGATCACGCAGATGATGGGCACTTTCAGCTGGCTCATCTCCAACAGGTTCCTGGCGATGGCCTCGCCCTGCCCGCGTTCTTCGGCCTCCAGGCCCGGGTAGGCACCCGGGGTATCGATCAAGGTGACCACCGGCTTGTTGAACTTCTCGGCGAGCCTCATCAGCCGCAGGGCTTTGCGGTAGCCTTCCGGGTTGGGCATGCCGAAGTTGCGGTACTGGCGCATCTTGGTGTTCACGCCTTTCTGCTGCCCGATGAACATCACGGTGCGGCCGTTCAGCAGGCCGAAGCCGCCCACCATGGCCTTGTCGTCCTTCACGGTGCGGTCGCCGTGCATTTCAATGAAAGTGCCCTCGCTGAGGTAGTTGATGTATTTCAACGAATACGGCCGGTCCGGGTGGCGGCTTACCTGCACCCGCTGCCACGGGGTGAGCTTGCCGTAAACCTCCTTGCGCGTGGCTTCGAGTTTCTTGTTCAGGTCCTTCATGGCGGCCCGCACATCGATCTCGCCCTCGGAGGCCACTTGGTCCAGCTTCTCGATCTGTTCCACCAGGGTTTGGATCGGACTCTCAAATTCAAGGAATGTGCTCATGGTCGCAGATTGAAGCGAAGCGCGAAAGTAGAGCGCCGTCCTGAACGGCGTGCTGCGATGCCGCCAGCTGGATGGAACTGCCGCCGGGCCAGGGTGTTGCCCCTGCGGGAGATCGTCCAGGCAGGTGGTGCGGGACCTCCCCTTCCGGGGCAAGGACCCGGTAACTTCGTTGCATGGGCACCCCGGAACTGATCGTGCTCGCGGTGGCGCTGGTGGCGCTGGTGCTGTTCATCACCGAGCACATCGGCATAGACCTGATCGCCTTGTTGATCCTGGTGGCCTTGGTGCTCACCGGAGTGATCACCCCGCGGCAGGGCTTGGCAGGCTTCAGCGACCCGGCCACCTTGACCGTAGCGTTCATGTTCGTGCTCAGCGCCGCACTGCTGCGCACGGGCCTGTTGGTGGTGCTGGCGCCACGGCTCTCCATACAGCTGCGGCGCAGCGAACTGCGCGGCATGCTGTTCCTGGTGGTGGGCGTGGCCGGCTTCTCCGCCTTTCTCAACAACACGCCCATCGTGGCCATTTTCATCCCCATTGTGGTGCAGGCCGCCCGTAGCGCGGGGATCAGCCCGTCGCGCCTGCTCATGCCCCTGTCCTTCGCCACGGTGATGGGAGGCACCACCACGCTCATCGGCACCTCCACCAACATCCTGGTCAGCGGCATCGCCGCCGATCACGGACTGGCGCCCATCTCCCTCTTCGAGCAAACGCCCTTGGGCCTGGTACTGCTGATCACGGGCTTGGCCTACCTCCTGCTGGTGGGCCGCAAACTGCTCCGCAAGGCGCCGGACACCGCCGGGCTGAGTGAGCGGTTCGGCATCTGGGAATACCTCAGCGAGATCGAGCTGATGCCCTCGGCCCCGTCGGTGGGCAAACAGATCATGGAATCACGGCTCGCACGCGACATGGACATGGACATCATTGAGATCCGCCGGGGCCCCATGGTCTTCACCATCCCCCCGGGCGACCTGGTCCTACAGGCCCACGACCTGCTGAAAGTACGTTGCGACATCGGTCATGTGCGCGCCCTGAACGACCGTGCGGAGATCAAGATCCATCCCGCCCAGGGCCACTCTCCTGCCCTGGATACGGACATCAGCGCACCGGGCGGCACCAAGCTGGTGGAACTGGTGATCACCAGCCACTCCCCCTTGGAGGGCCGGACCCTGCGGGAAGCCGACCTGTTGCGCACCTACCGCGCCGTACCCTTGGCCGTGCGCAAGCGCGAAGCGGTGATCAACGAACGCATGGAGGACGTGGTGCTGCATGCCGGCGATGTGGTGCTCGCCGAGGTGCGCAGCCACTACGTGGAGCGCCTGCGCACGCTGGACCGATCACCGGACAGCCCGTTTGCCATCATCACCGAACAGGAGGGGAGCGTCCGGCTGGACAAGCGGGCCGCCCTGATCACCACCCTGGTCCTGGTCGGCGTGGTGCTCACCTCCGCGTGGTCGTCGCTGCCCATTGTCATCAGCACCTTGGTCGGGGTGTGCATCGTGGTGCTCACCCGCTGCCTCACCATGAAGGAGCTCTACGATGCCATCGACTGGAAGGTCATCTTCCTGATGGCCGGAATGCTCAGCTTGGGCATGGCCATGGCCGAGACGGGGCTGAGCGACCGCTTCGCGCGCGGCCTTGTGTCGCTGCTCGGGAGGTGGGGGCCCGTGGCGGTGCTCTCCGGCATCTACCTGTGCACCATGCTCCTTACCGAGGCCATGTCCAATACGGCCACCGCCGCCATGGTGGCGCCCATCGCCATTTCCACGGCCGAGGCCCTGGGCCTGAGCCCGCTGCCCTTCCTGATGGCCGTCACCTTCGCGGCATCACTCAGTTTCATGACCCCCATCGGCTACCAGACCAACACCATGGTGTACAGCGCCGGCAACTACACCTTCAAGGATTTTGTACGTGTGGGCAGCCCCATCTCGTTGTTGTTGTGGATCTTGGCCACCGCGCTCATCCCGGTCTTCTATCCCTTCTGAACCTTCATGCTCGCCTTCCCCTTCGCCAAGATCAACCTCGGCCTGCAAGTGCTCGGCAAACGGCCTGATGGGTACCATGACATCCGCAGCGTGCTCTTCCCCATCCCGCTCCACGACGCCTTGGAAGCCGTGGTGGACAATTCCTTGCCACTGGGGGATGTGAAGTTCGAGAGCACCGGCCTGCCCGTGCCCGGTGATCCCCAAAGCAACCTCTGCCTACAGGCCGTGGAACTGTTCCGCCAACAGCGCGAACTGCCCGGCCTGCGCATGCACCTGCACAAAGCCATCCCCACCGGTGCGGGCTTGGGCGGCGGCAGCAGCGATGGCACACACACCTTGCACCTGCTGAACAAGCTGTTGGATCTGCGGTTCACTCCGGAAGAACTGCACACCATCGCCGCCCGGCTCGGCAGTGATTGCCCCTTCTTCCTGAAGGAACAACCGCAACTCGCCGAAGGGCGCGGCGAACGGCTCAGCCCGGTTGAAGTGGACCTGAAAAACCACTGGCTGGTGCTGGTGAATCCCGGCATCCACGTCTCCACGGCGGAAGTGTTCCAAGGCATGCAGGTCCCGTCCACGCACGCCGATCTGGTTGCAGCATTGAAAGCTCCGCTCGAAGCTTGGCCGGGCACCGTGGTGAACGACCTGGAAACCTACGTCTTCGCCAAGCATCCGGCCATCGGGGCCATCAAGGAAGAATTGTTGAACAAGGGCGCTGTGTATGCCGCCATGAGCGGCTCAGGCAGCAGTGTGTTCGGGATTTTTACGGAAGAACCGTCCGAAGTTGCTTTCCTTCCGGAATACCGTTCGTGGGTGTTTCCGATTTGAAGGTGCCGGGGCTTCCGGTCGAAGGTGTCTCCAGAATGGACGGATCGTGGAACCGGTCCGTGCAAAACATCCAACACAACATGACCGGCCAATCCAATGGACGGCGATTTTTGCTTGCCCGGCAAGCGGATCCCGCCGCGTAGGACTCGGCCAACATGAATGGACAAATTCATCCTGTTCATCCTGATTATCCTGTCAAAAACAACTCTGCGCGAAGTCCTCCCATCACCGAAAGGAGATCATCGGAGCAATCGATTGATTTCGCCGCCTGCAACTTATCCGTGTCCATCCGTGTGAACCCGCCTGCCGGCCGGCAAGTCCGTGGTTGGGCATTCATCCTGTCCACACTCCTTGGGATCCACCTTCGCACATCCTACTTTGCGCATTCAATCCCGTTCGATCCATGGACATCACCCGCATCCGCACCAAAGCCGACTACGACGAAGCCTACCGCCAAAGCGTACAAGACCCCGAAGCCTTCTGGGCCGCACAGGCCGAAACCTTCACCTGGCGCAAGAAGTGGGACAAGGTGCTCGAGTGGGACTTCCACACCCCCGAGGTGAAGTGGTTCATCGGCGGAAAGATGAACATCACCGAGAACTGCCTGGACCGCCACTTGGAGAAGAGAGGCAACAAGCTCGCCCTGATCTGGGAACCCAACGATCCGCAGGAACGCTTCATCCGCTACACCTACCGGGAACTGCACGAGCGCGTGTGCCAATACGCCAACGTGCTCAAGCGCAACGGTGCCAAGAAGGGCGACCGCATCTGCATCTACATGCCCATGATCCCCGAGCTCACCATCGCCGTGCTGGCCTGCGCGCGCATCGGTGCCATCCACTCGGTGGTCTTCGCCGGCTTCAGCGCCAAGAGCATCGCCGACCGCGTGAACGACGCCCAGTGCAGCATGGTGCTCACCAGCGACGGACTGAACCGGGGCCACAAGCAGATCCCCGTGAAACGCGTGGTGGACGAGGCCCTGGCCGAATGCCCCAGCGTAAAGCGCGTCATCGTCACCGACCGCGTGGGCTGGGCCGTGGACATGCAGGAAGGGCGCGATGTATGGCTGCACGACGAACTGAAGCAGGTGGACAAGCATTGCCCCGCCGAGGAGATGGACGCCGAAGACCCGCTCTTCATCCTCTACACCAGCGGCAGCACCGGCAAGCCCAAGGGCGTGGTACACACCTGCGGCGGCTACATGGTCTTTTGCGACTACACCTTCCGCAACGTATTCCAATACGAAGAAAGCGACATCTACTGGTGTACCGCCGACATCGGCTGGGTCACCGGCCACAGCTACATCATCTACGGGCCGCTCTGCGCCGGCGCCACCACGCTGATGTTCGAGGGCGTGCCCACCTTCCCCGACGCGGGCCGCTTCTGGCAGGTGATCGACAAGCACGGCGTGAACATCTTCTACACCGCGCCCACCGCCATCCGCAGCCTCATGGCACACGGCCTGGACCACGTGCTGGCCTATTCGCTGGATTCATTGAAGGTGCTCGGCAGCGTGGGCGAGCCCATCAACGCCGAAGCGTGGCAGTGGTACAAACTGCACATCGGCAAAAACCGCTGCCCCATCGTGGACACCTGGTGGCAAACGGAAACGGCGGGCATCATGATCAGCTCCATCGCGGGAGTAACCGATGAAAAGCCCAGCCACGCCGCCTGGCCGCTGCCCGGCGTGCAACCCGTGCTGCTTACGGCGGAAGGCAAGGAGATCACCGAAAACGAAGTGGAAGGCATGCTCTGCATGAAGTTCCCCTGGCCCGGCATTCTGCGCACCACCTGGGGCGACCCCGAGCGCTACAAGCAGACCTACTTCAGCAGCTACCCCGGCCATTACTTCAGCGGCGATGGCGCCAAGCGCGACAGCGAAGGCCGCTGGCGCGTGATCGGCCGCGTGGACGACGTGATCAACGTGAGCGGCCACCGCTTCGGCACCGCCGAGATCGAAAGCGCCATCAACCTCAGCGACCGCGTGGTGGAAAGCGCCGTGGTGGGCTACCCGCACGACATCAAGGGCCAGGGCATCTACGCCTTCGTCATCACCGCCGAGCCGCTGGACCTCACCGACAAACAAGCCGTGGACC
>JAGPDT010000022.1:18648-48420 GCA_018057455.1 Flavobacteriales bacterium | reverse complement strand
GACCTCGATACCCTGATGCCCGGCAAGGCCATCTTCGACCTCGGCGACATGATCCGCACCTTCATCTCCACGGCCGCGGAAGACGATCCCGACCCCGCCCACACCCACATCGATGCCGAGGTGTACGAGCAATTGGTGAAAGGCTGGACCAGTGAAATGGCCCCGCTGCTTTCCGATAGCGAAAATGCCTTGCTATACTGGAGCGGCCAGCTGCTGATGTTCGAGCAAGGCATCCGCTTCCTCACCGATTTCCTGCTGAACGACGTGTATTACCGCACCACCCGGCCCTTGCACAACCTGGACCGGGCCATGAACCAGATGTACTTGCTGAGGGCGTACGAGGAAAGGAGGGGAGAGCTGGAGGAGAGGATCGGTGTGTTGTGATGACGGACAAAGAGTGTGGTGCTCGCGAAGGAAGCAGATGCACACCTGCGGGAAGGAGTTGAAATCCCGGATGTTGATGCTGGTGGCAGATACAATGCTCCAGGTCGATGAAGGTGCCATTGGCCTTTCCGAATGAATTGACCATCTTGCCGATCAATGGACTTGGAGAAGATCCAGGTGGACTTCGTGCTGCCCGAGGAAGTGGTCACCTTCTGCCGGGAGAATAATTTGTTGGACATTGAAGCGATCCGCCAGTATGAAGTAGAGAACAACACCTTCATGGCATTGCCGGGTTGTTCGGAACTCATAGAGGACAGGCTGCTTGGACTTTTGACGATGATTCCACCGCTCTCCCCATCAACAACGCACGAAGTTCCCACTGTTCTGCTTCGGAACAGTCCGGACCTCTCCTTGAAGGAGATCTCGGCCGTGTATGGCTTGTCCGTTCGTGCTTACAACGTATGCGAAGCGGCGGGCTTGTTGCACATCTCCGACCTGCGCGATTTCGCCAAGCGGAATGGAGACTTCAGAAAGCTGCGTAACTGTGGAATAAAAACGCAGCTTGAACTCATTTCTCTTTTGGCCCGGCTCCCGGTTATGGGGGGGCATAGCGGTGCGGACCCTGACCTGAACGAACTATCCAAACAGTTCAGCCTGTCGGCACGTGCCCAAAACATTTGTGTTGATGCCGACCTGCACACGCTCTCCGATATCCGTAACTATGCCAAGCAACACGGCGGGTTTCGCGGGCTGCGCAACTGCGGCAAGAAAACGGAGCTTGAATTGAACGCCCTCCTGGAACGCACCAGGAACGCAAGCACACCGGTTGTCGCCTTGCCCCGCCCACAGGACCAAAGCCTAGCGGGGATCATCAGTTCCTTTGTGCATCGGCTAAGTGCTCCAGCGACGGAGGCGCTGCTGAAACACGCAAGATCGATCGATCCGGGAGCCGTGTACAACAGCTTTGGGATACACGATGGGAAGATGCCCGAATTCCTTACAGTGGCAAGTGAGGTGAAGATCGAGCTGCTCGAATTGCGGGCGAACATCCTGATGGCCCTGAAGGACAGTGAGACACCAGTGGGTCCCGAACGGGAACAACAAGAGTGGTGCCTGCGAAATCAGATCCATGAAGAACTGGCTGCCATACTATTCAATGCGGACGGACATCCCCATGTGCTCCGGTTCCTGGGCCCGTTCCTCCAACACGTCTCAAAACCCCGGATGACCGGGGCCTACAGCCCATTGCTGAGAGGTATGGACCCTCCCGGCACCATGGAAGAGGTGGGGCGATCTGCCGGCCTGACCCGCGAGCGCGTGCGGCAACTGATGCAAGTGGGCGACAGGTGGATCTTGGGGAAGATCGCGCTCGTGGAGGACCTCCCTGGGGCACGGGCGTATTACGCCGAACTGACCACGGATGCAGACTGGCTCTCGGTATCCACCGTGCTGGCCATGTGGTTCAACCAACGCGAGGGCACGGATTGGTCACCACGCTTTTTCGGTTACCTCGCGCAGGTGCTTAACAGCCATCGGATCAAGTTGGTGAAGTGGGAGTCGCTGTTCGACCGCAAGTCCGAGTCCCGCAAGTTGGACCATCAGCATCCGCTGCTCGTGGCGGACCAATTGGTTGTACCGCTTCACACGGCCACTAAGCAGGCAAAGGCATTGTTCAGCAGCAAACGTGGGCGCGAAGAACAGGTCCCGTTGCACCGGTTGGCGCACCCGGACAGACAACAGGCGGATGAGCGGGTTGTCGGCCTGCTTAGGGAGATTCTGCCGCTCCGTTATCAAGGTTCCCGCGTACTGGAGGATGTGTGGTGCATTGCGCCCAATGCCAAACTGAAACAAGAAGAAATGCTTGAAGATGTCTTGGCCGCATTGAACGAACCCAGTCATGCAAGCCGCATTTCCGATGCATGGAACATCCACTATCCCGGCCATCCCATCAGTATGGGGGGCATCCGAAGCGTGGCGGTCCGGAACAAGGCCAAGTTCTTCTCCATTGGCCGCACCAGTACCTATGGCTTGCGCAAATGGGAAGCTGAACGCCCGGTAAAGGGAGGAACGATCCGGGACATGGTCGAAGAGCTGCTCATGCGCCGTGCGACCACAGTCCACATGCGTGATGCACTGGATGAGGTGCGTAGATATCGCCCGTCCACGAGCCTTAGTAGCATGCGCCAAAACCTGAAGGCGGAAGCTTCTGGCCGGTTCCAGTTCATGAAGAACGGGTATATCGGGTTGGCAGGCAGGGTATATGGTGACGTACCGGAGCAGCCGTTCATTTCAGGAACCTTGTTCCGAACAACTGTGCTGGCCAAATTCATCGGCAAGCCCCGTGAGTCCCTCGTAGCATACATCGCATCGAGAACGAATGCGACCGTTGAACAAGTGGACCGGAAGATCAAAAACATCGTCGAATCCGGCCGGTTGCAAATATCCCCTTCCGGTATCATCACATCCGTTCGAAGTACCACGACTGGAGAAGGGTTTGGCGAACTACCGTTGGACTGGTAGCTGTACCCGAAGTACAACAGGCCAAGATTCCTGGATGAATGTCATTCCGTTGAAAACCACAACCAACTATGTCGGGTGATCCACTACATGCGTGGGAAGCAGGTCACATCATAACGGCGTTTTTCGCAGTTCGTAGTGCCTGGGTGTAGTGCGTAGGGCGTAGGCCCCCCACGAACCTCGCCGCCACCCCCAAGCGATCAAAACTCCGCGCTCCCCGGCGTCCTTGGGAAAGGGATCAAATCGCGGAAGGCTTGTACCTGGCGCGCGTAGCCCAAGGCAGTGCTACCGCAACGGTACGCGTAGTGAAGCAGCAGACCCTCCAGGCGGGAGTGGGGGAGAATGACGGACGACCCTGCGCTGTTTCCCCTGTTCCGTCGGGGCGTTGACCTTACCCATTTTCGCCGCACCTTCGCCCGTGGCCCCCCACTGGATGAAGGCACCCCGTACCAAACGGATCACCACGCGTTCCCGCATCGCCTGTTGCGCCCTGTGCGGCATCGTGGCAACGGCAACGGCACACGCCCAAGCCAGCGGGCCGGAACGCTATAATGCCGCACACCGGCAGGCCGAGGCCAGCATGGAGCAGGACAACCCCGCGGCGGCCATCGCGCACGGCCAACAGGCGTTGACCCTGGCCCGCGGGATGCAGGACACCGTGCGCACCATGGACGCGATGTACCTGCTGGTGAAGATCAACGTGGAGGCGCGCCATTACGAAGAGGCCGATAAGCTGCGCCACAGTTTGCTGGAGACCGCACGCCGCTACGGCAGGGACCCGAGGCAGCTCGCCCTTGCCCATAATGCCATGGGCAGCATGTACAGCCGGATGGAGCGGCCCGATTCCGCGGAACACCACTACCGGGCCGGGCTGCGCGCGCTCGGCGATGCGCGGGAGCCGCTGGTGCGCCAAGCCCTGCTGGGCAACCTGGCCAGCACCATCAGCCTATCCGGCCGCCATGCGGAAGCGGCCGCCATGCACCGCCGGGCGCTCGCGTTGATGGACAGCACGGACCTTCCCAACCGCGCGTGGACGCTCAGCACCCTGGCGCAATCACTCCTGCTGGCCGGCGCCTACAATGAAGCACTGGCGGTGATGGACGAAGGCGATTCGCTCAACCGCGCCAACGGCAACGCGCTGGACCTGGCGATCGATCTCGCCGAGCTGCGCGCCGATGCCCTGGATTCAATCGGTGACATACAAGGGGCCTACGCCATGGTGAAGTTGGCGCGCGACCTGCAGGACACGCTCTATGAACGCAGTTTGGATGAGCAATACCTCGAACTGGAGAAGAAGTTCGAAACACGGCTTAAAGAGCAGGAGATCCAGCGGCTGGGCACGGAAGCCCGTGAACAGGCCGAACGGCTCCGCGTGCGCAACGTGCAATTGTACGCCATCATTGCGTTGGCCCTGGCGGCGCTCATCGCCGTGGGGCTCGTGTGGCGTAACCTGCGGCTGAAACGCCGGCATGCCGCGGCGCTCGAACGCCTCAACGGGGAACTGAAAGGCCAACAGGAACGCATCGCGGAGATCAACCGCCTATTGGAACTGAAAGTGCTGCGCGCCCGCATGGACCCGCACTTCATCTACAACTGCATCACCGCCATCGGCGTGCTGGCCCGCAAGGGCGATACCGTGGCCGCCACAGCCTACCTCGACGGCTTCGCCCGCCTGATGCGCATGGTGCTCGACCATGGCATGCAAGACAGCGTCACCATCCACGAGGAGCTCGATTTCCTGCGGCAATACCTGAAGTTGGAAGCCCTGCGTTTCGATGGTGGATTGCACTACGCGGTGGACGCTGACACCAGCCTGCTGGAGGATGATGCCCGCATTCCTTCACTCCTGGTACAGCCCTTCGTGGAGAATGCCGTGTGGCACGGATTGGCCCCCAAGACGGACGACCGCAAGATCAACGTGCGCTTTGCCGAGACCGGGGAAGCCATTACCTGCACGGTGGAGGACAATGGCGTGGGCCGCGCGGCGGCGGTAAAGCGCGTGCACCCGAACGGCAGCCCCAGCATCGGCGTACGCCTCAGTGATGAACGCCTGCTGCTGATGCGCCACCTGCACGGGGAGAAGGCCATCCGCTTCGAGGACATCCGCCACACCGATGGCTGCGCGGCAGGGACGCGGGTGGTGATCACGCTCGGCTAAGAGCTTGTCCAACCCTGCCGGGACCTATGGCGTTCCCTCGATCCCTTGACGCTTGATCGATCTTTCTTGAGGGGGGTGCCCGATGGCGTTTACTTGCCGTCAAAACCCGATCCCCATGCGCCCATTCTTCCCCATTCTGGCAGGAACACTGCTGTTTTCCACCACATCAACCGCCCAAAACCTCACCACATCCTGGGGCGGTGGCATGGGTTCAACAGGCAGTGACATTGGCACGGGCATCGTGCTCGATGCCACTGGGCACATATACACCACCGGAAACTTCGCCGGCACCATGGATGCGGACCCCGGCCCGGGCGTTACGGACCTGGTCTCCGAAGGCAGCAGCGACATCTATGTGAGCAAGTTCGACACCAGCGGCAATTTGGTTTGGGCAAGGGCCATGGGAGGTGCCTACGGCGATGGTGCCAACGCCATTGCCGTGGATGCATCGGGGAACGTGTACACCACAGGCGGATTCTGCGGCACCGCCGACTTCGATCCTGGCGCGGGCAGTTTCACCCTGACAGCCGCCACTACCGGGCAGAACGACATTTTCGTTTCCAAGCTGGACCCCGACGGGAACTTCATTTGGGCGAAGGGCGTTGTCGGGGGCACCTGGTGGGACGCCGGTTACGGTATCGCTGTCGATCCAACGGGCAACGTGGTCATCACTGGGCGCTTCTATCACCAGGGTGGGCCACGTGATTTCGATCCGGGTCCCGCTACATTTTTCCTCACCGCCGGCCATGAGGACATTTTCGTGCTGAAGCTCGATCAGGACGGCGACTTCGTATGGGCCGTGAACTTCGGCTCCGCAACCGATGAAAGCCGTGCCTATGCCATCGCCATGGACGAGGATGGCAACATCTTCATCACTGGTTATTTCCGTGGCACGGTCGACTTTGACGCCGGCCCTGGAACATTCAACATGACCTCGGTGGGGACGTGGAATGTGTTCTATCTCAAACTGGATCCGAACGCGAACCTCGCATGGGTCAAGTCCCTGCCCATAACCACCACCACCTACCACAATGAAGGTTTGTGGGGACGGAAGATCGCGATCGACGCGAACGGGGACCTGCTCACCACCGGGCGCTACGGAGGCACGATCGACTTCGACCCAGGGACCGGAACACACGAATTGATCTCCACGGGAGCGTACGACCTCTTTGTGGCCATGTACACCAACGCCGGGGAACTGGTGTGGGCGAAGTCCATGGGTGGTACCGGGCACGATGAAGGCTTCGGCATCACGGCCGGTCCCGATGGAAGTGTATTGGTGGCGGGTACGTTTCAAGCGATGGCCGACTTCGATCCCGGAACGGATACGCTGGAGATGGTCTCCATGGGCGATGACGACACGTTCATTCTCCGCTTGGACGGAAACGGCGATCTGATGCACGCTGCATCGATGGGCGGAGCGGGCAACGACCGCGGTCAAGCGCTGGCGGTCAGCGGCACCGGGGGCATCTACCTCACGGGAAGGTTCGAAGGCAGCACCGATCTTGATCCGGGCAGCGGCGTGCTCAACGCGGAATCGGCCGGAAGCCACGATGCATTCCTGGTCAAGCTGATCGAGAGCGATGGAACGGGCATTGCTGATCATGCGGCGTTCGGTGGTGCCGGGATCAGCATCTACCCCAATCCGGCCAACGAACGGGTGAACCTATCCCTCGGTGCATCAATGGCAGGTGCTGCGGCGGAGATCGAACTGCTCGACGCAACGGGCAAGTGTGTACATGCGGAAGAAGTACCGGCGCCCGCGGCGCATGTTGCCATGGAATTGCCTGCATCGCTGCGCGAAGGAATGTATTTGGTGAGGCTGCGGATGGCCGGGCAAGAGCCGAGGTCGGCGCGGATCATCATTCAGCGTTGAACCGACGCACATGGTTCCCATGCGTGTACCAACCGCCCTCCTGTGCGTTCACTTCTTGTCCGGCTGTGTGCAAGAACAGCGGGTTCCGGAGCACATCCTTCCTCCCGAATGGGAACCGCACCAAGCCGTCTGGTTCACCTATTCTGGTGCGGCCAGCGATACCGTGCTGGACAAGGTGGTGCTGGCCATGGACCCCGGTACCTTGACCGTTTGTGCAACGGACAACGACAGCCTGGCCGCAACGATCATGGCCCGTTGGGACAGCATGGGCATTGGGCGGGAGCGCTACCGCATGGAAGTGATGGGCGACAGCTTGTTTGTGCCGGCAGTGCGCGATCCGGGCCCTATTTTCCTGCGCACCGGTAAGGGCGGCCTTGCGGTGCTGGATGCCGGTTGGAACTACTACGGCGACCTGGACAGCACCAGCGGCATGCCCACGTACCTAAGGGCGTTCCAGGACAGCTTCCCCACGATGATGGCACGCCGCATGGGTTTGCCCGTGGTAAATAGTACGCTGGTGATCGAAGGGGGCAGTTGCGAGATCAACGGACGGGGCGACCTGTTGCAAGTGGAGGCCGTGACCTTGCAACGAAACCCGGGCTGGAGCAAGGACAGCATGGAGCGGGAACTGGAACGCGTATTGGGCGCCCGACGGGTGATCTGGTTGAAACAAGGCCCGGCGGATGACATGTGGTACTTGGAACCGCGTATTGCGGGCAACCTCTTCAACCAAGGCACCGGTGGGCACGTGGACGAATTCTGCCGTTTCGTGAATGACAGCACCGTTCTGTTGGCCTGGCCGGGTGATGAGGAACTGGCCGACAGCGCGATGGCTGTCACCCGGCGCCGCATGGCCGTGAACCTGCGTATCCTCCATGCCGCCGGGCTGCACGTGAGGAAGGTGCCTGTGCCAGTAACGGAATTCCATGCGCACGTCCTGGACAGTA
This sequence comes from Flavobacteriales bacterium, assembly GCA_018057455.1. Taxonomy (GTDB): domain Bacteria; phylum Bacteroidota; class Bacteroidia; order Flavobacteriales_F; family PHOS-HE28; genus PHOS-HE28. The sequence goes on along the minus strand of JAGPDT010000022.1, from coordinate 40,538 downwards.
CCCGCCGCTATGACGCGTCCGTGGTACTGCGCCAATACCCCGACCTGCGCCATGGCGATACCATCCAGTATATCCCGGCCGCCAGCTACCTCAACTACTTGGTCACCAACGGCAGGGTGTTCGCGCCGGCCTATTGGCGTGTGGGCATGCCCGGGGAAATGAAGGAGAAGGACCGGGAAATGCGCGCCCTGTTACAGCAGTACTTCCCGGACCGCCGTATCGTGCCGGTCGATCCGAGGGCGATCAACCGGCACGGCGGTGGCGTCCACTGCTGGAGCCAGCAGCAGCCCCGGTGAATTGCGGGGTTCCGAAGGGCCCGGAGACGTATTGGCCATGGAACGGCCCCTGGCCTATCAACCGTGTGGCCCCTATCTTCCCGGCATGATCCGCGCCGTGCACATCGACGACGAACCCGCCGCTCGCGAACATTTGGCCCTGCTGCTCGCGGATCTTGCGGCCGACGTGCGGTTGGTAGGCCAATATGCGGACATCACCGCTGGCCAACAAGCCTTGGAAGAGCATCGACCCGACCTGCTGTTCCTTGATGTGGAGATGCCGGGGGGCGACGGCTTCGAACTGCTGCGCCGCATGGGCCGATGGGATTTCCACGTGGTTTTCACCACCGCCTTCCAGCGCTATGCCATCCAAGCCATCCGCTTCAGCGCCTTGGATTACCTGCTGAAGCCCGTGCAGGCCGACGAACTGCGCGCCGCGCTGGATCGTGCCACGAAGGACAAAGCGCCCGCCGATGCCGGCCATCAGGAACAAGTCGTGGACAACCTTTCCGCCGACCCCTCCGCCTTGCGCGTGCTGGTGTCCCATGGCGGCCGCCAGCATGCCATCCTTCCGGCGGATATCCTGTACTGCCGCGCGGAGAACAATTACACCGAGATCCACCTGCAAGGCGGCCGCCGCTTCCTGTGTGCCCGTACGTTGAAGGACTACGACGACATGCTGCAGGACAGGGGCTTCCTGCGTGTACACCGCAGTTTCCTGGTGAACCGGGCAGCCGTGGAGAACGCCCCTTCACAGGGGCCGCTGCGCCTCACCGATGGTACGGCGGTAGAGGTAAGCGTGCGTCGCCGCGCCCAGGTGATCGAAGCGCTACGGGCGTAACTGCCCTAATGATTTCGCCAAACTAGTGACCACGCTTTGTTCGTCTTTACTACTGCCATACTCCCTGCCACAACTGCGTCCTCGTGAAGCGCCAAGAACATTTGGGACCATAGGCACCCACGGAAGCCTCGATGGCACATTCGGGACAATGCTCATCAAACCTCCGCGCTCTCCGGTGTCCACGGTAAGGGGATCACGTTATTAGCTCTTAGTGCGTATACCCCCTACGAACCACGAGCCACCTCCTCTTCCCTCCACAAGAATGCGATCACGATCCAAGTTCATCCATGTTGCACTAACGGTCAGAACTTCGCGTCTTAGCGCCTTCGCGTGAGGTCCCCTCGGCGTGCTTGGCGCCTTGGAGGTGAACCCTCTCCTCAAAACTCCGCGCTCCCCGGCGTCCGCGGGAAGGGGATCACATCCCGGATATTCCCCATGCCGGTAACGAAGAGCACGAAGCGCTCCAGGCCTAAGCCAAAGCCTGCGTGGGGCACGGTGCCGTAGCGGCGTGTGTCCAAGTACCACCAGAGTTCTTCCTGCGGTACGCCCATGTCCTGCATGCGGGCTTGCAGCACGTCCAACCGTTCTTCGCGTTGGCTGCCGCCGATGATCTCGCCGATGCCGGGGAAGAGCACGTCCATCGCGGCCACGGTGGTTCCCTTGTCGCTGTAACCGAAATCGCCGGGGCCGTTGGTGCGCATGTAGAAGGCCTTGATCTGCGCCGGGTAGCCCGTAACGATCACCGGCTTCTTGAAGTGTTTTTCAACGAGGTAGCGTTCGTGCTCGCTCTGCAGGTCGATGCCCCATTCCACGGGGAACTGAAACTGCTTTTTCTGGTGCGGCTTGCTGCGCAGCAGGATGTCGATGGCCTCGGTGTAGGTGATGCGCTCGAATGGGTTTTCCAGCACGAACTTCAACCGATCGATCAGGCCCATGTCGCTGCGCTGGGCTTGGGGCTTTTGGGCTTCCTCTTCCTTCAGGCGCGCATCGAGGAACTGCAGGTCATCCACGCTGTTCTTCAGCACGCGGGCGATGAGGTGCTTGCATAGGCCCTCGGCCAGGTCCATGTCGCCGTGCAGGTCCATGAAGGCGGCCTCGGGTTCGATCATCCAGAACTCGGCCAAGTGGCGCGTGGTATTGCTGTTCTCCGCGCGGAACGTGGGGCCGAAGGTGTACACCTTGCCCAAGGCGGTGGCGGCGAGCTCGGCTTGCAATTGGCCGCTTACGGTGAGATGTGTCTTCCTGCCAAAGAAGTCTGTCTTGTAGTCGACTTTCCCATGAAGTATTTCGAACAAATTATGGAAAGAAATACCCAGTTCCGGCATGGTTGGGAATTGATGCGTTTTTTCATTATCGCCGCCAATCCTGCGCCGAAGAGTATAGCCATGGTGCTTGCACAAACTCGAAACTTCGGCTTCTACGCCATTAAAATCGAGCTCATTGATGTTTGCAACTTGAAAGATCCTAAACGCTTCTTTGATGACCTCCTCTTGGTATTTTGCAAGCTCTTCATCGTCGCCAACACCTTCCAACTGGTTGTTTTTCAGGGCCGATGCCAGTTTCCCAAGAACATCCGGAGCTAAACACAAGTGACCTTCAATGAATTTAACGATTTCGTCAGCATCACCTGCCAAGTTTCCATCCTCCTTTAAGATAGTATGGATGATAAGACTCATCCTTTCAGCATAGGCTCCACGAATCTTTGAAAAAATTGAAAAGTCGACGACCTCCGAGTTTTGCACGAATGGAGCCTTTTCGATCGGAAGCGTAGTGACTTGAAACATTTCCCCCGCGCCCTCGGCATCGCTGGCGGTGATGATGGGGCTGTGGAAGTAGTTGTAGCCATGGGCATCGAAGTATTCGTGGATGCCGAAACTCACCTGGTGGCGGATGCGGAAGATGGCGCTGTAGGTGTTGGTGCGGAAGCGCAGGTGGGCGTTCTCGCGCAGGAATTCCAGCGAGTGCTTCTTGGGTTGGATGGGGTAGGCGTTGGCATCGCTGTCGCCGAGCACTTCCACGGCGCTCACTTGCATCTCCACGCGCTGGCCGCTGCCCTTGCTTTCCACGATGGTGCCGGTACATTTCACGGCGGCGCTGGTAGTGAAGCGGGCGCGTGTTGCGGCATCCACCTTCTCTTGGTCGATCACGCACTGCAGGTTGCGGATGGTGCTGCCGTCGTTGAGGGCAATGAAGCGGTCGTTGCGGAAGGTGCGCACCCAGCCGGCCACGGTAGCGGTGGTGCCGGTGAGGGCGGTGTTGTCCAAGACGGAGGCGATGGCGTGCATGGGGGAAATGCGGTGCTGGCGAGCGCGGATGATAGCGTGCGAAGGGGCGAGAGGACTGTAGTGCGAGGGTGGCTCCCAGTTGTTCACGAGCGCACTCTCCGACCCCCTCTCTTCCGGCGGCAAAGGAACGAAGGAGCGCGGAAGTGCAGTGGCCCGGGCACCGGGAAGCGGGCCTGGGCGATGGGCCGGCCTGTGCCTGGTCGACCGCCGTACGTGGGTACGTGCGGCGACACAAGGGTTTGGTAACGTGGTGGGGCTGGGCCCCGCCGGTGCTCACTCCCGCACCACCCTGGCGCGCAGTGTCCGCGAGCCGCCTTCCAAGCGGATCAAGTACAGCCCCGGCGCCCAGGTGGAACCATCCACGGAAATGATCCCCGGCGGTACCACCCGCAGTTCCAAGGTGCGGCCCAGGGCATCCTGCACGATCAAGCGCCCACCGGTGGCGTCCGTGGCGGGGCGGATGAAGAAACGGCCACCCGAAGGATTGGGCCACACGCCCAGGCGCCCCCCATCGGTCTCCTCCACGGCGGTAAGGCCCAGCACATCGGTCACCGCGTGGTAGGCGTTGAGCTTGCCCATGCCCCAGCGCGTGCTGCCTTCGGGCGGAATGGTGCCGGTGGCGTTGTCCGTAAGTGCCGTGCTGCGGATGATGCTCCGTATTTCGGCCGGTGTCAGCGCGGGGCCGGCCTGCAGCAGCAGGGCCACGGTGCCGGTAACGGCCGGTGCGCTCATGCTGGTGCCGCTGAAGCGCGCAAAGGGGTAGTTGCGTCCTTGGAACGGCACGGTGGCGATGGGGGAGTAGTCGTTGTCCGTGAATGAGCTGATGGAGGACCCCACCGCCACGCCCGGCGCGGTGATGTCGGGTTTGATCCGGCCGTCCAACGTGGGCCCGTAGGAGGAGAAGCCGGCGATGCCGCCGCCCAGGGGTATGCCCGTGCCCGTCCAGGTGGTGGAGACGCAGGCGGCCACGGTGATCGCGCTTTCGGTGCAGGCCGGTTCGCTGATGCCGTACTGGTTGTCGCCGGCGGTCCAACCGGGTTGCCCCGCCATGAAGTCCTGGCCCCAGTTGCCCACGCCGTTGCTCAGTTCGGTGACGTTCCAGCCGTGCACGGTGCCTGCGGGGGCGGTCATTTGCAGCAACACCTTCAGCGCGGTGTTGGTGTTCTTGATACGCAGGCGGAAGTGGGGCCGCCCGTTCTGCGGGTGGGCGGCATCGGCGGTGAGGTTGAAGAAGACCGTGTCGTTGTTGGCCACCAGGAAGCTGTCCAGGTAGGCGGCTTGGGAGGCGGTGTGGTACCAGGGCGTGGCCATGTAGGCGTTGTAGGCCGCGTCCAGCACCTGGAAGCCCGCGCTGAAGGTTCCACCTGGTTCGCCCCACAGGCTCAGGCTTTGGCCCCACATGGCCGGATGGGCACTGTACGGGTAGAACTGCACGCGGCTGCGCAAGGTGTCACCGGTGAAGGCCTTGGCCAGGTGGAAGTCCACATCGCCGTTGTTGCCGCCGGAAACGCAGAAGGTGACGCCTTCTTCACTGAACTGGTCCAAGGCCTGGCTCAGCAGCGAGGTGCCGTCCAGCGTGCCCATGTAGTGCAGGCCCCAGCTCATGTTCACCACCAGGCGCTTGCCGTCCTGCTGGGCAAGCTGCTGCATCCAGGCCACGCCGTCGATGGCGGCGGCGGCGTCGATGAGGAAGGTGCAGAAGAGGAACTGCGCATCGAAGGCGATGCCGCGGAAGTTGGTGCCCGCGCCGCCACCGCCCGCGATGCCCGCCACATGGGTGCCGTGCGTGGCGAAGCCGTAGATGTTGGCCGTGTCGCTCTGCGCCGCCAGCAACGCCGCGGGCGTGGTGAATTCGGCTCCGTAGCCGTAGGCCGCCGGTGCCGGGCCGCCCTGCCGGTACTGGTCCCACGCGGCGCGCACCCGGGAGTAGGTCATGGCCGTATCGTGGAACATGGGGTGCGTGTAGTCGAAGCCCCAGTCCAGCACGCCGATCAGCACGCCCTCGCCGGTGTATGCCTGCGGCAGGTTGATGCCCCGCTGCACGCTGTCGGCATGGATGGACTTCACCAGCTTGTCCAGGTCGGGCCGGGCCACGGCCGCCAGTTCGGCATACACCAGCCCGGGAATGGTGCTGGCCGCATGGAGGTGGTACGCATCCACGCGGAAGGAGAGGATGTCGCCCACGCGTGCACCGAGATGCACCATAGCGGGGTCCACGGCCATGGGGTCGAAGCCCTCCTGTACCCGGCCCAGAAAGCCCACCAGGCACTTCCCGTTCAACAGGGCCACGGGGTATTTGCCTTGCGCCATTGCCGTAAGCTTGTGGGCATCGGGCTCGCGCGCTGAAAGGGCCTGCAGTTCCGCGACGGCCACCTGGCTTTCCGCCGGCATGGGTGTTTGGGCCTGCAGGGCCGTGGTGAACAGGAGCGGGAAAAACGCGATCGATCGGGTCATGGCGGCGCAATGGAAAGCGAAGGTGCGCATTTCAAGCGGTACGGGCCAGGGCCGTGGCGACCTTTACCCCATGCTAAAACGAACGTTGGGCCACAGCGGCCTGCTGGTGGCCCCCTTTGCCTTCGGTGGCAACGTCTTGGGGTGGACCGCCGATGAGGCCATGTCCTTCAAGCTGCTGGACGCCTTCATCGATGGTGGTTTCAACCTGATCGACACGGCCGATTCCTATTCGAACTGGGCGCCGGGCCACGTGGGCGGCGAATCCGAGGCCCTCCTGGGCAAGTGGATGCAGGTGCGCCGCAGGCGCCACCAGGTGCTGGTGGCCACCAAGGTGGGCGGCGACATGGGCGAAGGCAAGAACCTGCGCAAGGCGTATGTCCTGCGTGCCGTGGAAGCCTCGCTGCGGCGCTTGCGCACAGACCACATCGACCTCTACCAAACCCATTGGGACGACCCGGGGACGCCCATCGGGGAAACCCTCGAAGCCTTGGACCTGCTGGTACAAGCGGGCAAGGTGCGTTCCATCGGCGCTTCCAACTACAGCCCGGTGCGCTTGGCCGAGTCATTGAACACAAGCAAGGAAAAGGGGCTGGCCACTTACGTCTCCCTGCAACCGCGCTACAACCTCTTCAGCCGAGAGGAGTTTGAAACGCAGTACGCCCCCTTGTGTGCAGCCCACGGCTTGGGGGTGCTCACCTACTACTCGCTGGCCAGCGGCTTCCTCACGGGCAAGTACCGCACCGAGGCGGACTTCGGCCAAAGTGTGCGGGGCACCAGCATGCCCAAGTACCTCACCCCCCGCGGGCTGAAGATCCTCGATGGCCTCGATGCCGTGTGCCAGCGCCACGGCGCCACCCCGGCGGCCGTGGCCTTGGCCTGGTTGATGGCCCGCCCCCACATCACCGCTCCCATCGCCAGCGCCACCAGCATGCCCCAGTTGAAGGAATTGATGGCTGCCGCGGAGCTGCGTTTGGGTACCGAGGACATGGCCCTGCTGGAGGAGGCCAGTGCGTGGGACCAAGCACCTTGAGAACCGTAGGGGGCCTTTCAGGAAGGCCCGTGTGCCTGTTCCGGCATGCCTCCAGGGCCACCCGCGTTGCATTGCTCTTCTTCCCTCCTCCACGCCCAGGGCGTTCGCATCAAATGTCCTGGCTGGCCGCCAGCCAGGTACCACGCCATCTTCCATGAAGCCGAAGTGCAATGGAGCTGTTGGCGGACCTGCCGGATGGAAGGTCCCGGAAGGTGCAAGGGCCGGGCTGAAAGGTGTGCAGTTGCAATGGAGGGCGAAAGGCCCGGTCCATAGCGGACCACGTTCTTCTTACCCCCATGCCCCGGGCGTTTGGCCCTTTGATGAGGCGCTCACCAGGTTGCTGCATTCATCGATCAACGAATCGATCCATGGTGGCGATGAAGGTCCCTAGGGAAGCAACAGGGGATCCGCTGCGTTTGCCCTGGGCCGATTCCCTGCCGGCGCCCTGGCACTCAGCCTGCCATACGCGGCCGCTTCCTTGGCCGGTGCAGCGAAATGCGAAGCCCAGCGGACCCCCAAGGCCGGGTCCGGGGAGGCATCCCCTGCTCCATCCCGCGGACCGTGTGCGATACCTTGAAGGAGCCGGGTGCGTGGTCGGCAATGGCCGAACATGGCCGCGAGGGCAGCAGGAGCCGGGGACCGCCTGACACCCCCCACGAGCTGTGCGCTACGAACCACGCACCAACCTACTTCGCCGCGTCCGGCATAAAATCCAGCACGATGGAATTCATGCAGAAGCGCTTGCCCGTGGGCGGCGGGCCATCATCGAAGAGGTGGCCCAAGTGGCTGTTGCAGCGGCCGCAGAGCACCTCGGTGCGCACCATGCCGTGGCTGCGGTCATCCGCGTAGCGTACACTGTTGGGGCGAAGCGCCTGGAAGAAGCTGGGCCAGCCGCAGCTGCTTGCGAATTTGCTGTCCGAGCGGAAGAGCACGTTGCCGCACACCGCGCAGGAGTAAGTGCCCAGGCCTTCGTAGTTCCAGTACTTGCCGGTGAAGGCGTATTCGGTGCCTTTTTCCCGTGCCACGTGGAACACCTCCGCCGGCAGGATGCGCTTCCACTCGGCGTCGCCTACGTTCAACGGGGCGGTATCGGTGCGCGAGAAATACGGGTTGGTGGTCGCTGAAGGCTGTTGTGCGGACATGCGGGGTGCGGTTGTTGCGCTCGTGCACGCCACGGAGAGGATGACCAAGAGGCCGGTTGATCTGCGGGGGTCCATGGTGCGCATTGCAAAGTTGGGGGCAGCCGGGTGAACAGGGTGCGTGGGAGGCCGCTTGTTGGCGGAAGCGACCGCACGTCCTGTTCACCCAAGGACCCAACGCGATCTGCCCCATCTTCGTATCACTATGAAGCACCACCTGTCCACCCTCGGCATCCTGCATTACGTGTACGGCGCGTTCATCTGCCTGGCGGGCCTGGCCGTGCTCGTCCTGGTGTTCGCCGGTTCTTTCCTCAACAGCGATTGGATGCAGCAGCAGCCCGGCGGCGGCCCGCCCCCGCTGGTGGGCACCATGCTCAGTACGTTGGGCTGGGTGCTCTTCGTGGTGATCGAGCTGCAAGGCGTGCTCAACCTCATCAGCGCGGCCCGCATCGGGCAGCGCAAGGGGCGCACCATGAGCCAAGTGGTGGCCGCGTTCAACTGCCTCAACATCCCCTTCGGACTGGCCTTGGGCCTCTTCACCTTCGTGGTGCTGGGCGATCGGGAGGTACGCGCGGAGTATGAGGGGCACAGGGGTTTTGCGGCGCCCTGATACCGCCCCGCGGATCACTGCACCGGAAGCGGTGAAGCCGCATGCGCACCTTGCCGTGCGGCGTGCGGCGCTCAGGGAGGCCTGTGCGCATGGGGCCGGTGCAAAGTGCCGGTGATGCCGGAGCCAGGTGCTGCGTGGGTCCCCAGGGGTAGGGGTGGTGCCGGCAGGGGTAGGGCAGGCGCAAGGTGCAGTAGAGCCCGCCGCAGAGGACGGTCTCCGTTTGTGTGGCTGCGATGACGGACCGGTTCACGGCGGTGGCGCGGAGCAGCAGGCGCATGGCGCGAGGTTGAAGGAAAGGCCTTGGGGTGGCGTTCAGGTTGGATCGCCTGGCGGAACCGGCCGCAGGGCCTCCGGGCGCTCCCCCGGGCCGAAGTACATTCGTGCATCATGAACACGCTACCCCTGCTCCAAGGCCAGCTGGATGCCATTGCCCACGGCAACCTGAAGATCATCGAGTGCATCCCGGGCGGCAAGCTCCTGTGGAAGCCCCACGACAAGTCGATGACGCTGGGCCGCCTGGGCCAACACCTGGCCGAGCTGCCGCACTGGATCCGCCGCGTGCTGGAGGCCGACCACTACGACTTCGTGCGCCAGGGGTACAAGGTGCCGGCACCGCCGGCTTCCTTGCAGGAGATCATCGACCTGTACCATGCCAAGTACCACGACGCCCGGGCGGCGCTGGCCGGCGCGCAAGGCGTGGACCTCGATGCCGAATGGCAGATGCGCCGCAATGGCACGGCCTTCACCAAGTACCCGCGGGCCGTTGCCCTGGCCACGCAACTGAGCCACATGGTGCACCACCGCGGCCAGCTCAGCGTGTACCTGCGCCTGCTGAATGTGCCCATCCCGGGCATGTACGGTCCCAGTGCGGACGATCGGCACTGAGCACCGGGCGGCGGAGGGGGCAGGAGCGAAACGCTTTCCGTTCAACCTTCGGCCTGCGTTTCCTTCAGCGCCCGTTCAAAGCGCCGGTCCGGCACCAGCCAGATCAGGGCCACCAAGGTATAGATGCCGCCTGAAACCGCCGGCAGCCGGAAGGCCGCCACAATGGCCACCACGTAGAGCACCGCCGAAAGATTGCCCTTGAGGTCGCGCCCGATGGCCCGTTTCAACTGGGAGTGTGACCCTTGCTTGCGGATGATGGTCCATTGCATCACGCCCCAGGCCAAGGCGCACATCAACAGTACGATGCCATAGAGGGCCGTAGGCAGCGGGGTGAAATGGCTTTCGCCCATCCACGCCGTGGCGAAAGGGATCAGCGAAAGCCAGAACAGCAGGTGCAGGTTGGCCAGGAGCATGGCCCCGCTCACGTGCTGTACCGTATGGAACAGGTGGTGGTGGTTGTTCCAGTAGATGCCCACGTAGATGAAGCTCAGCACATAGCTCATCACCTTGGGCAGCAGAGGCAGCAGGTCGTGTGCGGTGGAGCCCTCCGGCACCTGGAACTCCAGTACCATGATGGTGATGAAGATGGCCATCATGCCATCACTGAACGCCTCCAGTCGGTTGGTTCGCATGGGTTGCAAGGCTGTTGGTGGCCCGAAAATACCGGCATGCACGGTACACGGCCGCCGATCGCGTTCCCCGCAGGCCACTGCAAGGGCCGCTCCGGCAATGCCCGTCAACGGAGCACCCGGCTCACCGGCCCGCCAACCGGTTGTGTGCGAAGCGCTTGTTCTCCTTGAACTTGATCACGTCCGGCGTGAGGCGGCCGGTGATGTCCACGCGCTTGTCCAGGGGTTCCACCAGTTCCTCCTTGGTGTACACGAAGGGCTGGCGCTGGAATCCGCTGTCCACCAGGCGGTCGGTGAGGAAGATGGCCTCCTTGGGGCAGGCTTCCTCGCACAGGCCGCAGTAGATGCAGCGCAGCATGTTGATCTCGTAGGTCACCGCGTATTTCTCCTCGCGGTAGAGCAGTTCCTCGCCCTTCCTGCGCTCACCGGCGGTCATGGTGATGGCCTCGGCCGGGCAGGCCACGGCGCACAGCCCGCAGGCCACGCAGCGCTCACGGCCTTCCTCGTCGCGCTTGAGCACGTGCTGGCCGCGGTAGATCTTCGGCCGCGGGCGCACCTGCTCGGGGTATTGCCACGTGGGCTTCTTGATGGTGAAGAAGTGCTTGATGGTGATCCACAGCCCGCCGATGATCGCCGGGAGGTAGATGCGCTCCATCAGCGTCATCTTCTTTTGGCTCACCTGCTTGCCACGGCCGGTGAGGGGGACAAAGCCGCCGGTGGCGGGAAGGTCGTGCGCCGTGCTCATAGTGCCAGTTCGCCTTGTGCGAGCATGATGCCAGCGGTGATCAGGATGTTGAGGATGGCCAGGGGGATCAGGCCTTTCCAGCCGAGGTTCATCAGCTGGTCGAAGCGGAAACGCGGCAGCGTCCACCGCACCCACATGAAGAAGAAGATGAAGAAGAAGGTCTTGGCGAACATGGCCGCCGCCCCCAGCAAGGTGATCAGGTTGGGGTCCCACCCCGTTGCGGCAAGCCCCGGCACGTCATAGCCGCCGAAGTAAAGCGTGGCCATCACCGCGCTGCTGATGAACATGTTCACGTATTCGGCGAAGAGGTAGAAGCCCAGTTTCATGCTGCTGAACTCCGTGTGGTAGCCGCCCACCAGCTCGGTCTCGCACTCGGGCATGTCGAAGGGTGAGCGGTTGGCCTCGGCGAAGGCGCAGACGATGAAGATCAGGAAGCCCAGCGGTTGGCGGAGGACGTTCCAGCCGTGCTCGATCTGGTAGTCCACGATGCCGCCCATGCTCAGTGTGCCGGTCATCATCACCAGGGCCACGATGCTCAGGCCCATGGCCAGTTCGTAGCTCACCATTTGGCTGGCTGCGCGGATGGCCCCCAGCAGCGCGTATTTGTTGTTGCTGCCCCAGCCGCCCAGCATGATGCCGTACACGCCGATGCCCACCATGGCGAACACGAAGAGGATGCCCACTTCGGGATCCATGCCCTGCAGGCTCACTTCCACGCTGCCGAAGGTGAGGGTGCCGCCCCACGGGATGATCACCCCGGTGACCAGCGCCACGGTCATGGCCACGGCGGGCCCCAGGAAGAAGAGCGTGCGGTTGGCCTTGGCCGGCACGAAGTCTTCCTTCATGAACATCTTGGCGCCGTCGGCCAAGGGTTGCAACAGGCCGAAGGGCCCGGCCCGGTTGGGGCCGATGCGGTCCTGCAGGAAGGCGGCCACCTTGCGCTCGCCGTAGGTGGAATAGGCCGCCACCGTGAGGGTGATCACGAAGAGGACGAGCAGGAAGATCACGGTAGGGACCATCAGGACTTCTTGGCGGGTTTGAGGCGGGCCAGTTCAGGCACGTTGGGCGCGGGGTGGTCCAGCACCTTCTGCTTGGGCCCGATCACGTAGTGGCCTTGGGAGATCACGCTGTGGCGGTCGATGTTGCGCGGACCTTCCACCACCCAATCGCTGAGCTGCTTCTTCTCGAATCGGCAGGTGTTGCAGATGAACTCGTCCACTTCGCCCCACTGGTCCTTGCGGCCGGTGACACGCAGCACCTCCTGGCCCTTGAGCCAGATGGCCACCTTGCCGCTGCACGTGCCGCAGCCGCGGTGCGCATCCATGGGCTTGGTGAACCACACCCGGCTGCTGAAGCGGAAGGTGCGGTCGGTGAGGGCGCCCACGGGGCACACATCGATCACGTTGCCGCTGAAGTCGTTGTCGATGGCCTGTTCGATGTAGGTGCTGATCTCGGCCACGTCGCCGCGGTTGATCACCCCGTGCACCCGGCCGTCGGTGATCTGCTCGGCCACCTTCACGCAGCGGTAGCAGAGGATGCACCGCGTCATGTGCAGCTTGATGGTCTCCCCGATGTCGATGGGGTCGAAGGTGCGCCGCTCGAACTGGTAGCGGCTGGTGGATACGCCGTGCTCGTAGCTCAGGTCCTGCAGGTGGCATTCCCCGGCCTGGTCGCACACGGGGCAGTCCAGCGGGTGGTTGATCAGCAGGAACTCGGTGACCCCGGCGCGCACGTCCCGTACCTCCTCGTTGATGGAGTTCTCCACCACCATGCCGTCCATCACCGCCGTGCGGCAGCTGGCCACGGGCTTGGGCATGGGCCGCGGGTCGCGTTCGCTGCCCTTGGTCACCTTCACCAAGCAGCTGCGGCAATAGCCCCCGCTGCCCTCCAGCTTGCTGTAATAGCACATGGTGGGCGGTACCACGTGGCGGTCGGCGCTGTTGCGGGCACCGATCATGCGGGCCGCCTCCAGGATCGTGGTGCCGTCCGGCACGTCAATCTCGATATTGTCTATGGTGACCTTGGCCATGGAAGGATATCAAAAGGGACCCCGGGATCCCATATGGGCACAAAGAAAGGCAAGTATGCCGACAAAAGCGAACCGGCGCCACCCGGGCGCAAGGCTCATCCCTGGGGCCCTCCACCGGAGGCCAGCAGGGCCAGCTTGCGGTCCATGGCCGCAAGCAGCCGGTACTGCTCTTGCTGCACCTCCGTGATGGCGCGCACTTCATCCTGCAGCAACAGGTCCATTTTTTGGTGCAGGCTGCGCAGTTCCAGCTCGGCCTTCAGGTTGATCAGGTAGTCGTTTTCGCTGCGTTTGCGGTCCTTCTCCTCCTGCCGGTTCTGGCTCATCATGATCACCGGCGCCTGCACCGCCGCCAAGCAGCTCAGCACCAGGTTCATCAAGATGAACGGATAGGGGTCGAACGCCGCTGTGCCGGGCATCCATGCGTTGAAGAGGATCCACGCCGCCAACACGGTGAAGAAGATGATGATGAACACCCAGCTCCCGCCGAAGGCGGCCACCCGGTCGGCCAGCTTCTGCCCGCGGGTGATCACCTCTTGCGGGGGGTGGGCCAGGTTGTTCAGGATCAGCTCCTGCTCATCGATCGCCTGGGACACGATCGCCTGTAGTTTGCGCATGCGCTCATTGCGCGCGGTGAGCAGCAGGTCCAGCTCGTTCTCCGCTTGCTTGCCGGCCATGGTGCGTAGTGCCCGTTTTGGACATGGGCCCAACAAAGATGCGGCCCGGATCTGGCCCCCATGCCCGCTAACGGGTTTCCCGAGGGTGTGTTGACCGAAGGCCGCCGGCCTGCCTGTTGAGGTGGTGCTCATGGAATGCGGCGGGCCTGAGGCACTGGAATGCCCTCTGTTGCTGAGCTCCCGGATCATTCCAGGGCCCATGGACTGCCCGTGCGGGAAGCACTTCGCGCAGCAACCTGGCGAGGAGGCCTGGATCGGGCTGTGCGGCCGTGCGCTGGCGCCACCCGTTGCGCCAGCGTACACAGATGGTCGGGGCCCTGCGGGCATGGCCGGGGTTCGGCTCCGGTATGCCCAGAAGCATTTTGGGGCCTTGTGTACTTCAGGGCTCAGCCCCGAACCTTCGGCCCCCTTCGGTGTACCGCAAGGGCATGAACCCCCATCTTTGGCATGCTTCTTCCTTTCCGCCCGATCCACAACCCCGTTGGATGCAGTACGCACAAAAGGTCCTCTTGGCCGTGTCCGCCGCGCTTGTCGTGGTGCTGGGCTGCGCCTCCATCAAGAAGAATGACCGCATGGCTGATGCCAAACAAGACCCCGTCTGGGCCCGGATCGATTCATTGGCCAGCCTTGGCCAGTACACCACCGCATTGGAAGCGACCCAAGCGGTATTGGCCAGTGCGCACGCCGGTCGCGATTGGCGCACCGAGTTCCGCGCCTGGATGTACAAGGGCCGCTTCATGCAGTACACCGGTGTGGAGCAGAAGGCGATCATCGCAGCCCTTGAATCCCGCGCCGCCACGGCGGAAACGCCGCTGAAGCAACTGCTGCAAAGCGTGGTGGCCGGGCAATGGTGGGGCTACTACCAGCAGAACCGCTGGCGGATCATGGACCGCACCAACCTGGCCGAAGCCACCGACGACCCCGACACCTGGGACCAGGCCAACTTTATGCGGAAGGTGATCGCCGGGTACGCCGCCTCGCTGGAACCGGCCGATGGATTGAGCGCGATCCCCGTTGGCGAACTGGCCCCGCTGTTGGAGCCTGAACATGCCGACCTGCGCCTGCGGCCCTCGCTCTTCGACCTCCTCGCCCACCGCGCGCTGGAGGTGTTCCGCAACAGCGAAACGCGCTTGGCCGAACACGCCGGCCGCTTCCAGCTCAACGAACCGCAAGCCTTTGCCGCTCCTGCAGAATTCGCCACCGCTGCGCCCGCTTCCGCCGACAGCACCGCTTGGCATTGGCAGGCCATGCAACTCTACCGGCAACTCACTGCCCTGCACCTGCACGATGCCGCGCCCGAAGCATTGACCGTGCTCACCCTGGACCGCTTGGGTTTTGTGCGCGAGAACAGTACGCTGCCGGGAAAGGACAGCCTCTACTTGAACGCGCTTCAAGCATTGCAAGCCAGCTTGCCCACCGGCGAAGCCAGCGCGGAAGTGCGCGTGGCCATCGCCCAATGGCACGCCGACCAAGGCGCGCAATTCCAACGCTTGGCACCGGACAGTGCGTGGAAATGGGAGAAGAAGACGGCCGCCGGCATCTGCAACGAGGTGATCGCGCAAGCCCAAGCGCCCTTCGCCGTGCAGAAGGCCAACGCCCTGTTGGCGCAGTTGCAACGGCCCTCGCTGGACCTGACCACCGAGCAGGCCGTGCTGCCCGATGCGCCCTTCAAGCTGGCGGTGACATACGCCAACGTGAAGCAGCTGTGGCTGCGCATGGTGGTGAACAATGAACCGGACGCGCCCTACCGGGGTTTCCGCGATGGGGAAGCCCAAAAACTGTGGCAACTGCCGGCACTGCACGCATGGTCTGTGCAACTGCCCGATGACGGTGACCTCAACGCACACCTCACCGAGCTCGCCGTGGAGGCGCTGCCGCTCGGCGCCTACCACATCATCGCATCCAATACGGAGCAGTTCATGGCGACCTCCTTGGTTTCGGTGTGCGGTGTACAGGTGACACGGCTCGCCATGGCCGAGCGCCATGTGCAAGGCCGCACCGCCGCCGTGCTGGTGATGGACCGCAGCACCGGTGTCCCGCAAAAAGGCGTCACGGCCGTGGTCTCCAGGCAGGAATACCAGGGCGGCGCTTGGCGCTTTCGTACCATCGGCACCGCCACCACCGATGCCGACGGCTTGGCGCAGGTGGCCCTGCCCAAGGACAACCAAGGGCAGTTCCGCTGGACCCTCACCCAGGGCAGGGACCGCATCACCTCTGGTGACAGTTACTTCTGGAACTACGGAGAGGCCGGCAACACCGACACCCTGCGCACCTTCCTCTTCACCGACCGCGCCATCTATCGCCCCGGCCAGCCCGTGCTGTTCAAGGGCATCGTCACCGTGAAGCGCGGCACCACCACGGAAGTGAAGGCAGGCTACGGAACCGTGGTGAAGTTCTTCGACGTGAACCGGCAGCCCATCGATTCCTTGCAGGTGAAGACGGATGCCTACGGCGCATTCCACGGGCAGTTCACCGCACCAGAAGGCACGCTCACCGGCAGCATGCGCATCGAGGAAGCGAACGGAAGCCAGCCCATACAAGTGGAGGAATACAAGCGGCCCACCTTCGAGGTGCTTTTTCCGGAAAGTGATTCCGCCACCGCCGAAGCGGCGCCGAAACTGGGCGCCATGGCCACCGTGCATGGGCTGGCAAGAAGCTACGCGGGCGTGCCGCTGGACGGCGCCACCGTGCAATGGACCGTGCGCCGCGAGGCCCGCATGCCGTGGTGGTGCGGCACGTTCTGGCGTTCGTTCATCCCTTGGGGCCAACCTGTGGAGGTGGCCAGCGGCACGGCGGAAACGGATGGTTCAGGCAACTTCAAGGTCAACTTCCTCGCGCAAGCGGACAAGGCCATTTCGCGCAAGGCCGACCCCACCTTCGCCTTCACCGTGGAGGCCAGCATCACCGATGTGAACGGCGAAACGCAAACCAACACCACGGGCATTTCAGTGGGCTACCGCAGCATCAACATCGCGTTGGAGGTGGAGGATGGCATGGATCGCAGCACGGTGGACAGCCTGAAGCTGAACGTGCAGGACCTCAATGGCAACGTGCTCGATGTGCCGATGGACGTGCGCATCGCGCGCTTGCATACCCCAGGCGTTCCCTTGCGTGAACGGCTATGGGAACGCCCGGATGTGTATGTGATCGCGCCGGAGGAATACAAGAAGCTCTTCCCGCAGAACGTGTACACCACCGGCGATGACCCGCTGACCTGGCCGCGCGTGGACGTGGTGCTGGAACGGAAGAACTGGACCGCCAATGGCCACGCATTGCCGCTGGCGGGCATGGCGAAGTGGGACGTGGGCGCCTACCTGATCGAAGTGGGTGCGAAAGATGCCGACGGCAAGGAGGTGAAGGTGCAGAAGGTGGTCTCGATCTACGATCCCGCCGTGCAGCACACAGGCTTCGTGAACGAAGCCTTCCATGTGGAAGCCCTGAAGGCCAAGGTGGAACCGGGCGAAAAGGCGCAACTGCTGTTGAGCAGCGCACTGCCTGAGGCGCACATCCTGATGGAAGTGGAACGCGAAGGCCAGATCGCCGTACGCCGTTGGTTCACCTTGAAAGATGGCCAGCAACTGGTGGAACTACCTGTGTTGGAAGCGGACCGCGGCGGGTTCAGCGTGCATTTCCTCTGCGCGGAACGCGGGCTTTCGCACAAGCAGGATGTCTTCATCGATGTGCCGTGGAGCAACAAGGACCTGCAGGTGGAATGGATGACCTTCCGGGACAAGCTGCTGCCCGGCGCCAAGGAGGAATGGCGGCTGAAGATCACTGGTCCCAAAGGTGAGAAGGTGGCTGCGCAACTGCTTGCCGGCATGTACGATGCCTCGCTGGACCACTTCGTGCCGCACGGCTGGGACATGTCCATCTGGGCGACCTACTCATCCCAATTGGGTTGGGGAAGCATGGAACCTTTCGGCACGAATGGCAGCATTACGTACGGCCATCAACAAGGCTTGCCGCAGGACACTGCGCATGTATTTCCGGCGCTTAACACTTACGGCTTCGGCGGGTTCGGGGACCGCTACCTGTTTGCGGATGGGGTGGTCATGCAAGCCGTACGTTCGAAGTCTGCCGATGCACCCATGGCACCGCCCGGTCAAGGCAACTTCGTTCAGGACGAGACAAGTGCCCTGGAGGAAACAGGGGCCAACAAAAAGCTCGAAGCAAAGTCCCAGTCCCCTGCCCAAAACACAAAGCAGCCCGCCACCCGCACCGACTTCCGCGAAACGGCCTTCTTCTTCCCCGACCTGCTCACCGACAAGGACGGCAGCGTGATCCTGCGCTTCACCATGCCTGACGCGCTTACCCGCTGGAAGCTGCTCGGCCTGGCCCACACCACCGACCTGAAGACCGCGCAGTTCACCAAGGAAGTGATCACGCAGAAGCCGTTGATGGTGACGCCCAACCTGCCGCGCTTCCTGAGGGAAGGGGATAAGATCACGCTGACCAGCAAGGTGAATGTGGTCGAGGGCGGCACGGTGACCGGACAAGCCACGATGGAACTCTTCGACCCGTTCACCAATGCTTCCTTGAACGACCGCTTCGGCCTGAAGAACAACGGCGTTCCATTCACCGCAGGCCCAGGAGCGAGCGCTTTGGTGGCTTGGGACATCGCCGTGCCGGAAGGGATCAGCACGGTGGCCGTGCGCATCAGCGCGAAGGCGGGCCCCTTCACCGATGCCGAACAACGGCCGTTGCCCATCCTCACCGACCGCGTGCTGGTGACCGAAAGCCTGCCGCTGCCGATCAGCAAGGCGGGCACAAAGACCTTCACGCTGGACAAGTTGATGCAGGACACCAGCAGCACGCTCCGCCATCAAAGCCTCAAGCTGGAGTTCACCCCGAACCCGGCGTGGTACGCCGTGCAAGCACTGCCTTACCTGATGGAATATCCACACCAGTGCAGCGAGCAGGTCTTCAGCAGGCTCTATGCCAACAGCCTCGCGGCGCACAACATGGATGAACGTCCGAAGATCAAGGATGTGTTTGCACAATGGAGTGCGAAGGGAACCGGGAATGAGGGCGCATTCCTGAGCAAGCTCGAAAAGAACAGCGAGCTGAAAAACATCATCCTCGCGGAAACGCCGTGGGTATTGAATGCGCGCAATGAAAGCGAAAGCAAGCAGCGCATCGCCCTCTTGTTCGACATGCAGCGCATGGCCGCCGAACGCGGAAAAGCCTTGAAGCAACTGCGCGATGCACAGCTCGGCAACGGGGCATGGCCGTGGTTCAGCGGCATGCAGCCATCGCGCTGGGTAACGCAGAGCATCGTGGCGGGCTTCGGCCACTTGGAGAAGCTCGGAGCCGCCGATCTCCGTCCCGATGGACAGACGCAAGTGATGCTGAAGCAGGCGGTTCACTGGTTGGACAATGACCTGGAAGCCGACTACAAGCGGCTGCTGAAAGAGACCACCAAGGAACAGCGGGACAAGTACATGCCCGGCCACAACGAAGTGCAATTCCTCTACGCCCGCAGCTTCTTCCCGCGCTGGGCCATCACCGGAGGCACCAGCACCGCCGTGGATTTCTACAAGCAACGCTTGGCCGCCACCTGGTTGCAGTTCGGCTTGCAGGAACAGGCCATGATCGCGCTGGCGTTGCACCGCCTCGGCGATGACAGCACGGCACAACTGATCATGAGATCCCTGGGCGAACGCGCCACGCACAGCGAAGAACTCGGCATGTATTGGAAGAACTTTTCAGCAGGCTACCACTGGTGGGATTTCCCCACGGAAACACACGCGCTGCTGATCGAGGCTTTCCACGAAGTGGCCAAGGATCAACAGGCCGTGAACGAACTGCGCCTCTACCTGCTCAAGCTGAAGCAGACCACCGATTGGAAGACCACCAAGGCCACGGCCGAAGCGTGTTACGCGCTGCTGCTCACCGGCGACGACTGGCTGGAGGATGCGGGCACGCCCAAGATCGCCGTGGGCGGAGAAGCCGTGGTGGCCGGAAATCAGGAAGCCGGCACGGGCTACTTCACCAAGACCTGGCCTGCGGAGGCGATCAAGCCCGCCATGGGCCAAGTGACCGTGACCACCACCGCCGACCGGGCCGCATGGGGCGCACTGTACTGGCAGTATTTCGAGCAGATGGACAAGGTGACCACTGCGGAAAGCCCGTTCAGCATCAAGAAGCAAGTGCTGTTGAACACGGCCACGGATGCAGGCGCAAAACTGGTGGCGCTGGACAAGGCCCGTGCGTTAAAACCCGGCGACAAGCTCACCGTCCGCATCGAGCTGCGCACCGACCGCGCCATGGACTACGTACACCTGAAGGACCTGCGGGCAGCCGGTTTAGAGCCCACCGAAACGTTGAGCGGCTACCGCTTCCAAGGCGGTTTGGGCTATTACCAAAGCACCCGCGATGCCGCCACGGACTTCTTCTTCGACCACATGGAGCCGGGTACCTACGTGTTCGAGTACGAGTTGCGCGTATCGCACGAAGGCAACTTCAGCAACGGCATCACCACGGCGATGTGCCTGTACGCACCGGAGTTTTCGGCGCACAGCGAAGGGGTGCGGGTGGTGGTGGGGGGGCGGCCTTGACCCGGCCAGGTCCGCGCCCGGCACGCCACTCACCCCGGTCTGTGCAACTACATTCGCCCCATGAATGCAATGATCCCGGCCACCTGTGTGGCCATGGGCCTGCTCTTCACCGCCTGCGGCGATGGCCGGGCCGATGCGGTGAAGAAAATGGCCGCCGTGGAAGACAGCATCAAGGCCGCCTCCCGGATCGACTTGGGCGCTTACCACCTGCCATTGGCCGTACAGCTGCCCGCAGGCCTCCCGGCACCCTCGGTCCTGTGGAAGGATGAGGTGGGCAAGCTCGAGGTCCGCTCAGGCGATCATTTCGGCCTTCAACTGTTCGAGGCGCCCCCGGACATGGACCGCATCAAGGCCGACCTGGACCGGGACCTGCTGAAGAAGAACACCCTGTTGGAAGACACGCCGGAGCTGTTGATCTACCGCTCTGAATTCCCCGATGATACCACCCTGGTCTTCCACCACTTCCACCGCTCGATCGCCGTGGACGGGCGGACCTTCCAGGTGGAAGACCTGCGGGGAGGAGCCCCCTTTTCCCCGGAAGACATCCGGCGCATGGCCTACGCCGTCCGGCCGGCATGGCCCAGTTGAACCACGCCCATGCAACAGATGCACATCCAAGACCGCCGGCCGGTGCCCACGTATGCTATATTTAGCCCGCTCATGATCCGCTCGATGCTCCAGTTCCGTCATCTGTTCTTCCTTGGCGCCATTCTCCCCGCCTTGTCCCTGCAAGCCGCCACCATTGTGCTGGAAGGGCACTACCAAGGCAAGAACATCTTCGTGCAGAACCCCTTCTCCGAGGCGGGCGTGGGCTTCTGCGTGTACCAGGTCACCGTGAACGACAAGGTGAGCACCGACGAACTCAATTCCAGCGCCTTTGAGGTGGACCTCGGCGTGTACAACCTGAAGATCGGCGATAAGGTCACCGTGAAGATCCTCCACAAGGACGGGTGCTCCCCCTTGGTGCTCAACCCGGAAGTGCTCAAGCCCAAAAGCACCTTCAACATCGTCAAGCAGGGCATTGCCGCCGATGGCACCTACAGCTGGACCACCACCAACGAAACCGGCGAGCTCCCCTTTGTGGTGCAGCAGAAACGCTGGAACAAGTGGGTCCGCGTAGGCGAGGTTCCCGGCATCGGCACCACGGGTGAGCATACCTACACCTTCAAAGTGGTGCCCCACAGCGGTGAGAATACCTTCCGGGTGGCGCAAACCGACCTGACCAAGCGCCCGCGCGTCAGTGAGAGCATGACCTTCACCGACCCGGGTGTTGCCGCGGTCACCTGGTCCTATGACAAGGCGAAGAAGGCCATCCACCTCAGCAGCAGCAGCCTCTACGAGATCTACGACCAGTACGGCAACATCGTCAAACGCGGCTATGCCGCCGAGGTGGACGTGGCCGCCCTGGACAAGGGCCTGTACTACCTGAACTTCGATAATAAAATGGGCGATTCGTTCACCAAGCGGTGACCCGCTTCTCCACACATGGCATGGCCCTGCTCCGGCGGGGCTTTTTGCTTCTGGCGCAATTCATTCTGAAAAGCTGAAAACAGGAAAGCTGAAAGCTGAAACAGGAAAGCTGAAAACAGGAAAGCTGAAAGCTGAAACAAGAAAGCTGAAAGCTGAAACAGGAAAGCTGAAACAGGAAACAGGAAGGTTGAAAGCTGAAACAAGAAACGGCTGCATGCCCGTTCAGGATGGTTCTGCCATTCACCCATCACAAACCGCCATTCACCC